>NZ_JASOYK010000019.1:0-1068 GCF_030226685.1 Paenibacillus sp. UMB4589-SE434 | reverse complement strand
CATTAGCTCAGTTGGTAGAGCACCTGACTTTTAATCAGGGTGTCGAAGGTTCGAGTCCTTCATGGCTCACCAGTTATATATTTGAACGTGCGCGTGTGGCGGAATTGGCAGACGCACCAGACTTAGGATCTGGCGCCTTCGGCGTGGGGGTTCGAGTCCCTTCACGCGCACCAAATATTACAGTCAGACACTTATCTAATTAGATAAGTGTTTTTTTGATTATATATATGTGTTATTTACGTGAATACAAAGGAATAGATGATGATGCTAGGCTGCTTTCCTTTGATCAGAATCGTATGAGTATGAATAACAGACATCTGCATGAAGGATTTACGGGGCCTTCCCGGTCCTTGAGAGACTTCTTAAGCTGTTTATACTATCCTGTGCAGTAAAATACGCTAAGACTGCTTTGATTTCGTTTGGTACTTGGCAGGACTGATAACAGGAAGGTGGTCTTTCTTAATATGCATGAGTATTCGATGAGTTATGTTTCCCTACGCCATGCTATTGTAGAGGCGCTTATCAAGTAATCTGGTCTACAGCACGTTCTCATTATTCGTTCTAAATTAAGTCTAGGCTGGACCAGGGGATAATCGTGCTCTTATTCCCCTTAGATGTTCTTACGGTGGCTCACAGCTCACTCAGAGTCGATGACAAGTAGTATTTATTATGACCGTACAATATCTTATAGAGGCATTTATTCGTTAGCAGAAGCATATATAGAGGTCGTGAAAGATAAGGCTCTCTAGGGAGACCAAGATTTGCTTAAAATGTTGTATCTGTCAGTCAGGCTTCATATTTAATGTGTGATTTGTATTTGATATCCTTAACATCAAATACTACACTTATGCGACTGCAAAGTTGAAAATGGGATTAAATGTGTGCTTTTGATTAGTGCATCTTATTTTTTTTAAATCAGCTATTGCAAGTATGTTTGATTTATGATATATTATTTCTTGTCGCCTCTCCGGTAAGGAAAGTCGAGATCACAATGCGGACATAGCTCAGTGGTAGAGTATCGCCTTGCCAAGGCGAGGGTCGCGGGTTCGAATCCCGTTGTCCGCTCCA
>NZ_JASOYK010000018.1:0-1269 GCF_030226685.1 Paenibacillus sp. UMB4589-SE434 | reverse complement strand
CATTCAACGTTGCTCGTTGTTCAGTTTTCAAGGAACAATTGTAAGTTACTTTCTTTTCTTCACCGCCGTTCAGCGGCTACTTAATTAATATACCACGTTAACAACTTGAAGTCAACATCTTTTTAATTTAAACTTGTTTGTGTTATTTCCAATCCCACCTCAAAATGAGACAGGAACAATAATATATCATATCCTTTGTACATAATGCAAGCCTTATTATTATAAAGTAGTTAATATGTATAACTTAGTAGATATGATTAGTTTTTTGTCCTTTCTTATCCCATAATATCAGATACTTCCCCAGGGGTGATTAAACTACCGACTCTCCAAGTCTAACACACATATATAAGGTATTCGCTCCCACAAGATCTAAATTGCTGTTGTATACTAATTTGAAAAAGAATCCTACTGCCAGCCATATATGGGTACAATACATTCGCTATTTCCAATTCCTTTTTAACTTTCATAGTCAAAGGCTATTACAGCAAATATGCTTTGAAGCTTTCAAGCTTGGCCCGATCCTAAATAAGCTTACATTCCATGCTCATAAGTACCAACTTATCTATCAATTTCTCGTTCTATAAATGTTCAACTTCAGCTGCCGAAGCTGGTGTTAGATCCGAGTAATCTTTAATTGTTAATAATAATTGAAATACTATAAACTTGAATTAGGATGGGATGGGTTTGTGTAGAAGCAGAAGAAATTAACATCGAGAATTTTATATGTAATATTACAAGTGGAATTGGTTAGTAGTGCAGTTATAGGAGAGTTATTGAACCATGATCCATATTTATATCATGTTCTCATGAGGATTTTTTAGATATTTGTAAAAATACTGGTATATCAAAACGTAGCAAACACCTCAGACAGCATTCTAGGGTATAAAGGTATGACTATTATAACTTCCTTCCATATTCGCAAGCAAAATGTTGTAAATTGCTCAATTGAAAAAATAACTCTATGCACTTTCTGTATATTTCTATTTTAGATTCCTCAGTCCCCTTAAATACTGTACTACCCTTTAATATAAGTAAAAACAACTCTGCTTTCAGTGTTTGATCGGCACTCCATCCTACCAGACAATATGATTTATCATTATATTAGTGCATAGTAATTGTAATTTTAACGCTTTATTTAAACAAATTAATGGCTCTTCAAATAAAAAAGAAGCTTCCCTTGGGCCTATTCAGGCCTTTTGGGACAGCTTCTTTATCTGCTTGGCAACGTCCTACTCTCCCAGGACCCTGCGGTCCAAGTACCATCGGCGC
>NZ_JASOYK010000016.1:0-2705 GCF_030226685.1 Paenibacillus sp. UMB4589-SE434 | reverse complement strand
CGACCGTTAAGCCCTCCAGCGCCGATGGTACTTGGACCGCAGGGTCCTGGGAGAGTAGGACGTTGCCAAGCAGTATAATTGAATAGCCCACTGACCGTAATAAGTCGGTGGGCTATTTTCTGTCCACATTTTATCCACAACCTCTAAACCCGCAAGGGGATAACTATAAATACGAAAATAACAATATCTATCCACAGGTGCATAAGTCATAAAAACTTCTATTTTATTGTACTCATCCACACAAAGCTGTTGAAAACTCCATAGTATCCGGGGACAAGTCTGCATATGCTTGTCAAGTATCCACCGAATAAGCGATCTTCATATGTTTATTTGTTAATTTCTACTGTAATTCGATTGTTATTCACATATGTGAACATGTGCTGCTTTAAATTTGTTCATAATGACTGATGTCAGGATTTATTCTTAATTCAAATGATGAAGGTTGTATCATTGGAACATGTAATGAGTATCTGAATAATATAAGATTAATTTGTATTTATTTGGAAATTATAATTATTGAATTTTAATATCAAGAAAGTGTATATGAATTAAGTTTGTTAGCGTTGGTATTAAAAATTAGAAATTAATCTGGAGAAAAATAAATTTTTTTATAGATAAACAACAATTGAATCTTATTCTGCTTGCGTCAGGCTAGATCGCTTAGTGTTTTGAACACAGTCCAGACGTTAATTAGATGTATTTAAGAATCGCCGATGCAAGAGGAGATAAGCTGCCATTTGATTCAAATAGATGAAGATGAGTATATAAGGAAGGTTACGGATGCAATTCGGATTAGTAGAAGAGACTTTTCGCAAGATATATAGTGAGCTGAAGACGCAGTTGCAGTTGGAGGCAGAAAGAATAAACAACTAACCTAGTACTAGATCTAGATATAGGGTGATTGACGTTGGACGGCGATATAAAGATTGGTCCACCGTGATTATACGTATTGGACACACACTTCCTTTTTGCTCTTAAAAGATTACAGTAAGAGGAATAATTCCTTACTGCTTAGAAGGCCAATAAAAGCTGAAACCAATCAACACCAAATCAGATGCGAGAGTCTATTGATCGAGGGGCTATATGATATAGAAAGTAACGGCCAGTATAAATGGCGAGGGCTGTGGAAATGTCCCATATCATAATCCTGATGAATGTAGCACTGCAGCATAATAATGTGTATTTGCTGCCAAGAGTATAAACTGTCTTGATTAATTCCAAACTGTATATACCCACCTAGAACACGATATTAAGTGGATTAGAAACTACAATTAGAAACCCATTTAGAAGTGAGCGGTAATTACTGGCCTTATTTTCTTCAGTATATATAACAGGTACTATGCGAGAATCTCTAAACACATCTATGCCCATATATAATAACACCAGGCGCTCAAATACGAATGGCCCATTTTTATAGTTGGTCTCATTATCTTAGTTCGGAAAGAAGGATGGTTTCGATGTGCAACAACCATAGATTAGCGAAGCGACAAACACCTTCACACAAAATCCCATATCTAACTGTCAGATCTATAAATATACGTATGAAGCTGATCCAATAGGCGTTTGAAAATCAGGCTTGGATTATCAAGGAGGATTTTGATGTCGAATTTTAAGTAGGATGTTAAATCAATATCTGCGCTACAAAGTTTTTAATAGTAAAGGAAGAATGATTTACATATAGGACGTCTTCCAAATTGCGTATGCCCTCTATTCGTTGGCTGCATGGTTCTTCCAACTCCGTTATTACGTTTATATCAAACGTATTTTGCTGTATATGAACAACAGCCTCCAAAGTTCATCATCAAACGTTTGCGCATTCATATGAAAGAAGGATATTGGAAACGGTGATCTACGCATAACAAAATGAGTGTGTCAGAAAAACACAAGTGCAGTGATATAGAAGGAAATCCATGAATAGTTGGGGAACACGTACGTGTGATTGGAGCCAATTCAGGACTTCGAATTGTAAGCGAGATGGGTCATGCTGTCATTGAGCGCTAGTTGATCCAAGCTGGCGAACGTTTAGGAGTGAAGGTATACCTTACTTTGTCATTTCGAATGAATACAGGGGGGAGTAGGAAAAGTGCTGTTATTCTGGGATTGGGAGGAGTGAGTGATGAACAAATGCGGGACGGCACACGGTTGCGCATCAGGGGTGGTTCAAGGATGGACTAGGCTGTGATGTAAAAGCTCATGCGACAAAGAGATTCAGCCATCATATTTAATATGAAGCGAGAGCCCAGAGCTTTTGATCATGTTAGTACTTAAATGTTACATACGGCGAAGCGAATGTATGAAATAAGTCGTTTGTTCTTTATCGGAGTTCCGCTCCTGTGCATAGATATGGATGTTGGAACATTGACGGTATTGCTATCACTAATTTGGAGAAGATGCACGAGATGATGATTAGAGTGTATAGATACAAGCTATGTGATAGCTGTTAACGAATCAAAAGTTGAAAAGTTGAGAATCTACTTGTATCCTGTGAATATATATGGTAAAGTAGTATTTCCACTTCGGAAAAGCTTGTATAAAGCGAGTAGGAAGAGGACAAGTTAATTTAAAGGCAGTATACATCGATTGAAAAAGAAATTTAAAAAAGATGTTGACGTCAAAAGGTTAACGTGGTATATTAATTAAGTCGCCGCTGAACGGCGGTGAAGAAAAGAAAGTAACTTACAATTGTTCCTTGAAAACTGAACAAC
>NZ_JASOYK010000015.1:0-3494 GCF_030226685.1 Paenibacillus sp. UMB4589-SE434 | reverse complement strand
GTTTGACTTGCTCATTGTATTGCTGACGAGATAAATCTCGTGATTCTTAACATTCCCGTTCAATGCGCTTCATGATCGAGATCATGTCCTTCATTCAACGTTGCTCGTTGTTCAGTTTTCAAGGAACAATTGTAAGTTACTTTCTTTTACTCACTGCCGTGTCAGCGGCAACTTTTATAATATATCATGTCTTTCAAACGAAGTCAACATCTTTTTTAAAAGTTGTTTTCTTCTTTCGCTTGCTTCCAACCTCTTAACGAAGCAGGAATTAGAATATACCACAACGATGCTTTTAATTGCAACCCTTTTATAAAAGAATTTTTGCTGCAGTTATTATTATCGTTACGTGCATATCAATCCACTCACTTGCATACCTCCCCTATATAGTAGAAAGAAATCAGAACGGTATAGTTCCTACCATTTTACAACACCCAAGAGCATGAACGTTCCACATTCCATCCTCCTACCTAGAGGATTAGGATTTGACATGACCTGCCCATATCTGTCTCTTGAACAGGTCCAAGCAGTAAGAAGTTATTTCCAACAAATGAAGCTTTCTTATAATAGATCAGGAATAGAATGCAACTTAATAATAGAAAGATTAATAAGTGAATATGACATCTTGATATGGAACGGAAGATTTCATTAAACAATAAACAAAACTAAAACGCGACGGTAGTTATAGAACATTCATGCAATGTCCTATACTACCGTCGCGTTTAGAGGGTATAAAGAAGGTGACTTATTAAATTGTAACAACTCAATAGTGCTTCAATACAACCCTACTACAGAATACCGATGGCCGGACTCGAACCGGCAAGCCTCTCGGCACCGCATTTTGAGTGCGGCGTGTCTGCCAATTCCACCACATCGGCATACAATTAAATGGGGCGATCGAGGGGAATCGAACCCCCGAATCTCGGAGCCACAATCCGATGCGTTAACCACTTCGCCACGACCGCCATATTAGCTATTAACTAGAAACTAAAACTACTACTTTTGTCTCTAGGTCTTAAAATATAAAATAGATAACAACTTTTTTCAATACACAATTTATTACATATAGAGTGTATGACCACAGTATCACCTCACGACACTCATTTTAGCATGATATGAACCAGCCCATTAGCACTGCTTTACGACTACAATCAATGAGCCAGTTCATACTATCTAGCAGTTCATCATGCTAAGTAGCAATATAGTTTGAAATGAATACACTTCGCGATTTTATAAAATAGTATTTGATTTCCCTAATTTCCTGCGGCTGCTCTGCCCCCTGTTTTAATGTACGCCAAGTTTTTATCGGCATCCAATGCTGCTCTCACTACTGTAGTTTGCTCTTTATTGACAAAGCGGTAATCTTTAAATAAGCTGTCCCATTTTACGGCATATTCTGAAATATCGACATTAAATACTTGTTTTGCTAACGGCGCAACCACCTCTTTGACTTCTTTTTCCGTCAATTCTTTGCTTGTGGTCACTTTATTGCCCTGCTCATTAACGATACTAATCGGTTTCCCGCTGAGCATATACACAGTCGCCGTGTCATCCTGAAGTGTCCATTCTCGATCTGTCCACCCACTCTCAAGCTGAGCCTTATTAACATCAAATTGATGATCAAACACTGTTTTGATCGCTTCTTGTGCTGTTTTCAGCATTTTGGGATCAATGTCCTTCTTGTCAACTTGAATCGTTACTCTAATGTGCGCTTCGCGTTCAACAGGGTTCGTAATAGCCACCGTTTGAAAATCTTCACCATTTAAGTTATACGTAATATATTCCTTACTAATTTCGCTTTTGCTGTTATTATAATACTGCGACTTAACAACTTCGTTATTAAATACGTACTTCTTATTCGGATAAGCCTTTTTTAAGTTTTTTAAAATATCGTCTTTCAACTTTTTGCTAACTTCGGTGATTTTTATCTTCTCATAAACATTCCATATTTTATCTTGTCTTGATTCAAACTCCACACCATATTTTCCATCTGTAGATTGAACCACAACTATATTTAAATTTTGAAACGTACCTACATTCTCAAGTTTAATGGTTTTGCCCGCATATTGCTCTACCGCTTTTTGCAGCCTAGCAGCCAGCTTCTTGTCTATGTTAAATTTCTTTGTCTCTATTTTTTTCTGCTGCTCGTTCGCCGACACCGCTTCTACTGAGATCGGACCTGCCAAAGTCATACACAAACTGGATATAATCATGGACGCCATCATTGCTTTTTTAAAATTCACGTTAATTTCTCCTTCTGTTTCTATATTTGCATGTGATCCTGTGCTCATTTACTAGCTTAGAGAAGTAATTGGAAAAAAACTACATAATTATTTATTAATTATAATTAATAAATAATTAATAACTTTAAGAAAGGATAAACCAATCCTCCTATTCATACAAAAAAGCCAGCCACTGCAACCTGAACATCCGGCTGACAGGACTGGCCTCTTTCTTAATTAACCATTAATCCACGGGGCACTTTGTTTTCTTGCTCTGCCCCCTCCTCTCGCTTCTACACTACTCACTTTAGCTTTCTTTTTAGTTGTTTTATACTCTTTTTTGGCAGCTTTTTTCTTTGTTGACGTTGTGGTGCCAGACTCCGCAGCAGTTGAATGATTGTCTGCCATCCAGGCTCCATTGTCCTCTTGACGTGGAACTCCACCTGCCGTCACCTGCTGTGCCTGATTGCTATACTGCGAGTATTGGCCCAATTCTGGATAGCTTCCATCAGCAGGAGCATGCCCATAAGGCATGTAAGCTTGCTCAGGGTTCACTCCATGACCATACCATTGACCAGCATCCGGGACGGAATACATGGGCTGATATGGATGAGGGGCACTTTGTACACTCTGGATGTGTGCAGTCATAAACGGATTAGCCGGCTCTATGACGGCATGAGCTGGTAGGACAGGAGCAGCATAAGGGTTGTAGCAATCATACGGCTGATAATTAGGTTCACATACTCCTGGTGGTCCACCTGCTGGCAGCCCGGTAGGCATGTATCCTGGAACCGCATTACCAATTCCCCCTACAGAACCCGGATATCCATGCATGCTAGAATGTCCGCATGTCATCGAAGGATGTACCCCTGTTGGATATACATCGTATGGATTGCAGGGCACCGGTGTCATCGGGTACTGCACCATAAATTGTTCATATGTTAGTCCCATTACTCCATTTTCAACAAGAGGAGGTGTCGCAGCAGAAGTTGGGAAATAGCTTGGGTTAGGTACATTAGCATTTGCTGCAAAAGGTACTGGCGAGGAGCTAGATCCTTTTGAGCTTGGCGAGATTGGTGTCGGCGCTAGGTTCGGTCCTTTGGAGCTTGGCGAGATTGGTGTCGGCGCTAGGTTCGGTCCTTTGGAGCTTGGCGAGATTGGTGTCGGTGCTAAGTTCGATCCTTTGGAGCTTGGCGAGATTGGTGTCGGTGCTAAGTTCGATCCTTTGGAGCTTGGCGAAATTGGTGTCGGTGCTAGGTTCGATCCTTTGGAGCT
>NZ_JASOYK010000014.1:0-64588 GCF_030226685.1 Paenibacillus sp. UMB4589-SE434 | reverse complement strand
AACGTTGCTCGTTGTTCAGTTTTCAAGGAACAATTGTAAGTTACTTTCTTTTCTTCACCGCCGTTCAGCGGCGACTTTTATAATATATCATGTTGTTCAATCGAAGTCAACAACTTTTTTTAAGTTTATTTCTTCAATTCAACTTCTGTTTCTTCTTTAAGCTTGTTCGCTCAAGAAGGGAACGAAAGATAATTTATCATAAATTGATATTATACGTCAACCCTTTTTTCAAAAAAGTTTGAAAGTTGGTTATCCCCGCTCTTTCTTGCCTGCCCCATCACATTCATACAGTGAACTTTCTCAATACCAGACTAGAGTCGGATAACTACATCGGAATTAACCTGTGATTGCGTGCATAGCGCGACAAGTCTTTGGGAGTCGCAATACGAGCATACATCCTAAATACAGTTCGGTATCTAGCAGCGATAGCTCTGCGAACATCTTTGTCTAATCGATTATCTCCTAGATCCAACAGCATTTCATCCAGTTCTTTGCGCAGCATATAACCTAGCTCTTTACATTCCTGTTCATTAAATAGAAATCCCAACATGGCTACTAACCCCCTTAACAACTTCGACTTACGTTTAAAAGAACAAAAGCGGTCCGCTCTCTTTGTCAATGATGACGAGCTCTCCTCGTTATGCGTGACTAAGATGGACCGCTTTACTGTTATGCTCATTTTTACTGATTTTTATCACTATGTGTGTGCTTATTTTAAGATATTGCTAAGACTACCTAAGCAAATCTGATAGTTACATGTCAGTATGCAGTTTCAAATCGTAATTTCGAAGTACATTTACTTAAGCTGCTCCACTCATCAACCAGAACGTTATTGTACTTTCTATAATAGCCGCAACCAGCAACACTAAAGTAATCCAAACTGCTCCCGCTGCCGTCTTCTTCGTCCACATTCCAATGGTTGGGTTAGCAGTATTGGATCGATAACGCTTACTCATACGCTGCAATACAAGAACACCAAATCGCATTCCAAATGCTGCCGCTATCAGGATGGCTGGTATCTCTAATATGCCGTGTGGCAGCAATCCACGAACGACAACGGTAAGGAGATCCACGTTGTTTTCTGACATAACCCGGATCAAAAAACCTATAACCATACCGTTAATGATTAAAAAACCCAAGGGTAGCAGACCAAAGGCTATCCCTGCAAACATGATAAAGATTGCCTTTAATGCATTATTGTAAAAAATAAACACAAAAAAGGATAACTCTTTGTTTGAAGAATTCGACAGTGAATCTTTAATCTGACCGATCCCTTCAAGCTGTTGCTTCAAAAAGGTTTCTAACCCGCTCCAACCATGACCAATAAAATATCCCCCAACAAACAAAACGCACGCTAATGCGATATACCATTTGATTTCATTAAGTGTTGCGCAAAACGATCGCAAGCTCAACATGGTCTTCGTCCCTCTCCCTTTTGTAAGTCATAATTCTATTAACTCAGCATACAGTGTATTAAACAAGCGTGACAAGCCCGCAATGGCCTGCCGCTAACGTTAGCTACGTAACGAGAGGAGCGCACGTTGCATGAATTCTTTTTATGTGTTTAGCGGTAAAAAAATTAAACGCGTCTTCTTCCTGATTGTTGCCGCATTATTTGCGGCAGGTGTTGTCTATGTGGAAAGCGACAATATTACTGTCTTTTCAGAAGGAAGTCCTTCCGCTATTTACAGCATTCCAACCGACAAGAAAGTTGTGGCTCTTACGTTTGACATCAGCTGGGGAGACAAGCGTACACAGCCAATTTTGGACATCCTTCAGCAGAAGGACTTAAAAAAAGCAACCTTCTTCTTATCTTCTCCATGGAGCAAAACGCATACTGATACGGTAAAGAAGATGGTTGAGGCCGGTTATGAAATTGGTAGTCATGGGCATAAGCATGTTAATTACAGCAGCTTAAATGATGATGAAATTCGTAAACAGATTTCGACCGCACATCAAATGTTATCTGAAATTACGGGCAAAGAGCCTAACTTGATCCGAATGCCTAATGGAGACTTTGACAAACGTGTGCTACGTATTGCTGAGCAGCTTAATTATAAAGTTATCCAGTGGGATACAGATTCTCTGGACTGGAAGAACATCGGAGCGGACAACATTACGAAGCGTGTTATTGACAGAGCCCATCCAGGAGACATCATTTTGATGCATGCCAGCGACTCGAGCAAGCAGACTCACCTTGCACTGCCTGCTATTATCGATCAGTTAAGGGCCAAGGGCTATGAGTTCGTCACCGTGTCCGAATTAATCCAACAAACAGAAATGAAAAATAAAACGATACAAGATCAATAATATGTAAAAAAGCTGACGGATATCCGTCAGCTTTTGGCTGTTACAGGTAAAACTTCTGTATTTGCGGTATTTGAACGTAAAAGGCGGTGCAAAATTAAAATCTGATAAGCATTACATGAAACTAAAGGAATAAATACAAACCAGGTTGCCATATGGCTGACATTTAAAGCAGACAATGTCTCAATGGTCGTCGCTACAATCATAAAGAACATGGTTGGAATGAATGCTGCGCGATTCGTGCCTTTGACTTTGAATAAAGTTACAACAATGGCCACAATAAGCATCGCAACTCCAATGATTACATCAGAGGTTATATCCCGTTCCTCACCAAGCATCGTGCGTAAAAACATAACATCAAGCAGAACAAATACGGTTAAGACGACTTGAATATACTGCCAGCCTTTTTTGAACAGACCCAGGGCAATATAATTAAGCGTCAAATACGCAAAGAAACCCATCTGTGCATATACGCTAATCATAAAGCCGCTAATGGCCAATTGGAACACGTTAATTACAACGTCTACAGGGCCTCTAAGGTTACCTAACTCTTGCTGGAACAATTGCATGGACAGTCCTGTCAGTAACATGACTGCTCCCCCCACGCACAAGGTTGTCCAAAATAAGAAAGACCATTTTCTAAGATTCAAGGGGCTCCACCTCCGCAATGTTCATTATTTTACCAATATTCGCATAAAAAAACTATCGCTTTCGAACATAATTCATAAATTATTCCGCCATACTACGCGTGAAGTGAGATGAGAAAGGAGTTCCATGACTATGCGATTAGCGGTCATCCGTACTACTTTATTAGGTATTGCACTTATGTTGTTAGTCACCTCCTGTGACCAAGACCAGCAGGCTTCCAGCAATCAAATGGATTACAAGGAACTTAAAACGATGGTCGTTGATATTCTTAAAACGGAAGAAGGGCAAAAAGCGATTCAAGAGGCGCAAGGCTCCACCAATACCGTTCAAATGCAATCCATGAATATGCAGCAGCAGGAGCAAGTACGACTCGCTGTCAAAGATACACTTGTATCGCCCGATTACCATAAGGTGCTTGAGCAGGTGATGAAGGATCCTAAATTTGCAGGGGAATTCGCCAAAGCAATCAGTAAGGAAAATAAACAGCTTCATAAAGAGCTGATTAAAGATCCTTCCTATCAAAAGTCAGTTGGGGATATATTAAAGTCACCTGATACGATGAAGGCTTATCTGGACGCAATGAAATCACCTGAATATCGAAAACAAATGATGACCTTAATGAAAGATGCCATGAACAGTCCGATGTTTAAGCTTGAAGTGATGGAGATTATGTCTAAGGTTGTAAAGGAAGAGCTTCAGCCTAAAGAAGAAAAATCCAAAGGTGATGGGCAAAATAGTGAATCGGGTGAGGAATCCGGTTCATCAGGTGGGGACAGCGAAAGCGGTCAAGATAAGAAAAATAGCTAGCCTCACGTCAAATTTGAAAGGGTGACTAAAGGGAGCGTGATAACACGCTCCCTTTAAAAGTATGCGTATTCATAATTACTTGAAACAATTAAATGGTTCCTTCATTGTCTAACAATGACTGTGCTAATTCCAAATACAAACCACCTATCTTGGAATCAGCTTTATATACGGATGGTGAAAAGTCTGGTTCAGAAGGATGATTATCAGGCGCCCCTAATGGAATCTGTGCCAGCAGCTTCGTGGACAATGCTTCTGCCAGTCTTCCTCCGCCTCCGCGACCGAATACATACTCTTTCTCGCCACAAGATCCACATTCTAGATAAGCCATATTTTCCACAACACCTATAATCTCATGCTTGGTTGAAATCGCCATCGTACCGGCGCGCGCTGCAACAAATGCGGCAGTTGCATGCGGTGTAGTTACAATAATCTCCTTGCTGTGTGGAAGCATTTGATGAATATCGAGGGCCACATCTCCGGTACCCGGCGGCAAGTCAAGCAGCACAACGTCCAGTTCTCCCCATTCTACCTCTTGGAAAAAGTTGCGCAGCATCTTGCCAAGCATAGGACCTCGCCATACAACCGGACTGTTATCTTCTACAAAGAAACCCATAGACATAACTTTGACTCCAAAACGCTCTATTGGAATGACTCGTTCATTCACAATGACTGGCCTATCCTCAATTCCCATCATATCTGGTACGCTGAAGCCGTAAATATCGGCATCGATCAGGCCCACTTTCTTCCCTAATCGCGCCAATGCTACCGCCAAGTTCACCGTAACTGTTGACTTGCCAACTCCGCCTTTTCCACTAGCAATCGCAATAAAGGTTACGTTAGAGGACGCCGCAAGCAGTGGACTAAGATTCTCTAATCCTGCACCATGACCTTGTGGAGCACGCTCAGATGAGGTTCCCTGGTTAGAATCCGGCTGAGCTGCCTGAATACCAATGGCTGATAATTCCTGTTCAGAGGCAATTCTGGTACGCACATGTACATCTGCAACGTCTAAGGTATGAACACGGCGCTTAATCTCCTCGATGAGCTGTTCACGCTGCTCTGCAGATGCATTGTCTGGTGCAACGATGGCTGTCAGTGAAACTTGATCAGGCTTGATCATCATGTCACGAATCCATTGGATATCGGTTAAGTCACGTCCGCTTACTGGTTCTTTAATCCCTTGTAGCACGTCTATACACTGTTCCCTAGTTATCAAGCGAAGCACCTCGTCTCTATCTATACTTGAGCATTATACTTCCTCCATACATGTCCATTATATCACACCGTTAATCATTACCAACGGATTCTCCAGACATGTAACGCAAAATGCCCTTGTATACAGACGCAGCTACTTTTAGTTGGTACTGTTCATCAGCAAGCTGCCTGGATTCCTCAGGATGCGACAAAAAGCCTACCTCGACCAAAGCTGATGGAATCTTCAGCATACGCAGCAAATATAAATTTCGATCGTCCGACTTGGCCACACGTTCGGTATTTTCCAGATTGCGTCTAATTTCTAACTGTATAAACTTGGCTAGCAATTCATTGTTGGGCATACTCTTGGCATAGAACGTTTGTGCACCACTCCATCTATTGGACGGGATACTATTCATATGTATGCTGATCAACAAATCCGCTTGCTTCTCTGAAATAAATTGGACTCTGCGTTTTAAATCTTCCGCTTTTCGCTTGGCGTATCCCTTCGTATCCTTGTCCGCCAGATCATAATCCCCTTCTCTAGTCATAACCACAACAGCCCCTGCCTGCTGTAAGTAATCCCTCAATTGGAGAGCTATCGCGAGATTAATATCTTTCTCAATAACACCTTGCCTGCTGCTTGCGCCACCATCTGCCCCGCCGTGACCTGCATCTATAGCCACTATTTTCCCTGACAACGGTGTCGTCCAATAAGTCCAGGTCTGTGTTGCAGGCATATCAGCCGTCATTATAACAATAACCAAGATTACAAGACATATGCTTATTAGCCACTGTCGGACATGCCTTAATGGTATCAACAAAATTCGACTTTTGCGCTGTCTTCGTTGTGATGATCGAGCATTATTATTGCTGTTAGTTCTCCACATAAGAAATAGTCCACCTCCGCCCCATTACCTTATAACATCTATATGGGGAAAGGTGGACAAATATACGCATGTCCTGCCAAGCTTATTTAATTATACGCGAACCGTTGGCTCGGTCATCCCTTCAATTAAAATCCGAGCAACTTCAGGACGGGAGAACTCAGGCGGCGGGCATACACCATCACGCAGCATCGCTCTTACCTTCGTTCCAGACAACGTGAGGTGCTGTTCCTTAGGATGTGGGCAAGTCTTGCTTGAAGCCATGTTGCCACACGCTTTACAAAAGAAGCTATGTTCGAAAAATAACGGTGTAATTCCTAGCTCTTTGGCTTCAAAGCGACGGAAAATTTCTTGTGCTTCATAAGTACCATAATAGTCGCCTACACCTGCATGATCTCGTCCGACGATAAAGTGTGTACATCCATAATTTTTCCGTACAATAGCATGGAAGATAGCCTCTCTCGGTCCTGCATAACGCATAGCTGCTGGAAAGACACCTAAAAATACCCGATCCGAGGGATAATAACCGTCAATCAGTGCCAAGTAACTTCGCATGCGCACATCAGCTGGCACATCATCAGACTTGGTCTCCCCTACTAATGGATTCAAGAACAAAGCGTCCACTATTTCCATCGCACTCTTTTGAATGTATTCGTGTGCGCGGTGAACAGGATTTCGGGTCTGGAAACCTACAACTGTACGCCAGCCTCTCTCTGCAAATAATCTTCTTGTCTCAGATGGGTCATAATAGTAGTCCTGAAAACGCTCTGGCTTCGGACGCTCAATTAATTGAATACTCCCGCCAACATAAGTAGTTGGACGATCCAACAACTTCTGTACACCTGGATGTGCAATATCAGAGGTCTTAAATACATTAATTGCTTCGTGAAAAGGATCAATCCCATAGATAGACTCCACTACTATCGAGCCATACAATACATTATCCTCTTCGCCTACAAGCGCAGCCAATTTGCCGACTTCCAATTCCTTTACGGTCGCAGGCGCTACTGCAAGCGTAATTGGAATGCTCCACACCGTACCGTTAGCCAATCGCATCTCAGACACTACACGATTGTAATCCTCTTCGTTCATAAAGCCTGTTAATGGTGAGAATGCGCCTACACCAATTAGGTCAAGATCCGAGAGCGCCCAGCGATTAATTTTAATAACAGGCGCTCCTGTCAAATCTGATCGCAATTGTTCTCGAGCCTGGCCTTCGACAAGACGATTAATCAGTTGACCACCGTGTGGCGGTATTGCCCATGCCGTCATTACATGTTCCTCCTAATCACTCAATGCTTACTTATGAAGACCACACTCGACTTTTCCTGTACCTGCCCATCTTCCTGCTCGAGGATCTTCCCCATCCATTACAGGACGAGTGCAGTGTATGCAGCCTATACTCGGAAAATTACGATCATGTAGTGGATTGTAAATAAGATTATTGGCCCGAATATAAGCCCATACATCGTCCCATGTCCAAGCTGCCAGCGGGTTGAATTTTACGAGTCCAAACTTGGTATCGTATTCGACCTTTTTGGAATTAGCACGTGTGGGTGCTTGATCACGGCGAATACCAGTTATCCACGCATCATATTTGCTTAAAATGTTAGTCAAGGGATCTACTTTGCGAATGTTGCAGCACTGATTGGGGTTAGAACTCCAAAGTTCCTCACCATGTACTTCGGCCTGCTGTTCTGGGGTTAGTACTGGAGCCACACGTACGAAATTTAAATTATAGTGGGAAGATATGCGGTCGCGAGTCTCGTACGTCTCATCAAAGTGAAACTGTGTATCCAGGTAGAAAATATCGGTTGAAGGACTAATCTTCTGCAGCATATCAACTACAACAACATCTTCTGCACCGAAGCTGCATGCAAACGTAAGATTAGGAAAGGTTTGTACCGCCCATGCAATCACTTCTTCAGCAGAAGCCGGTTCAAATTGCACGGCCTTTTCCGCAATTAACGCTTCTTTCTCCAATAGATTCATGATACCGCATCCTCCAATTTATATTCCTACTATTTAGGTGTGTTTTATCTACTTTATAGATTATTCAGTTTGGCTCTAAATGTCAATTCATTTTTTTCATTTTGGTTAGAAGTATATTCACTATTTGGGCCTAAGGTATTTGGATTAAAGAAATATACGAGGAAATTATAGATGATACTTGCGAAAAGAAAAAAAGCCCCTTCCATTTCAGGAAAAAGGCTCATTAAGCGTATGTATCTATGTTTTTATGGGGAACATCATGTTGAATATTTCATAAGTCGTTTCATAAAAATAAGCCTTATAAAATAAAAAACCCCGGACCGATAGGTCCGAGGCTGAAATCCCTGATTGATAAGGGATTAACGTTTCGAGAATTGTGGCGCGCGACGAGCTGCTTTAAGACCGTATTTCTTACGCTCTTTCATACGTGGGTCGCGAGTCAAGAATCCAGCTTTTTTCAATGCTGGACGAAGTTCTGGGTCTGCTTTAAGCAATGCACGGGAAATCCCGTGACGAATTGCGCCAGCTTGGCCGGAGATACCGCCACCATGAGCCAACACTAACACGTCGTACTTGCCGACTGTCTCTGTGAGGTTCAATGGTTGCTTAACGATAAGTTTCAAAGTCTCCAAACCGAAGTATTCGTTAAGGTCACGTTTATTGATAACGATGCGGCCTTCACCTGGTACGAGGCGAACACGCGCTACGGAATGCTTACGACGACCTGTCCCATAGTATTGTACTTGTGCCATGGTACTGTCCTCCCTTTCGATTATCCGCGAAGTTCGTAAACTTCAGGTTGTTGTGCTTGATGTGGATGTACTGCGCCTGCATAAGCTTTAACACGAAGCTTCATTCTGTTGCCCATGCGTGTCTTAGGCAACATGCCTTGAACAGCGAGTTCAACCATGCGCTCAGGTTTGTTGTTCAACATTTCTTGAGCGCTTGTCACTTTCAAACCACCTGGATGCATCGAGTGACGGTAGTACATTTTGTTTTGCAATTTCTTACCTGTTAACACAACTTTGTCAACGTTGATGATGACAACAAAGTCACCGCCGTCAACGTGTGGTGTGAAAGTAGGTTTGTGTTTGCCACGGATCAGTGCCGCAGCTTCGGAAGCGAGACGACCAAGCGTCTTGCCTTCTGCATCGATAACGAACCATTTGCGTTCAACATCAGCTGGTTTCGCCATGTAAGTGGTACGCATGAAACTTCCTCCTCTGGTGAATATGCTGCATTTGAAAGTGTCAGCTCAGCATCATGTGTAATGACACTGCAGCACTTTCAAACTGCGGTATTCGCAATGCTGTATATATCGTTCAAGTCATATGTTACATTTGATTATTAGGTTCTAGACAGTAATGTAATTTCTTTATTGGGGGCCGTGGGAAGCCATAAAGAAACACATTTGTTATTGTACAATAATAAGGGCTTTTACGCAAGTTGTTTTTCGAAAAAAGAAACGCTACAGACGCTCTTCCCCGCCGTAATCAATACTCCATAACATAAGACCGTGAGACATTGCAGTAGGACCTGCTGTTCCGCGATCACATGCGGCTAAAATACCCGGAATTGCTTCCGGTAATATCTTACCTCTGCCCACTACGAGTAAAGTACCTGCAATAATGCGCACCATATTATATAGAAACCCATTGCCTGTGACAAATAAATGATATCTGCCGCGTCCTGGCTCACCGCTCTGGCTCGGCTCATACTCCATCCACGCCTGATATATCGTGCGTACGTGAATCTGCTTTGTCGATTTCGGCGAAGCGAAAGACGTAAAGTCATGCTCTCCTTCCAAATGCTTAAGAGCTGCACGCATCGGTTCCAGTTGTAGGCGTCCCGGATGATGAAACTCATAATGGCGTTGGAACAGATCCGGAATACGTTCTGACAGAATGGAGTAACGATACGTCTTTCGTTTAGCCGAGTAACGGGCATGAAAGTCCATGGGCGCTTCCCAAGCATCCTTAATGACAATGTCACGAGGAAGTCTGGAATTCATCGCCAAGGCCCACCGCTCAATTGGGATAGCGGAGGTCGTAATAAAATTAAACACTTGCCCCTGCGCATGAACACCGGCATCTGTACGGCCTGAAGCCGTAATAACGACATGTTCTTCGGTCAGCATGGCAATCGCTTTTTCAATACGTCCTTGAATGGTATCCAATTCTGGCTGCGACTGAAAGCCGCAGTACGCAGTTCCGTCGTAAGCAACGGTCATCCCTATATTTCGCATGCTAACCTCCGTGACGTACGATAGAATGGCTCTAGAAAAGCACGTTCTATCTCAGACGGTAAATCGTAGTAAGTCGAGCTTAATTGGCATAACCGCAAGATCCCGACAAAAAGAAAAGCTCCTCAAGGGGAGCCTTCTTCCACACTGCTCACACAGTGTTATATCGTGTGTACCGTGTCGTAATTACGCGCGGTCAACGAGTTCCAAGTACACCATAGGCGCTGAATCGCCACGGCGAGGACCAAGTTTCAAGATACGCGTATATCCGCCCGGACGCTCTGCATAACGAGGTGCAAGCTCCGAGAACAGCTTTTGGATAGCGTCTTTCTCCCCATCAACTGTTTCACGACGTACGAATGCTGCCACTTGACGACGAGCGTGCAAGTCACCGCGCTTCGCTTTAGTGATCAACTTTTCAGCAATCGAACGAACTTCTTTCGCTTTAGCTTCAGTTGTTTGAATGCGCTCATACAAGAACAAGTCGGTTACCAAGTCACGGAATAACGCTTTACGCGCGCTGGAATCACGACCCAATTTTTGATATGCCATTGTAGTTTCCCCTCCTTCTAAGACAAGTCCCGTTTAGTCTTCCATTCTCAGGCCCAAACCAAGTTCTTCGAGCTTTTCTTGAACTTCTTCCAAAGACTTGCGGCCCAAGTTACGGACTTTCATCATGTCTTCTTCTGTTTTCGTAATCAGCTCTTGAACAGTGTTGATGCCTGCACGCTTCAAGCAGTTATAAGAACGAACAGAAAGATCAAGCTCTTCGATAGTCATCTCAAGTACTTTTTCTTTCTTATCTTCCTCTTTCTCCACCATGATTTCAGCGTCTTTTGCTTCGTCTGTCAGACCTACGAAGAGCATCAAATGCTCCGTCAAGATCTTCGCGCCGAGGCTCACCGCTTCTTCAGGGCGAATGCTGCCATCAGTCCATACTTCAAGCGTAAGCTTGTCATAGTTCGTCACTTGGCCTACACGCGTGTTCTCTACGCTATAGTTAACGCGGGAGATAGGCGTGTAGATGGAGTCAACAGGAATGACACCGATCGGTTGATCTTCATTCTTGTTGCGATCCGCAAGCACGAAGCCACGTCCACGATTCGCATAAATGCGCATGTGGAGTCTGGAACCTTGAGCGAGTGTTGCAATGCGGAGATCCGGGTTCAAAATTTCCACATCGCTGTCCGCACGGATGTCACCAGCCGTTACAACCCCTTCGCCATCCGCATCGATTTCGAGAATTTTCTCTTCATCGGAGTGGATTTTAAGCGACAGGGATTTCAAGTTCAAGATAATTTCCGTTACGTCTTCGTAGACGCCTGGAATCGTCGAGAACTCGTGCAGTACACCGTCAATTTGAACGGATGTTACTGCAGCGCCTGGCAAAGAGGACAGCAAAATACGGCGCAGGGAGTTCCCTAGCGTTGTGCCGTAGCCGCGTTCAAGCGGCTCCACCACAAACTTGCCGTAAGTGCCTTCCTCATTGACATCAACGGTTTCGATTTTCGGCTTTTCGATCTCAATCACTTGTATAACCCTCCTTCAAAACGTCGCTGGCGTTAACTTAGAAACACCTAAGGTCGGTCGATTCATGCAGTATGCCTAAACAACCATTATTACCAACAGGCGTAAGTTATATACGACATTTGAGTCGTGCGTATAACTATACGCGACGACGTTTTGGCGGACGGCAGCCGTTGTGCGGGATTGGAGTTACGTCTTTAATGGAGCTAACTTCCAAACCTGCAGCTTGCAAGGAACGGATGGCAGCTTCACGGCCTGCGCCTGGGCCTTTAACCATTACTTCTACCGTCTTCATGCCATGTTCCATAGCTGCTTTCGCAGCTGTTTCTGCAGCCAATTGAGCGGCGAACGGAGTAGATTTACGTGAGCCTTTGAAGCCCGATCCACCTGAAGTCGCCCAAGAAATTGCATTACCGTGTGTATCCGTGATTGTTACAATCGTGTTGTTAAACGTGGAACGGATATGTGCCACACCAGTGTCAATATTTTTGCGATCACGACGTTTAGTACGTACTGCTTTTTTCGGTTTAGCCATTGCTACTTATCCCTCCTTACTTCTTCTTATTAGCTACCGTACGACGAGGACCTTTGCGTGTACGAGCATTAGTCTTAGTACGTTGTCCGCGAACAGGCAAGCCACGGCGATGACGGATACCACGATAGCATCCAATCTCAACCAAACGCTTGATGTTCAAAGAAATTTCACGGCGAAGGTCACCTTCAACCTTAACCTTTTTGTCGATTGCTTCACGGATTGCGTTAACTTCTTCTTCCGTTAAGTCACGAACGCGAGTATCTTTGTTTACGCCAGTTTCCGCGATGATTTTTTGAGAAGTAGTCTTCCCAATACCAAAAATGTATGTTAAGGCGATCTCAACGCGTTTATCACGTGGCAAGTCTACACCAGCTATACGAGCCATTAACGCTACACCCCCTTCTTATCCTTGTTTTTGTTTGTGTTTCGGATTTTCACAGATTACCATAACGTTACCTTTGCGGCGAATAACTTTGCATTTTTCGCAGATAGGTTTAACAGAAGGTCTTACCTTCATGCTGAATACCTCCCAGTCCTAAAGTTGCACACGTCAAACCGCTTTCGATATACCGGACGGTTTGCAAGGCATTGCAAGCGCCCTTCGAGTTCCGAGTGCTATTTTCGATAAGTGATGCGACCTTTGCTCAAATCGTATGGCGACAGCTGTACGACCACTTTGTCCCCAGTAAGGATACGGATGAAATGCATCCGCAGCTTTCCGGAAACATGGGCAAGAATTTGGTGTCCATTTTCAAGTTCAACTCTAAATGTCGCATTTGGCAACGGCTCAATTACCGTGCCTTCAACTTCAATCACATCTTCCTTAGCCAACGTCATTCTCCTTTCTGATTACCATTTGCAGCGGCCAGTTGCTCCGTGTATTTTGCAATAACATAGCGCAGCTTACTGTTTGTGACCCGTCCGCTTTCCTTTAAACTATCGACAACTTCATGGCTTATCGCCTCGTGCAACTCCAAATGAAGCAAGTTTTTACGTTTCGGCTGGTCAAACTTTCGTTTGTCCCCATCCGCTATGTTAACGTATCGCGAAGGCTCCACACCAACAATGATGGCAAGCTTGCCTTCACCGCGGCCCTGAAGCACCTTAACGAACTGGCCGAGCTGCGGGTTCGGAATGCTGCTCATCCCAATCACCTACTTCTCTAATGTCGTTAAGATTTCACAACCGTCCGGTGTTACAGCCACTGTATGCTCAAAATGAGCACACCATGTTCCGTCCACCGTTACAACCGTCCAGTTATCCGCGAGCGTCTTCACATAACGTTCCCCGATAACGACCATCGGCTCAATGGCGAGCGTCATGCCCGGTTTGAGACGAGGTCCGCGATCCGGAGTGCCGTAGTTCGGAATTTGCGGTTCTTCATGAAGATCCGCACCTACCCCGTGACCAACGTACTCACGTACAACGGAAAAACCTGCATCCTCGATCACGCGTTCAATCGCATGGGATATCGTGTACAGGCGGACATCCGACTTGATAAGTTCAAGTCCGGCATAGAGCGAACGCTCCGTGACGTCGAGCAGCCGCTGAGCGGTGTCCGAAATCTTGCCGACTCCATACGTCCAAGCAGAGTCGCCATGGTATCCGCGATACTGCGCACCGATGTCGATGCTAATGATGTCGCCTTCGTTTAAAATCCGATCGCCGGGAATGCCATGCACCAGCTCTTCATTCACTGATGCGCAAATGCTGCCGGAAAATCCGTTGTAGCCTTTGAAAGAAGGGGTTGCCCCCTGACTGCGAATGAATTTGTCAGCGATGGCGTCAAGTTCCCGAGTTGTAATACCCGGCTTGACGGAGTTGGCCATGAGACGGTGCGTTTCCGCAACAATTCGCCCTGCTTCCCTCATGAAGCCTAATTCCACTTCGGACTTACAAATGATCATTCGTTTTAACCTCGCAGTAAAGATACGATCTCAGACGTCACCGTATCGATTTCCTTCTCACCGTCAACCTGACGCAACAAGCCTTTGTCTCCATAGTATGAAAGCAAAGGAGCCGTCTTGTTGATATATTCGTCAAGGCGTGTTCCAACTTTCTCTTCGGAATCATCCGAACGCTGGTACAACTCGCCTTGGCATTTATCACATACGCCCTCTTGTTGTGGCGGGTTAAAAATGACATGGTACGTCGCGCCGCAAGACTTGCAAATACGTCTGCCTGTGAGACGTGCCAGCAATAAATTACGGTCAACGCTCAGGTCGATGACATGATCAAGCTTACGTCCCATAGCTTCGAGCATATCGTCTAATGCTTCCGCTTGTGCCAAAGTACGAGGGAAGCCGTCCAACAGGAAGCCTTGTTCACAGTCCGGCTGAGCAAGTCGTTCACGAACGACACCAACCGTAACGTCATCTGGAACGAGCAGACCTTGATCAATGTATTCCTTTGCCTTTAGACCGATTGGCGTTCCTTCTCGCATTGCTGCGCGGAATGCATCGCCTGTGGAGATATGAGGAATTCGGAATTCCGTAACAATACGTTCAGCCTGTGTTCCTTTACCTGCCCCAGGAGGCCCCATGAATAGAATGTTCATCGAATGTCACTCCCTTTTTGGTAAGCATAGGCTTAACTTTCGTCGGAAGTGTTAATCTTTCGATGGCATTCGTTAAGCCTCTGCTCTACAAGAAACAGCACAATAGGTGCCGATGAGCCTTAACGGCTCTATCAGAACCTATTGACTATTTGTTGATAAAACCTTTGTAATGTCGTTTGATCAACTGGCTTTCGATCTGTTTCATCGTATCAAGCGCTACGCCGACCACGATGAGCAAAGATGTACCGCCGATTTGCACCGAACGCGGCAATCCTGCAAGTGCTCCGAAGAACACAGGAATAACGGAAACGAGAGCCAAGAAGATTGCACCTGCAAGCGTGATACGAGACATTACACGCGTCAAGTATGTTGCTGTTGCTTTACCCGGACGAATGCCTGGGATATAGCCGCCGTTCTTTTTCAATTGATCCGCCATTTGCTGAGGGTTCATTTGAACGAACGTGTAGAAGAATGTGAAACCGACGATTAACAGCACGTACAGCACCATGCCAAGCGGCTTGTCGTAGTACATATTGTTAATCACCCAGTTAGCCCATGCTTTACCTGTCCAGAACTGAGCGATTGTAATTGGGAACATCAATAGCGAAACCGCAAAGATGACCGGAATTACACCAGCACCATTCACTTTAAGCGGAATGTGCGTATTTTGTCCGCCGTACATTTTATTGCCGACGACACGTTTTGCGTATTGCACCGGAATCTTGCGGTTACCTTGTTGAATGTAGATAACCCCTACGATAATAAATACGATGAATAGCGCAATTACAAGCATTTTGACAATGTTCAGGAAGAGCGATCCGTCGCCATTGACAAATTGCGATTGATAAATCTCACCGATATGCGTTGGTATTGCTGCCACGATACCGGCAAAGATTAAGATCGAGATGCCGTTGCCGACACCTTTCTCCGTAATTTGTTCACCAAGCCACATCAGAAACGCAGTTCCGGCCGTTAGAACAATGGCGATTACAATGTAATCTGTTAAAGTCGCGTTCGGAACCATTTGCAACCCGTACAAGCGGTTGAAACCAATCGCTGTACCGAATGCTTGAATCAGACCCAGAATTATCGTTCCGTAACGAGTAATTTGAGCTAACTTGCGTTTACCGACTTCACCTTCCTTCGCCCACTGTGCAAACCTCGGCACGACATCCATCGATAGAAGCTGCACAATAATCGATGCCGTGATATACGGCATGATTCCTAGTGCGAAGATAGAGAATTTGAATAACGCTCCCCCGGAGAACGTGTTCATGAGACTGAACAAGTCACTGCCTTGGTTGGTTGCCTCAAAGACCGATTTATCGACGCCGGGAACAGGAATAAATGACCCAACGCGATAGACGATCAAGATCATAAGCGTAAATAATATCTTACGTCTAAGATCTTCGACCCGCCATATATTCGATACGGTCTTAAACATTAGATCACCTCGGATTTGCCGCCGGCAGCCTCGATCTTCTCTACCGCAGCTTGAGAGAACTTATTAGCCTTAACCGTAAGTTGAACAGACAAATCACCGTTACCCAAGATCTTAATACCGCTCAATGGGTTCTTGATGATGCCTTGTTCCATGAGCAATTCCGGAGTAACTTCTGTTCCAGCTGCAAAGCTGTTCAAGTCAGCTACGTTCAACACCGCATACTCTTTACGAGTAGGATTGGTGAATCCGCGTTTAGGCAGACGACGGTACAGTGGGTTTTGACCGCCTTCAAAGCCCGGACGAACACCACCGCCGGAACGAGCATTTTGACCTTTGTGACCGCGACCTGCAGTTTTACCGTTACCAGATGCAATACCGCGTCCTTTGCGGTAACGCTCCTCACGGGAACCAGGTGCTGGAGAAAGTTCATGTAACTTCATCGTTCGTCGCACCTCCTTAATTATTTATGCCGTTAATGTATTATAAGTTGTTTCATTGTGGTTGAACAAGTTGAAGCTAAGCTGCTTGGCTTAGCCTTCAATTTCTTCTACTTTAACCAAGTGATTCACTTGATTAACCATGCCACGAATCGCAGGGTTGTCATTTTGAACAACCGTCTGATTCATCTTACGCAGGCCCAAAGTGTTCACCGTCTTACGCTGATTCTCTGGACGACCGATCAGACTGCGAACGAGGGTAATCTGCAATTTTGCCATCGTAGTCCCCTCCTTATCCTAACAGTTCCTCAACGGATTTGCCACGCAACTTCGCTACTTGTTCTGCCGTTTTCAGACGGGACAGACCTTCAAGCGTAGCATTTACCATGTTCATTGAGTTAGAAGAGCCAAGCGATTTTGTCAAGATATCGCCTACACCAGCCAACTCCAACACGGCACGAACCGGGCCGCCAGCGATAACCCCAGTACCTTCGGATGCTGGTTTCAAGAGCACTTTACCAGCGCCAAAGCTTCCAGTTACCAAGTGAGGGATTGTCGTATTGACGAAAGGAACATGAATGAGATTTTTCTTAGCATCGTCGATGCCTTTGCGGATAGCGTCAGGAACCTCGGAAGCTTTACCGATGCCAGCGCCTACCCAGCCTTTGCCGTCTCCGACAACAACGAGTGCACTAAAGCTAAAACGACGTCCGCCTTTTACGACTTTAGACACACGATTGATTTGAACAACTTTTTCAGACAGTTCTAACGTGTTTGGATCAACTCGCAAGTCGTCAACCTCCTTTTGTTAAATTCTTAGAACTCAAGACCAGCTTCACGAGCTGCGTCTGCCAATGCTTGGACACGTCCATGATACAAGTAACCGCCACGGTCAAATACCACTTCAGTTACGCCTGCATCTTTCGCACGCTTCGCTACCAACTCGCCAACTTTGCGAGCGGATTCGACGTTACCGCCGTTAGAGATGCCTTCTGCAACCTCTTTATCCATAGTGGAAGCTGCTGCGATTGTTACGCCCTTAACATCATCGATGAGTTGAGCGTAGATATGTTTAGAGGAACGGAATACGTTTAAACGCGGACGTGCTGTCGTTCCTTCAATTTTCTTACGCACACGAAGGTGACGTTTCAAACGAGCTTTGTTCTTATCGCCTTTCGTAATCACGATTGTTTCACTCCCTTCAGTTTAGCCATTAAGCTACACGGGTAAGCGAGCTAGGCAAGATCTTACTTCTTCTTGCCAGCTTTACCTTCTTTACGCAGAATGCGTTCGCCTTCGTACTTGATACCTTTACCTTTATATGGCTCTGGCTCACGTACGGAACGAATTTTAGCTGCATAAGCACCAACGCGCTCTTTGTCGATACCTTTAACGATGATTTTCGTTTGTGCAGGAACGTCGAATTCGATGCCTGCTTCCGGAGTGATTTCTACCGGATGGGAATAACCAACGTTTAATACAAGTTTGTCCCCAGCTTTGTTAGCACGGTAACCTACGCCAACCAGCTCCAAAGTTTTGGAGTAACCTTCGGTTACACCATTAACCATGTTGCTAATTACGCTACGAGTTGTTCCGTGCAGGGAACGGTGAAGTTTATTATCAGAAGGACGAACAACGTTAATTACGTTCTCTTCTACAGATACTTGCATATCTTTATGAAGTTCACGAGACAACGTTCCTTTCGGTCCTTTAACCGTAATCACGCTATTGTCCAAAGTAACTGTTACGCCACCTGGAACGTCAATTGGTTTGCGACCAATACGAGACATGTGTTGTTGCACCTCCAATCATTATGCGATTAATTACCAAACGTAGCAGACTACCTCGCCGCCAGATTTGGATTGACGAGCTTCTTTATCCGTAACAACGCCTTTAGACGTCGAGATGATCGCGATACCAAGACCGCCGAGTACACGAGGTACCTCGTTCGATTTAGAGTATACACGCAATCCTGGCTTGGAAATACGTTTCAAGCCTGTGATGACACGCTCATTGTTAGCACCGTACTTCAAGAAGATACGGATGATCCCTTGTTTGTTGTCATCGATATATTCTGCATCACGGATAAAGCCTTCACGCTTGAGGATCTCAGCGATTTGCTTCTTCATTGTAGAAGCAGGCATTTCCACCGTTTCATGACGTACTGTGTTAGCATTGCGAATGCGTGTAAGCATATCAGCAATTGGATCAGACATAACCATTAGTGTAAACCTCCTTCCCGCAACAGGGTTGATTACCAGCTTGCTTTTTTAACGCCAGGAATCTGGCCTTTATATGCCAATTCGCGGAAACAAATTCTGCAAATTTTGAATTTACGTAATACAGAATGCGGACGACCACAACGCTCACAACGAGTGTATCCTTGCACTTTGAACTTCGGTTTGCGTTGTTGTTTTACCAGCATCGAAGTTTTTGCCACGTGTTGACACCTCCTATGATATTTGTAGGACCAAGGTCACTAACAAACTCATTGTCCTTATTACTTATGAATCGAATAGATTACTCTTTCGATTTTGACGATTATTTCGTGAAAGGCATGCCGAGTTGCGTCAACAATTCACGGGACTCTTCGTCCGTTTTCGCTGTAGTAACGATAACGATGTCCATACCGCGTACTTTATCGATTTTATCGTACTCGATCTCAGGGAAAATGATTTGCTCTTTCAGACCGAGCGTGTAGTTACCGCGGCCGTCAAACGCTTTGTTAGAGATACCGCGGAAGTCGCGGACACGTGGAAGCGTGACGTTGAACAATTTGTCCAGGAAGTGATACATACGCTCACCACGTAGTGTCACCTTCACACCGATCGGCATTCCTTCACGAAGCTTAAAGCCTGCGATGGATTTTTTAGCGCGAGTGATAACTGGCTTTTGACCAGAGATCAATTGCAATTCGGCAACAGCTGTATCCAAGACCTTGGAGTTCGAAACTGCCTCACCCATACCCATGTTGATGACGACTTTTTCTACTTTAGGTACTTGCATTACCGTTGTATAGTTGAACTTCTGCATCAGAGCAGGAGTTATTTCGTTCAAATAACGTTCTTTCATGCGAGCTGCCATGTAAAATGGACCTCCTTTCCTAGCGATTAGTCGATGATTTCGCCGGAGCGTTTTGCAACACGTACTTTTTTACCGTTCTCCAACACTTTGTAACCAATACGTGTTACTTTGCCCGACTTAGGATCCACGTGCATTACGTTCGATACGTGAATTGGAGCTTCTTGTTCAACGATACCGCCTTGCGGGTTCTTTTGGTTAGGCTTTTGGTGTTTTTTCACCATGTTAACACCTTCAATAAGAACACGGTTTTGACGTGGGAAAGCTGCGATAACGCGGCCTTTTTTACCTTTGTCTTTACCAGTGATAACGATGACAGTGTCATCTTTTTTCACGTGCAATTTGTTGTTATGCGACTCCAGTACTTTCTTCATTCGTGGCATGTGTCACACCTCCTGAACCTTGCTTGCAGGCAAGTTGATTAAATAACTTCCGGTGCCAAGGAAACGATTTTCATGAAGTCTTTATCGCGAAGTTCGCGAGCAACTGGTCCGAAAATACGTGTTCCACGTGGGCCTTTATCGTCTTTAACAATTACCGCTGCGTTCTCATCAAATGCGATGTAAGAACCGTCTTTACGACGAACGGAACGCTTCGTACGAACGATAACTGCTTTTACAACGTCACCCTTTTTGACAACGCCGCCTGGTGTTGCTTGTTTTACAGAGCAGATGATCAAGTCTCCAATGTGGCCTACGCGACGTCCCGTACCACCCAAGACACGAATACACATCAGTTCTTTTGCACCAGAGTTGTCTGCTACAGCTAAACGTGTAAATGGTTGAATCATTCTGTTTTCCTCCTTCCGGTTAAAACTAACCGAGCATTAAACGATTACAGCTTTCTCAACGATCTCTACCAGTCTCCAGCGTTTGTCTTTCGACAAAGGACGCGTTTCCATGACTTTTACAGTATCGCCGATCTTAGCTTCGTTGTTCTCGTCGTGAGCTTTGAACTTTTTCGTATATTTAATGCGTTTGTGGTACAAGTCATGCTTTTTGTACGTTTCAACCGCGATTACGATTGTTTTGTCCATTTTGTCACTGACCACTTTACCAACTTGCACTTTACGAGCGTTGCGTTGTTCACTCATGAGTGTGTTGCCTCCTTCCTGAGTACAGGATGTCTATTTATAGTCAAGATCTTGACGCTAAATTAGCTAGTAATCCCAAGTTCTCTTTCACGCAATACCGTTTTAGCACGAGCAATTGCTTTACGTACATCACGGATGCGAGTTGGGTTGTCAAGCTGTCCAGTAGCCAATTGGAAACGGAGGTTGAAAAGTTCTTCCTTGAATCCGACAATCTTTTGTTCAAGTTCAGCAGTGGTCAAGTTGCGGAATTCACTAGCTTTCATTTGCTTCACCACCCATTTCTTCGCGTTTCACAAACTTCGTCTTGATAGGGAGTTTGTGTGCAGCGAGGCGCATTGCTTCACGAGCGACTTCCTCAGGAACACCAGAAAGTTCGAACATGATCTTACCAGGCTTAACAACAGCTACCCATTTCTCAACGTTACCTTTACCGGAACCCATCCGCACCTCAAGAGGCTTTTGCGTAATTGGCTTATCCGGGAAGATTTTGATCCATACTTTACCGCCACGTTTAATGTAACGAGTCATCGCAATACGAGCAGCCTCGATTTGACGGTTTGTGATCCATGTAGGTTCAAGAGCTTGTAAACCGTATTCACCGAAGTTTACAGTTGTGCCGCCTTTAGCGCGACCTTTCAAGCTACCGCGTTGTTGTTTACGATGTTTGACACGTTTAGGTACCAACATGATTAGTTGCCTCCTTCCTCAACAGCCTTTTTCTTAGCCGTAGGAAGTACCTCTCCACGATAGATCCATACTTTTACGCCGATACGGCCGTAAGTTGTATGAGCTTCTGCCGTGCCATAATCGATGTCGGCGCGAAGCGTATGAAGTGGTACAGTTCCTTCGCTGTATCCTTCAGAACGAGCGATTTCAGCACCGCCCAAACGACCACTTACCGCTGTTTTAATTCCTTTTGCACCTGAACGCATAGAACGTTGAATCGCTTGTTTCAGCGCGCGACGGAAAGAAACGCGGCGCTCCAGTTGTTGTGCAATGCTCTCAGCAACGAGAATTGCATCCAAGTCTGGAGTTTTGATTTCCGAAATGTTGATGTGCACTTTTTTGCCGCCAGCAATTTTAGTTACTTCACGACGAAGAGCTTCAACCTCGGAACCGCCTTTACCAATTACCATACCTGGTTTAGCGGTGTGAATCGTAACGTTCACGCGATTAGCGGCACGTTCGATTTCGATTTTAGACACAGCTGCGTCTTTAAGTTTATTTTTAAGGTACTCACGAACCTTAACGTCTTCAATCAGCAATGCGCCGAAGTCTTTCTCAGCGTACCATTTAGATTCCCAATCACGGATAATACCTACTCGAAGTCCGACGGGATTTACCTTTTGACCCACACGTTTTCCCTCCTTATTTCTCGGATACCACAAGCGTGATGTGGCTAGTTCTCTTATTGATACGGCTTGCACGTCCCATTGCGCGAGGACGGAAACGTTTCAATGTTGGACCTTCGTTCACGAATACTTGCTCAATTACGAGCTTATTCACGTCCAATTGATAGTTATGTTCTGCATTGGCAATAGCAGAGTTCAACAATTTTTCAACCACTGGGGACGCCGATTTTGGCGTGTGGCGTAAAATTGCAATTGCTTCGCCTACTTGCTTTCCGCGGATCAAGTCGATAACGAGCTTGACTTTGCGGGGAGCGATGCGAACACTATTTGCATGAGCTTTCGCTTGCATGTTAGTACCTCCCCTCAAATGCTAAGTTCTGAATTATCGTTTGCCCGTTTTCTTGTCATCATCATGACCTTTGTACGTACGAGTAGGTGCGAACTCTCCGAACTTGTGTCCTACCATATCTTCTGTAACGTAAACTGGTACATGTTTGCGGCCATCATATACTGCAATTGTGTGACCGATGAATTGAGGAAAAATTGTGGAACGACGGGACCAAGTCTTAATTACGACTTTCTTGCCGCCTTCGTTCATAACTTCAACTTTCTTCAAAAGGTGACCATCAATGAATGGTCCTTTTTTCAAACTGCGACCCATGTGTGAATCCTCCCTTCACGAGACCTGTTTGTTTCGCTTGTTACGCTGCTGCGTATCGAACCGAACAAATATTATTTCGTGCGACGACGAACAATATATTTATCGGAGTGTTTGCCTTTTTTACGCGTTTTGTAACCGAGCGTAGGTTTGCCCCATGGAGACAATGGCGATTTACGACCGATTGGAGCGCGACCTTCACCACCACCATGTGGGTGATCAACCGGGTTCATTACAACCCCGCGGACTGTTGGACGTTTGCCCAACCAACGGTTACGACCTGCTTTACCGATCTTAATGAGTTCATGATCTTGGTTACCAACGGAACCGATAGTAGCGCGGCAAACTTTCAAGACTTTACGAACTTCACCAGAGGACAAGCGAACTGTTACATAACGTTCTTCTTTACCAAGCAATTGAGCTTCCGTACCAGCTGCACGAACCAACTGAGCACCTTTACCTGGTTTCAACTCGATGTTGTGGATAACTGTACCTACTGGAATGTTCTCAAGCGGCATTGCATTACCGATCTTGATATCAGCTCCAGCGCCGGACATAACAACATCGCCGACTTTCAAACCTTTAGGTGCGATGATATAACGTTTCTCACCATCAGCATAGTGAATCAATGCAATGTTAGAAGTACGGTTTGGATCGTACTCAACTGTAGCAACGCGGCCTTGAATGCCATCTTTGTTACGTTTGAAATCGATGATACGATACTTACGTTTGTGACCACCGCCATGATGGCGAGTAGTAATTTTACCTTGGTTGTTGCGGCCAGCTTTTTTGCTAAGAGGCGCAAGCAACGATTTCTCCGGTGTGCTTGTTGTGATCTCTTCGAACGTCGAAACGCTCATGCCACGACGAGCCGGGGATGTCGGTTTATACTTTTTGATTGGCACTTGTTTTCCCTCCTTACTTCAAAACTTGTTTATTTATACCGTTTCAAAGAACTCAAGCGGTTTGCTGTCAGCTGTCAAAGTTACGAAAGCTTTCTTCCATTCGGAAGTGTAGCCATTGTAGCGGCCATAACGTTTCGGCTTAGCCGGAACACGCAACGTGTTCACGCTCGCTACTTTCACTTTGAAGATTTGCTCGATAGCACTCTTGACTTCTGTTTTGTTGGCACGAATGTCAACCTCAAATACGTATTTAAGGCCATCCATCATCTCAGCAGTACGCTCAGTGATGATAGGACGCTTAATGATATCACGAGGATCTTTCATTACGCGAACACCTCCTCTACCTTCGAAACAGCATCCTTCGTGATGATCAGGTTCTGGTGGCGAAGCACGTCATAAACGTTAACTCCATCAGCCGCAACCAATTTCACGGATGGGATGTTGCGAGCGGAGAGCGCCACGTTGTCGTTGTACTCAGGTACTACAACAAGCGCTTTGCGTTCCACTTTCAAGTTGTTCAAGATCGCTTGGAATTCTTTCGTTTTCGGCGCGTTCAAGTTCAACTCGTCAAGTACAATAATTTTATTTTCCAACACTTTGGAAGAAAGTGCGGATTTGATCGCCAAACGACGAACTTTTTTAGGAAGCTTATATGCATAGCTGCGTGGTGTTGGTCCGAATACTACGCCGCCGCCTTTCCATTGTGGCGAACGAATCGAACCTTGACGCGCGCGGCCAGTTCCTTTTTGTTTCCATGGCTTACGGCCACCGCCGCGAACCTCGGAACGACCTTTAACTTTGTGTGTACCTTGACGCAACGATGCAAGCTGCATCACAACTGCATCATGAAGTACATGTTTGTTAGGCTCAATTCCGAATACACTGTCAGCCAATTCAATCTCGCCAACTTGCGTACCGGAAATGTTGTACAATGCTACTTTAGGCATTCTGAGCTCCTCCTTTCCTCACACATTACTTTTTAATTGCGGATTTAACGTTAATGAAGCTGTTTTTAGGTCCTGGAATGGAGCCTTTAACGAGGATTACGTTACGTTCCGTATCCACTTTAACAACCTCAAGATTTTGAATTGTAATTGTTACGCTACCCATATGTCCTGGAAGACGTTTGCCTTTAGGAACGCGGTTCGCTTGGATAGAACCCATGGAACCTGGGCCACGATGGTAACGGGAACCGTGGGACATAGGTCCGCGGCTTTGACCCCAACGTTGGATAACGCCGGAGAAACCTTTACCTTTAGAAATACCTGTAACGTCTACGAATTCACCTTCAGTGAACAAGTCAGCTTTCAACTCCTGGCCAACTTCGTATTGCGAAAGATCGATACCACGGTATTCCTTAATGTAGCGCTTAGGCGTTGTGTTAGCTTTTTTAGCATGTCCGATTTCTGGCTTGTTGGCACGCTTTTCTTTCTTGTCAGCAAAGCCGACTTGAATTGCTTCGTAACCATCGTTCTCAAGATCTTTCTTTTGAAGAACGACACAAGGACCAGCTTCGATAACTGTTACTGGCACAACATTACCCTCTGGAGTAAATACTTGAGTCATGCCGAGTTTTTTTCCTAAGATACCTTTCATGTTGACACCTCTTTTCCTTCCATATTCCGTTCATACTTAAGCTGTTCTTACAGCTTGATTTCGATATCTACACCGGACGGCAGGTCCAGTCGCATCAACGCATCAACAGTTTGCGGCGTTGGGTTCACGATGTCGATAAGACGCTTATGAGTGCGCATTTCGAACTGCTCGCGAGAATCCTTGTACTTATGCACCGCACGAAGAATGGTGATGATTTGCTTCTCTGTTGGCAACGGGATTGGACCGGATACTCCTGCACCGGAACGCTTAGCCGTTTCAACGATCTTCTCAGCTGATTGATCAAGAATTCTGTGGTCGTATGCTTTCAAGCGAATACGAATTTTTTGCTTTGCCATTTTATTCCCTCCTTTAATCGCCCAATTTTGCATCGGACATACTCCGTGAAAATTTTCCGTGCACACCGTCCATGGCAAAGGGGCCGGGTGTGTCGGTAACCTCTCACTTCATCGCAACGTCGACGAACAACATTCACTATTATATATAAATGTCCCGATAATTGCAAGCATTTGTAGCAAATTCGTTTATACATATAAAATAAGAGAAATATTACGGTATACCAAGCAACTTAGTATTGTCGTCAGTTCATCTCAAAGTCGGCTGCTAGGACATTATATAATGAAGAATTCATATAATGCCACGGTAATCCATACCAACTGTCGCGAGTTCCTTCTATATAAGAAGAAGTCCGCTTACAGCTTCATCGTTGTATGACTTAATTGTTCAGCCGATTCAGCAACTTGCCGTGTTGCCTGACCGATTCCTGCAATCATTTCCATAAGAAGCTCAAATTCTCCTTGAATGCTATCCATGGAGTGCCTGCTTGTTTCAACCTTTTGAACGATATTTATGAAAGCTCCACTAGTTTCTTCTGATTGCTCCTTTACGGAGGCCACACTAGCACGTACCTCACTAATAATTTGAACAACAGAGTTATTAACCAAAGTTGAGTTCCCTATCAACTCTTCAATGTCCGCTACCGTTTGCTTCGTATGGTCGGCCAATTTATTTACTTCTTTGGCTACAACAGCAAATCCCAACCCATGCTCTCCTGCACGTGCAGCTTCTATAGAAGCGTTTAATGATAATAAGTTAGTCTGATCTGCTATCTCTCTTACAGCTCCAATAATAGTTCTTATTCGTATAGACGTATCTTTTAAATTGATAATCCGAATTTGCATTTCATGAGCATGGTCATTAATCCGCTGAATACTCTCAGACACTCCGGTCATCAATTGTTTGCCTTCCATAGCGACCTCTTGTGTCATACTTGTTGATTGCGCTGCAGCTTGAACTCTATCGTTAAGCTCTACACCTTTATGACTAAGACTGGATATTGTGAGATTGGTTTCAGCTGCCAGTGCCGCAAGTTGTTCACTTAGCTGGCTTATATTTTGTTTCAACTCATTTTTAACTACTTCATATTGCTGGGCCATTTGCATATGGAAACGCTCCTCATAAGCATCCAGCACAAGCTGTTGTTCCAGATTAAATATTTTGTTCAGAGCATGAATACATGATATTGAACACTCTTTATCCGGAATGCGGCGCAGCACAAGATCAGTAATGATGGCCTGCAAATTTTGAAAAGCTCCCATATACCATTTCGACTCAAGTCCTATATGCTGATGTACAGAAGCAATTTTTATACGTTTTATAATATAGGGACCATCAATCACACCATTAAACATTTCTTCAATATGGATGCGGAGCGTTGACTTCAACTTTTCCACTGAACTGTTATTTCGAATCAACATATCCAGTTGAGCTATACTTATAATCGTGTCATAAAATTGAGTTGTCAATGCCTCTAATTCCATAGAAATATAAGGCTTTAAACATCTTAATAGTCTAAGGTCAACTTCCGTTAATGAGATCATGTTTAGTTGTTTCCATAAGGGATGTTCATCTGGTAAATTTATTTTTCCCCAAGCCTCACTTACCTGTTGCTGATCATCTATGTTCCATATGGGCTCTGAACCCTTCCTTGTAGCACTGAATTGCCCTAACTCCGTTGTGTTATCGGAAAACCATTTCGTTATAAAGTTCATCAGGATGCATCCTTCCCTAAGAAGTGTACACTCTGTCCCGCAAGAGTTATCCACACCCTTGTGACATATAGGACATTACTCCTATTATAGTCCGGTAAATAGTCCCGCATAGGCATCCCATATATCCAAGCTGTGAATATTGTATTAGAACATTCTGAACTTATCCACATAAACAAAAACAATCCCTCTCCGTTAGGAAAGGGATTGTGATTAATGTCGGCTAATGCCGAACATTAATTATTTTTGGATGGATGCAACCGCACCGGCACCTACTGTACGTCCGCCTTCACGAATCGCGAAGCGTGTTCCTTCTTCGATAGCGATTGGGCTGATCAATTTAACAGTAACTGTGATGTTGTCACCAGGCATAACCATTTCAGTGCCTTCTGGCAATTCGATGATACCTGTTACGTCAGTTGTACGGAAGTAGAACTGTGGACGGTAGCCAGTAAAGAAAGGCTTGTGACGGCCACCCTCTTCTTTAGTCAACACGTAGATTTGGGAAGTGAACTCTGTATGTGGTTTAACCGTACCTGGTTTAACCAATACTTGTCCGCGCTCGATGTTGCTGCGGTCTACACCACGAAGCAACGCACCGATGTTGTCACCAGCTTGAGCGGAATCAAGAAGTTTACGGAACATTTCTACGCCCGTAACAACCGATTTGCGAGTCTCTTCTTGGATACCAACGATTTCGATCTCTTCGCCTACTTTAACAGTACCGCGCTCTACACGACCAGTAGCAACTGTACCACGGCCAGTGATGGAGAACACGTCCTCGACAGGCATCAAGAAAGGCTTGTCAGTTTCGCGCTCTGGTTGTGGAATGTAGTTGTCGATTTGTTCGAACAATTCAACAACTTTATCAGCCCACTCACCATCAGGGTTTTGAAGAGCTTCACGAGCGGAACCACGGATGATTGGAGTGTCGTCGCCTGGGAACTCATATTCGTTCAACAAGTCACGAACTTCCATTTCAACCAATTCAAGCAACTCTTCGTCTTCTACCATGTCGCATTTGTTCAAGAATACAACGATGTAAGGTACGCCTACTTGGCGGGACAACAAGATGTGCTCACGTGTTTGTGGCATTGGACCGTCAGCTGCAGATACAACCAAGATCGCGCCGTCCATTTGAGCAGCACCAGTGATCATGTTTTTAACGTAGTCCGCGTGACCTGGGCAGTCAACGTGTGCATAGTGACGAGCTGGTGTTTCGTACTCTACGTGAGATGTGGAAATTGTGATACCGCGTTCGCGCTCTTCTGGAGCTTTATCGATTTGATCGAATGCAATTGCAGCACCGCCATAACGTTTGGACAATACTGTAGTGATTGCAGCTGTCAAAGTTGTTTTACCGTGGTCAACGTGACCGATAGTACCGATGTTAACATGCGGTTTATTACGTTCAAATTTTGCCTTTGCCATTTTGAACAATTCCTCCTTAATAGTGGAATAATATATGGGATTGAAGGTCGGCATGAAGATTTAGATCAACTTCCCGACCTTGTGTAAACTTAGATTAAGCAGTTAAATTACTCAGCGCCTTTGTGCTTCGAAACAATCTCTTCCGAGATGCTGCGAGGAACTTCTTCATAGTGCGAAAGCTCCATGGAGAATACGCCACGGCCTTGTGTACCAGAACGAAGAGTTGTGGAATATCCAAACATCTCAGCGAGAGGTACCTTAGCACGAATAATTTGAGCTCCTGAGCGAGTATCCATACCTTCGATACGACCACGACGGGAATTCAACATCCCCATAACGTCGCCCATGTACTCTTCAGGAACTGTAACTTCAACTTTCATGATTGGCTCAAGCAAGACAGGATTACACTTGTCTTTAGCAGCTTTAAGTGCCATGGAACCGGCAATCTTAAACGCCATTTCACTGGAGTCAACATCATGATAAGATCCGTCAAAAATAGTTGCTTTAATATCAACGAGTGGGAAGCCCGCAATTACACCGTTCTTCATTGACTCTTCGATACCAGCTTGAACTGGAGCGATGTATTCACGAGGAACGACACCACCGACAACTTTGTTTTCGAATGCGAAGCCTGCGCCCGGCTCTTGTGGTGCAAATTCGATCCATACGTGTCCGTATTGACCGCGACCACCAGATTGGCGTACAAACTTACCTTCGACTTTAGCGCCAGTTTTGAATGTTTCACGGTAAGCAACTTGTGGTTTACCAACATTCGTGTCAACCTTAAACTCACGACGCATACGGTCAACGATGATCTCCAAGTGAAGCTCACCCATACCAGCCAAAATAGTTTGACCAGTCTCTTCATCTGTATGCGCACGCAGAGTTGGATCTTCCTCTGTCAATTTGCTCAAAGCAACACCCATTTTATCTTGGTCAGCTTTGGTTTTAGGCTCTACTGCGATTTCGATTACCGGATCAGGGAAGTTCATGGACTCCAAGATTACCGGATTTTTCTCATCACAAAGTGTATCGCCAGTACCTGTATCTTTCAAGCCTACTGCAGCTGCGATATCTCCGGAGTATACTACGTCGATTTCTTCACGGCTGTTAGCGTGCATTTGAAGAATACGGCCGATACGCTCACGTTTGCCCTTTGTAGCATTCAATACATAAGAACCGGAGCTCAATACGCCTGAATACACACGGAAGAACGTAAGTTTACCAACATAAGGGTCTGTCATGATCTTAAACGCAAGTGCCGAGAACGGCTCTTCGTCAGAAGAATGACGGATCGCTTCTTCACCATCTTCAAGATGACCTTTAATATCAGGTACATCAAGTGGGGATGGCAAGTAGTCAACAACTGCGTCAATCATCAATTGAACGCCTTTGTTTCTGTAAGAAGAACCGCATACTACTGGGAAGATTTGAACGGAACAAACACCTTTACGGAGAGCAGCCTTGAGTTCTTCAACTGTTGGCTCTTCACCCTCGAGGTATTTCATCATCAAATCTTCGTCGAGTTCTGCAACCTTCTCAACTAATTCCATGCGAAGTTCAGCAACTTGCTCTTTGAACTCTGCAGGAATTTCTGTAATTTCGACATCACGACCAAGGTCATCTTTGAAGATGTGAGCAACTTGCTCTACCAAGTCAATGATACCAACAAAATCATTCTCAGCGCCGATAGGCAATTGAATCGCAACTGCGTTCGCTTGCAAACGATCTTTCATGGACTCAATAACGTTGAGGTAATCAGCGCCAATGATGTCCATTTTGTTAACGTAAGCAATACGAGGTACACCGTAACGGTCAGCTTGACGCCATACCGTTTCGGATTGCGGCTCTACGCCTTCTTTTGCAGAGAATACGCCTACGGCTCCGTCCAATACGCGAAGGGAACGTTCAACCTCTACTGTGAAGTCAACGTGACCCGGAGTATCGATGATATTAACACGATGACCTTTCCACTGCGCTGTAGTCGCAGCGGATGTGATCGTGATACCACGTTCTTGTTCTTGCTCCATCCAGTCCATTGTTGCTGCACCTTCGTGCACCTCACCAATCTTGTGAGTACGGCCTGTATAGTACAAGATACGCTCCGTTGTTGTTGTCTTACCAGCATCGATGTGAGCCATGATCCCGATATTACGCGTATTTGCCAAGGAGAACTGTCTTGCCATGGTTGGATCTCCCTTCAAATATGAGTTGGTTAAATGCGAGTAGCTTTAACTCAATCCTACCAACGGTAGTGAGCAAATGCTTTGTTCGCTTCAGCCATTTTGTGCGTATCTTCGCGTTTCTTAACAGCTGCTCCAGTGTTGTTGGAAGCATCGATAATCTCTGCTGCCAAACGCTCTTGCATTGTTTTTTCACCGCGGTTACGCGAATAGTTAACCAACCAACGTAATCCCAAGGATGTACGGCGTTCTGGCTTAACTTCTACTGGTACTTGATAGTTAGATCCGCCTACACGGCGAGCTTTAACTTCTAGAACCGGCATGATGTTCTTGATTGCTGCTTCAAACACTTCCATAGGGTCTTTACCCGTACGCTCTTCAATGGACTTGAAAGCATCATACAGAATAGTTTGAGCAACACCACGTTTACCATCGATCATAACACGATTGATTAGGCGAGTAACCAACTTGCTATTGTATACCGGATCTGGCAACACGTCGCGCTTAGTAACTGGTCCTTTGCGTGGCATGTGTATCCCCCTTTCCACGTGAGCTCATGAATATATCATGAAACTATTAATTATTTTTTAACTTTAGGACGCTTCGTACCATATTTGGAACGAGCTTGCATACGGTTGTTCACACCAGCAGTGTCTAATGCACCGCGAACGATGTGGTAGCGAACACCCGGAAGATCCTTAACACGGCCGCCGCGCACGAGCACGACACTATGCTCTTGCAGGTTATGTCCAATACCGCCGATGTACGCCGTTACCTCTACACGGTTCGTCAAACGAACACGAGCATATTTACGAAGTGCGGAGTTCGGTTTCTTCGGAGTCATTGTACCTACACGAGTACATACACCACGTTTTTGAGGCGCGCTCAAATCAGTCTCAGCACGTTTCAGGGCGTTAAACCCTTTTTGCAATGCTGGGGATTTGGATTTTGTTACTTTAGCTTTGCGGCCTTTGCGAACTAATTGGTTAATAGTTGGCATGTTGCCACCCCCTTCCCATGTTATTAACACCTTTAACAATTCACTCTTTTAAGTCCACAGATCCAGGCGGTTCATAAATGAGCAAATGAAAAGTTTTTGCCTCGGAAACCATTCCGTCATCCTTAACAAAAACATCGGTTACTTACTCTTCGACTATCGCTGCCATAGCAGCTCCAACTTCGATGCCACACATTTTGCCAAGTTCCAACATCGAGCTTATTTCAATAAGCTTAACGTTTCTCTTACGGCAAAGGGATACGATCTTATTAAGAAGCTTCGTATCGGCATCTAGTGCAACATACACTTCAATGGCAAGACCTTGCTCAACCATCTTTAGTGTCTGCTTGCTCCCAATCTTAACTTTAGCATCCTGTAGACTCTTTTCATTAGACATGAATCTTAATCCTCCAAAAGCACAGGCATCCGTCTTGGGCACACTACGATATTTTAGCACTTCGAGAGTATGCTGTCAAGCACTTTCTCTTCTGGTGCTACTCTTTCAATATTGCGCACTATTGCGGCACAAAGAGCATTCTATCAAGAATCCGTCCTCATGTCGAGTAAAATATTGAATTAGCAATTATTAAATATCGCTGTGTATCATACATGAAAAAGCCGCCGATTACTGTTACTTGAAGCAACAGTAATCGGACGCCTTCTTTATCATTAGGCTGAACTTATTCAGTTGCGCCTACACCTGCATGCTCAAGTGCTTCTTCCATTTGCTCATTCAGAGGATTGATAAGCTTAACGCTGCGATAACGGTTCATACCCGTACCTGCAGGGATCAGCTTACCGATAATAACGTTCTCTTTCAGACCGAGCAATTGGTCAACTTTACCTTTGATTGCAGCATCTGTCAAGACACGAGTTGTCTCTTGGAATGAAGCTGCGGACAAGAAGGAATCTGTCTCCAAGGAAGCTTTCGTAATACCGAGCAATACTGGTTTAGCAACAGCCGGTTCTTTGTCAGACAAAATAGCATCTTTGTTCGCAGACTCGTATTCATGCATATCAACGAAGGCGCCTGGCAATAGAACCGTGTCTCCATTATCGATGATACGAATCTTACGAAGCATTTGTCGAATCATAACTTCAACGTGCTTATCGTTAATTTCAACCCCTTGGTTCCGGTAAACGCGCTGAACTTCCTGAAGGATATAGTTCTGAACGCCTCGAATACCTTTGATGCGCAGCATCTCTTTAGGGTCAATCGAACCTTCTGTAATCTCGTCGCCCGCCTCGATCGTCTGACCTTCATGTACACGAATACGGGAGCCATAGCTTGCTGCATAGACTTTAGTCTCTGCTTCACCTTGGACTTCCACTTCGCGACGGTCTTTCGTCTCGCGGATTTCTTTGATTACACCATCAATCTCGGAAATAGTTGCTTGACCTTTAGGATTACGGGCCTCGAACAACTCCTGGATACGCGGCAAACCTTGCGTAATATCATCTCCGGCAACACCGCCGGTATGGAACGTACGCATCGTCAACTGTGTTCCTGGTTCCCCGATGGATTGAGCGGCGATAATGCCGACTGCTTCCCCGATCTCTACATGCTTACCTGTCGCCAAGTTACGGCCGTAACAAATCTTACATACGCCATGACGAGCGCGGCAGCTCAATACTGAACGGATTTGCAGCTTCTTCACACCAGACTTCACGATCTCTTCGGCTTTGTCGGAATCGATCAGTTCATTGCGGTTGACAATGACTTCACCCGTCTCAGGATGCTTGATCGTTTGGAAGGAGTAACGTCCTTCGATACGATCGTACAATCCTTCGATAACCTCTTTACCGTCAGAAATATCGCTGACCAAGAAGCCTTTATCTGTACCGCAATCGTCTTCGCGAACGATGACATCTTGGGCAACGTCAACGAGACGACGGGTCAAGTAACCCGAATCCGCTGTACGAAGCGCCGTATCCGCCAAACCTTTACGCGCACCATGCGTCGAGATAAAGTATTCCAAGACCGTAAGGCCTTCACGGAAGTTCGACTTGATTGGCAATTCGATAATACGACCAGATGGATTCGCCATCAAACCACGCATACCGCCGAGCTGTGTGATCTGCGATTTGTTACCGCGGGCTTTGGAGTCCACCATGAGCATAATCGAGTTGTAACGATCCATCGATTTCATCAAAATATCGGTAATCTGGTCTTTTGTTTTCGACCATACTTCGATAACACGGTCATAACGCTCATCATTCGTGATCAAACCACGACGATATTGGTTCGTAATGACTTTGACTTTCTCTTCGGATTCTTTCAGGATTTCAACTTTTTCTGGCGGAACGATTACGTCCGACACCGCGATAGAAATACCTGCACGCGTAGAATAAGTGAATCCAAGCTGCTTGATATCATCCAAAATAACAGCCGTTTTGGTTGTATGGAAGATCTCGAAACAACGGGCAATAATTTGACCCAAGTAGTCTTTACCAACTGCTCCGGTCTGTGGAACTTCCATCATGTACTCACGGATGTTCGCACCTTTATCGTATACAAAGTAATGATCCGGTGTTCCCTCGAACAAGTTGCGCTTAGTTGGCTCGTTGATGTAAGGGAAATCAGCCGGGAAGATTTCGTTAAAGATAATACGTCCAATGGTCGTAATCATGAACGCACTTTGTTGTTTCTCCGTAAAGTTGGTCTTGCCAAGCGCCTTAACCGGAATGGCTACACGCGCATGCAAGGATGCTGTACCACGTTGGTATGCGGATACGGCTTCATTCACATGAGAAATGATCATACCTGAACCTTTAGCATCTTTGTTATCCATGGTCAAGAAGTGAGATCCGAGGACCATATCCTGAGATGGCGTAACAACAGGTTTACCGTCTTTAGGGTTCAAGATGTTACCCGATGCAAGCATCAGAAGACGTGCTTCCGCTTGTGCTTCAGCAGACAATGGTACGTGAACAGCCATCTGGTCACCGTCAAAGTCCGCATTGTACGCTGTACATACGAGTGGGTGAAGCTTAATTGCGCGTCCTTCAACCAGAATCGGTTCAAATGCTTGAATACCGAGTCTATGAAGGGTAGGGGCACGGTTCAACAGTACTGGATGTTCACGGATAACTTGCTCCAGAACGTCCCATACTTCTGGGCTCACGCGCTCTACTTTACGCTTTGCACTCTTAATATTGTGAGCCAAGCCTTTGTTCACAAGTTCTTTCATGACAAACGGCTTGAACAATTCCAAGGCCATTTCTTTAGGCAGACCGCATTGATACATCTTGAGGCTAGGCCCTACAACGATAACGGAACGACCAGAATAGTCAACCCGTTTACCGAGCAAGTTCTGACGGAAACGTCCCTGTTTACCTTTGAGCATGTGGCTCAACGATTTCAATGGACGGTTACCAGGACCTGTAACAGGACGGCCGCGACGACCGTTGTCGATCAGAGCATCTACAGCTTCTTGAAGCATACGCTTCTCATTCTGTACGATGATATCTGGAGCGCCAAGGTCCAGCAAGCGTTTCAAGCGGTTGTTCCGGTTAATAACACGACGGTACAGATCATTCAAGTCAGAAGTCGCAAAGCGACCACCATCCAATTGAACCATCGGACGCAGTTCAGGTGGAATAACCGGCAGCACGTCAAGAATCATCCAATCCGGACAGTTGCCCGAGTTACGGAAAGCTTCGATTACTTCGAGACGCTTAATCGCACGGTTACGGCGTTGGCCTTGAGCCGTACGCAGCTCTTCCCTCAGCGTTTCGAGTTCTTTATCGAGGTCGAGATCCTGCAGCAACTTCTTAACCGCTTCAGCACCCATTCCGGCATGGAACGCATGTCCATACTTTTCACGGTAACTGCGATATTCCTTCTCGGACAAGAGTTGCTTCTTCTCCAATGGCGTATCTCCTTGATCTGTAACTACGTAGGAAGCGAAATAAATAATCTCTTCCAAAGAACGCGGAGACATATCAAGCGCCAAGCCCATACGAGATGGGATACCTTTGAAATACCAGATATGTGATACAGGAGCAGCTAATTCAATATGACCCATACGCTCACGGCGTACTTTTTGACGTGTCACTTCAACGCCGCAGCGGTCACAGACTACACCTTTATAACGAACACGTTTGTACTTGCCACAGTGACATTCCCAGTCTTTCGTCGGTCCAAAAATCTTTTCACAGAACAAGCCCTCTTTCTCTGGCTTGAGCGTACGATAGTTAATCGTTTCTGGTTTCTTGACTTCGCCGCGGGACCATGAGCGAATCTTCTCGGGAGAGGCGAGCCCGATCTTCATAAATTCAAAATTGTTGACGTCCATCTAGGAGCGACCCTCCTTAATCTGTACTTGAGATCACCGTCTACTTGAAATAGACGGCCTAGTGAACTTCGGTCTATTTCGAGAGAGCGTCTTGACAAGGAAATCATTGATTTCCAGAATAGACGGCCAATATCGTGTAACGATGGCATTCAGCATCTTGCTGTCTACCATCGTTAGCACGAGTATTACTATTATTCGATTGCGTAGTCATCTTCCAAGCCCAAGTTCAGCTTGTCTTGAGGGGTTTCCTCATCCTCATCGAATTCACGCATTTCGATTTCTTCTTCGTTTTCAGTCAAGATCTTAACGTCCATACCTAAGCTTTGCAGCTCTTTAATCAAGACTTTGAATGATTCTGGAACGCCTGGTTCCGGTACATTCTCACCCTTAACGATGGATTCGTAAGTCTTCACGCGACCAACCACGTCATCAGACTTGACTGTAAGAATCTCTTGCAGTGTATATGCGGCACCATATGCTTCAAGTGCCCATACTTCCATCTCACCGAAGCGCTGTCCACCGAACTGTGCTTTACCACCGAGCGGCTGCTGCGTAACAAGTGAATATGGTCCTGTAGAACGAGCATGAATCTTATCGTCAACCATGTGTGCCAATTTGATCATGTACATGACACCAACAGTAACTTCACGTTCGAACGATTCTCCGGTTCGTCCGTCATATAAGACGGTCTTACCATTTCGCTGCATGCCTGCTTCTTCCATCGTATCAAACACGTCATACTCCGTTGCACCGTCAAATACCGGTGTTGCAGCATGGAAGCCAAGATAACGAGCAGCCATACCCAAGTGGACCTCGAGTACCTGACCGATATTCATACGGGAAGGAACGCCCAACGGGTTCAATACAACTTGAACTGGTGTTCCATCTGGCAGGAATGGCATATCTTCTTCTGGCAAGATACGAGCGATGACACCCTTGTTACCATGGCGTCCCGCCATCTTATCGCCTTCAGAGATTTTACGTTTCTGAGCGATGTATACACGAACAAGTTGATTAACACCCGGTGGCAACTCATCGCCATTTTCACGCGTAAACACTTTAACGTCTACAACGATACCGTCAGTACCATGCGGTACGCGAAGTGATGTATCACGAACTTCACGTGCTTTCTCACCAAAGATCGCATGCAACAGGCGTTCTTCCGCTGTAAGCTCGGTTACACCTTTCGGTGTTACTTTACCAACGAGAATATCACCAGCTTTGATCTCTGCGCCGACACGGATAATACCGCGCTCGTCGAGATTCTTCAACGCTTCTTCCCCTACGTTTGGAATATCACGCGTAATTTCTTCCGGTCCGAGTTTCGTATCACGTGCTTCAGACTCATACTCTTCGATATGAATCGAAGTATATACGTCTTCTTTCACAAGCTTCTCAGAGAGAAGAATCGCATCCTCGTAGTTGTAACCTTCCCACGTCATAAACGCAACAACGACATTACGTCCGAGCGCCAATTCGCCCATTTCAGTGGAAGGCCCATCCGCCAGAATATCGCCTACTTTGACAATATCGCCTTTACGGGCAAGCGGACGTTGGTTGATGCACGTCCCTTGGTTGGAACGCATGAATTTCTGCAGCTTATGTTTAACAAGATCACCGCGAACCTCGCGGCCGTCAATCACTTCAATATGACGAACATTGATCTCATTTGAGCTAACACGCTCCACAACACCGTTAATTTTGGACACGATGCATACACCGGAGTCCTTAGCGGATTTGTGTTCCATTCCCGTACCTACGAACGGCGCTTGCGGTATCAGAAGCGGTACCGCCTGACGCTGCATGTTCGATCCCATGAGTGCACGGTTCGAGTCATCGTTCTCCAGGAACGGAATGAGCGCTGTCGCAACCGACACAACCTGTTTAGGCGATACGTCCATGTAATCTACACGGTCAGTAGGCATTGTCAGAATGTTGTCAGACTGCTTGTTATAACGAACAATTGCCGTTTCGTCGCGGAATGTGCCATCATCGTTCAGAGCAGCATTCGCTTGGGCAACGACATAATTATCTTCTTCATCTGCTGTCATGTAATCGATATGTTCCGTAACACGACCGCTTTTCGGATCTACCCAACGATATGGCGCCTCAATGAAGCCATACTCATTCACACGTGCAAACGTGGACAAGGAGTTGATCAACCCGATGTTCGGACCCTCTGGTGTCTCGATCGGACACATACGGCCATAGTGAGACGGATGGACGTCACGAACTTCAAAGCCCGCGCGCTCACGCGTCAGACCACCAGGTCCGAGTGCAGAAAGGCGACGCTTATGCGTCAATTCAGCCAGCGGGTTCGTCTGGTCCATAAACTGCGACAACTGGGAGCTTCCGAAGAACTCCTTAATCGAAGCAATAACCGGACGAATGTTGATCAAAGCTTGTGGCGTGATCACATTAGCATCCTGAATCGACATACGTTCGCGTACAACACGTTCCATACGGGACAATCCAATACGGAATTGATTCTGCAGCAATTCACCTACAGAGCGCAAACGACGATTACCAAGATGGTCAATGTCATCCGTACTGCCAATGCCATGCAGCAAATCGATAAAGTAGTTAATCGATGCGATAATATCCGCAGGCGTAATATGTTTAACGGACTTATCAATTAAGCCGTTGGCAATAACTTTCACGATTTTACCGTCTTCAATTGGAGAATATACATCAATACATTGGAGCGGAATATCATCCGAATCCAACACACCGCCGGCGACCTGATAAGTCTTAAAGCCGACATTGCTCTCAAGACGTGGTAAGATTTCGTCCAGCAAGCGACGGTCAATCATCTGGCCTGCTTCTGCAACAATCTCTCCCGTATCCGGATCAATAAGTGTTTGTGCTAACTTCTGATTGAAGAGTCGGTTTTTAATGTGAAGCTTTTTATTTATTTTGTAACGACCGACATTCGCCAGATCGTAACGCTTCGGATCAAAGAAACGGGCAATCAGCAAGCTTCTTGCATTTTCCAACGTAGGCGGCTCGCCTGGACGAAGTCGCTCGTAGATCTCGATGAGCGCTTTCTCCGTGGAATCCGTGTTGTCTTTGTCCAGCGTATTACGAATATATTCGTCGTGACCGAGCAATTCTAAAATCTGCTCGTCAGTTCCAAAACCTAGTGCGCGAAGCAGCACGGTTACCGGAATTTTACGTGTACGGTCGATACGAACGTAAATGATGTCTTTTGCGTCGGTTTCAAGTTCGAGCCACGCACCGCGGTTAGGAATAACCGTTGCCGTGTACGTCTTCTTACCGTTCTTGTCAACCTTCGTACTGAAATAGACACTCGGGGAACGAACTAACTGGCTGACAATGACACGTTCTGCACCGTTGATGATGAACGTTCCTGTTTCCGTCATGAGTGGGAAATCACCCATGAATACTTCTTGTTCCTTCACTTCGCCGGTGTCTTTGTTGAGAAGTCGCACCTTCACACGGAGTGGTGCCGCATATGTTACATCGCGTTCCTTAGAATCATCGACCGAATATTTCGGTTCACCTAAGCTGTAATCGATAAACTCCAGAACGAGATTACCTGTGAAATCCTGAATCGGAGATATGTCTTGGAACATCTCTCGCAATCCTTCATCCAAAAACCATTGGTACGATTTCTGTTGGATTTCAATCAAGTTCGGAACTTCGAGAACCTCTTTGATGCGCGCATAGCTGCGCCGAGTGCGTCGTCCATAATGAACAAGATGTCCTGCCAACTTATACTCACCCCTCATGTCTACTTAAAAAATGGATTGCGAATCCTTTTCGATATCCTTTATAATAAAGTCCACGAAAGAGACTCAGAAAACGTGATAAAATGGAAAAAGAGGGACAAAAAGAAAAACGCACGTTCACGACAAAACGCAAGTTGCGATGGACGCCGTTTCTCCGTGCCGTCGTTTCTGGGTTGTCTCACTACACTTCATATCGATAGATTTGCCCAAAATGTAAACATTATACGTCATATAACGAAAATGTATGCATCCTTTTCAAAAAAAGGCTTGACATTTTAGCAAAGTAAAGACATGAAGTCCATCCTAATACTGACATTTTATAATAATACCACATTGGGCAAACGCAGTCAACTTAGAATTGAGATTTTCATACTTATTTTCGCATTGTAATTTATCCCAACTCTTTGGTCGCCCGAAATACTCGGTAGCCCTTATCCTTAATAACTTCCTTCACTTGCCCCTCACCAAAGAGCAATTGCAGCTTAGCCTCGGCCGAGGGAGCCCCCTGCTTCTTCTGAATAACAATCCATAAGCACCCGCCATCGTTCAGATGCTCGTAGGATTCCTCGAAGATACGATGCACTACCTCTTTGCCTGCTCGGATAGGCGGATTCGTTATAATAACATCAAATCGACTTCCACCTAATTCCGCTAAACCATCGCTTGATTGAATGGTTATATTGGTTATGCCATTCGCAGCTGCATTCTCACGCGCTAACGCCAACGCACGATCATTTACATCCACCATCACAACATGGCCTTCAAAAGCCAGTTTAGCTGCCGTCAGACCAATCGGGCCATAACCACAGCCTACATCCAACACCTTAGCATTTGGTGCTATATCTAACTGCTCAATTAATACTCTACTACCATAATCAATGCTATCTTTTGAGAATACGCCAGCATCAGACATAAATCGCAACTGATAGCCGCGCAATGTAAATTGCAGCTGCTTGCGATCATGACTAACTTCCTGACTTTTGCTATAATAGTGCGCCATATATCCACCTCCATCATCGGTAAGCACGAGCGTTCATTGTCTAGGGCGCGTCATAACTACGAGGATTGCCAAGATACCCCTTTCGTATCCTAGACAACAAACCCCTTGAAGGATCTTCAAGGGGTTTGTACTTACAGAAGTGGTTATTACTTCACTTCTACAGATGCGCCTGCTTCTTCAAGCTTAGCTTTGATAGCTTCAGCGTCTTCTTTGCTTACTTTTTCTTTGATTGCTTTAGGAGCGTTGTCTACTACTTCTTTAGCTTCTTTCAAGCCAAGACCAGTGATTTCGCGAACTACTTTGATAACGTTGATCTTACCAGCGCCAGCGCTAGTCAAGATTACGTCGAATTCGGATTGCTCTGCTGCTGCTTCTGCTCCGCCACCAGCTACAACTGCTACTGGAGCAGCTGCTGTTACGCCGAATTCTTCTTCGATTGCTTTAACAAGATCATTCAATTCCAATACGGACATGCCTTTAATGGCTTCCAAGATTTGCTCTTTGCTCATTATAGTAACCTCCATCAATGTTTTCATATTTTATGATACTGCCGCTAGATTCCAATAGAAGACGTTGCTTACGCTTCGGCTTCGTTCTTCTCTGCGACTGCTTTGACTGCCAATGCAAAGTTGCGCACAGGTGCTTGGAGCACGCTGAGCAACATGGACAACAAACCATCGCGGGAAGGCAATGCTGCCAACGCTTTGATTTGGTCTACGTCTACAACGCGACCTTCTACTATGCCACCTTTGATTTCAAGGGCTTCGTTTTTCTTTGCGAAATCGTTTAAGATTTTCGCAGGAGCAACTGCGTCTTCACGGCTGAATGCGATTGCTGTAGGACCAGTCAATGCTTCGTCAAGTTCAGTAAACTCAGCTGCAGCAGTAGCACGACGAACCAATGTATTTTTCAATACTTGGAACTCGATACCAGCTTCACGAAGTTGCTTACGAAGTTCTGTCACTTGCGCAACGCTCAAACCACGGTAGTCAGCAACAACTGTTGTTACGCTCTCACGCAATTTACCAGCAATCTCGGTAACAGCTTGTTGTTTGGATTCAATCACTTTCGCGTTTGCCACTCGATACACCTCCTACATATTTCATGATCAACCGTATTACATCCGTTCTTCCTACCCGAGCATTAGAAAAGCCTCTGCAGCGAACTACAGAGGCATTACGAAGCGATTGGTGTACGAGGTACGTATACAACGCACACCTTCGCACTCAGTCTATTCGAACACCTCGGTAGGGGATTAAGCCTCTCGGCACCTACTGTCTACGGTACGATTATTCAATGTTATTTACGTCGTCATTAACAACTCTATTAGAGTAACACGTCCAGTCGAACCATGTCAACAGTATCCGTTACTTACCAATTGAGCCGCATTTATCTTAACGATAAGTTGCTGTGTTAACGCGAGCTGCAGGGCCCATCGTCGAAGAAATCGCGATGTTTTTCATGTAAACACCCTTAGCCGCTGCGGGCTTAGCACGGTTCAATGCGTCGATCAAAGCTTTCAAGTTGTCATTCAACTGTTCAGCACTGAAAGATACTTTACCGATAGGTGCATGAATTTGACCTGCTTTATCCAGACGATACTCGATTTTACCAGCTTTAATTTCTTGAACAGCTTTAGTAACATCAAAAGTAACCGTACCGGCTTTAGGGTTAGGCATGAGACCTTTACCACCAAGGATACGTCCCAATTTACCTACTTCACTCATCATGTCTGGTGTTGCTACGCAGACATCGAAGTCGAACCAACCTTGTTGAATTTTGTTGATGAGTTCTTGGTCGCCAACATAATCCGCACCAGCTGCTTCTGCTTCTTTTACTTTCTCGCCTTTTGCAAACACGAGAACGCGTTTTGTTTTACCAGTACCGTGTGGCAATACAACTACACCACGAACAGCCTGATCTTGTTTACGAGGGTCTACACCCAAACGAACAGCCACTTCAACTGTTTCGTCAAATTTCGCTGCTGCCGCTTTCTTCACCAATTCAATGGCTTCAGAAGCTTCATAAGTTGCTTCTTTGTCGATCAACTTTGCAGCTTCAACATATTTTTTACCATGAGATGCCATGTTCTTTTCCTCCTTTGTGGTAGTAACGGATTAACCTCCCACTGCGTACGAAGACGGGAATTAGTCTTCTACTACGATACCCATGCTGCGAGCTGTACCTTCAACCATACGCATTGCTGCTTCAACGGAAGCTGCGTTCAGGTCAGCCATTTTCTGTTCAGCGATTTGACGAACAACGTCGCGCTTAACAGTTGCAATTTTTTTCTTGTTAGGTTCGCCGGAACCTTTCTCTACCTTAGTTGCTACTTTCAACAAGACAGCAGCTGGTGGAGTTTTAGTGATGAACGTAAAGGAACGGTCTTCGAATACAGAGATCTCAACTGGAATAATCAAACCAACTTGATCTGCAGTTCTCGCATTAAATTCCTTTGTGAACGCCATGATGTTAACCCCTGCTTGACCCAATGCTGGACCTACAGGAGGTGCAGGATTCGCCTTACCCGCTGGAATTTGCAACTTGACCACTTTAATGACTTTCTTTGCCACGTGGAACACCTCCTTGCGCTAGTTATGCGGCCATCGGCACAAACGTGCTTATCCGCAACAGAAACCAATAAGATCTATTAAATCTTCTCTACTTGGTGGTAATCCAACTCAAGTGGGGTTTCTCGACCAAACATGTTTACGTGAACCTTAAGCTTCTGCTTCTCGGTCACGATTTCTTCGACTGTACCAACAAAGTTCGCAAAAGGACCAACTTTGATGCGCACTGATTCTTTCAGTTCGAACTCAACCGTCATTCTCGGTTCTTCCATACCCATTGTTTTCAGAATCTGTTCAACTTCTTCTGGAAGCAATGCAGTTGGCTTGGAACCCGAGCCTGTGGAACCAACAAATCCGGTTACGCCTGGCGTATTACGCACAACGTACCAAGACTCATCCGTTTGAACCATTTCAACAAGAACATATCCTGGGTAAACTTTACGCATGACAGTCTTCTTCTTACCGTCTTTGTTTACCAGCTCTTCTTCCATCGGAACAAGAACGCGGAATATCTTGTCTTCCATGCCCATGGATTCGACGCGCTTTTCCAAATTGGCTTTGACTTTGTTTTCATACCCTGAATAGGTATGGACAACGTACCATCTTTTTTCCATACTGAAGCCACCTTGGGACTTTTATTAAATAATCGCTTCGACGATCGCAGAGATCCCGATGTCCAGGACCCAAAAATAGAGCGTAACAAAGATGACCGTGGACAATACGACGATCGTATAGCTTGTCAACTCTTTACGGTTGGGCCAGCGAACCTTCTTTAATTCGCCCCAGCTGTCGGCAAAGAAGGAAAACATAGAACCAAAACTACGTTTCACATTTCCTAAGAAAGCCACGGACTACACCTCCACCTGACTTATCTTGTTTCGCGATGAGAAGTATGCTCGTTGCAGAACTTGCAGAATTTCTTCAACTCGATGCGGTCTGGGTGATTACGTTTGTTCTTCGTAGTTGTATAGTTGCGTTGTTTGCAGCCAGTGCAAGCCATCGTAACAATTACCCGCATGTTGTACACCTCCTGAAGACACCTTTTTAGATAAAGAAGCGTCGGAATATATTCCTAAAAACGTACGCATATTTAGGGCTACCCAAAACACTTTATCATATAGGGTATTTCATGTCAATGAAAAGATATTGACGCAATAGGTCTTCCGCCACTTGCTCTATCATATACAACACTGGGATATAACACAAAGGTTCGCTTTTCCAATCGTCTCTTTCTCATTATGCTATAAACCTGCTTGAGTTAAACCCTTCTGATTAACTTCACTGGATCGATAGCATAATCGTGCCATACCTGACTATTACCACAGTGGAATAATAAAAAGAAAGTGCCCAATGACTGCGTGTTATCACGTGTCCTGAACACTTTCTTTATATCGACTCGCCACCATCGCGCACTTCCAGATATCTTTCCAACTTCCGCTTCACACGCTGCAGGGCATTGTCTATAGACTTCACATGTCGGTCGAGATCAACTGCAATCTCCTGATAGGATCTGCCGTCCAAATAAAGCATAAGCACCTTGCGTTCAAGGTCGCTTAATATTTCAGACATTTTGTCTTCAAGACCAACGAATTCTTCTTGATTAATGATGAGCTCTTCAGGGTCTGATACACGAGAGCCTCCGATAACATCCAAGAGTGTCCGATCGGAATCCTCGTCGTAAATGGGTTTGTCCAAGGAGACGTAAGAATTAAGTGGAATGTGCTTCTGTCGCGTAGCAGTCTTAATCGCAGTTATGATTTGTCTCGTAATACACAATTCAGCAAATGCTTTGAACGATGCGAGCTTGTCTCCCTTAAAATCTCGTATAGACTTGTACAGTCCAATCATACCTTCCTGCACAATGTCCTCCCGGTCAGCGCCGATCAGAAAATAGGAGCGTGCCTTCGCACGTACAAAATTGCGATATTTGTTAATCAGATATTCCAGTGCATCGCCGTCACCTTCGCGAACGGCATCTACAAGCTGTTCATCCGTTAACTTATCGTATGGAAACGTGCTTATTTCTTTGAGGTCAACACTCACTAGCAATCCCTCCGGCCTGCAACGCAATCCACCCGTTACATAAGATACCCCGCTTCGCATATTGTTCTGTATGTACATGAACATCAGGCTAATAAGCATTGGGTCTGTTCTGTTGATAGAATCGATAACCATTCAAATTGACTATCGCTTCCAAAACTGTTGAAATAGCTGATCCGACAAAATGATAGATTCAGTATATATGAATAGCTTCCCAAGCGTCAACCGCGAGAATACTTGATTCTACGGGAAAAATGGAGCCTTTAATGGTTTGAACACTTTTGACAACTCAAGAAACAACATACGTTTCAGTAAAAATGTGCTAGTCAGTTCGAATCTACTCCATTTTATCCCCTCTTCGCAGCCGTTCAAGCTTCAGCATAACGTCCAGACTTAATTTGTCTTCAAGCGGATTGCGCTTGATTGGACGCAGCGCTTGCTCTCGAATCTGTACTTCCACCTCACGTCGCGCCTGTTCGATGACTATTCGTAGTTCACGCGCTGATACACGGAGCGCGCCCAGGGCAAAGATGACATTCTGCTCAGTCATATCTGAAGTGGCCACATAGATCGTGCGGCGGCGATGCTTTAACTCACGCACGAGTCTTTCGATGCATTCATCCGCCGTTTCCTTCTCCTTCGTGAAACTAACCGTTACGTCACCTTGCTTGTAAGTTGCTCCAATGCCCGGTACGCGATAAGCATCGAATACGGCAATGACACGTCTGCCGGAATATGCTTGGTAATCCGTAAGCATGTCCAACAGACGATCACGCGCCTCCTCCAACTTGGTATCCGCCAGCTTCTTCAGTTCAGACCATGCGCCGATCATATTATATCCGTCTACCAGAAGCACGTCGCGCCAATCTGCCTGTTGTTGCATCGCGATTAGCCTCTACGACGGCGTACAACCTCATACATGACGATGCCCGCTGCCACCGAAGCATTCAGGGAATTGATACGCCCCGCCATCGGCAGCTTTAATAATACATCACACGATTCACGGATGAGTCTGCCCATGCCTTTATTCTCATTGCCGATTACAATGGCAACCGGGGAGTCCAAAATATCAGCGTCGTATACTTCCTGTTCAGCCGTTACATCGGTTCCTACTACCCAGACCCCTCGTTCTTTCAGCTGATCAATGGTTTGAGCAAGGTTGGACACTCGTGCAACAGGTACATACTCAACAGCCCCAGCAGATATTTTCGATACAGTTGCCGTTAAGCCAACTGAACGACGTTTCGGAATAATAACACCATGTACCCCCGTGCAATCTGCCGTCCGCAGCATTGAACCAAGATTGTGTGGATCTTCAATCTCATCCAGCACAAGAATAAACGGCTTTTCCCCTCTCGTTTCCGCAAGTGCCAAAATATCCTCGACTTCCACATAATCATAGGCTGCCACCTGCGCAACAACACCTTGATGCTGGATACCTTCAACCATCTGATCCAGTTTACGCTTATCTGCCGACTGAACGATAATGCCGGCCTTTTTAGCTTCGGCGATAATCGGCTGCGTCAAGTGTTTCTGCGCCTGTTCAGCGATCCATATTTTATTGATTGTTCGGCCGGAACGCAGCGCCTCCATGACAGAGTGCTTGCCAGCAATCATTTCTTCTTGCATATAATAAAGTACCTCCTAGTTGCTCTATAATTCCTTTTATGTTATCGGTATTAGATGTCTGGTTAGATGTAAAAGGGTACAACCCCTGCCTGTCGCAACCGTCATCCTACTTCATTTTCGCTTTCTTTCAGCATGAGATGAACCAGTTCCTGCAAGCGTTCTAACTGCTTTTCATAGTATAAATAACCGAACAATGCCTCTAGTGCCGTAGCATGCCTATACTCTTGAACGTTGGCGCTCTTTGGGACAGTAGACTTGGCATTGCGCCCTTGACGAACAACGTCCGCTTCCTCCTCTGTCAACATTGGCGCTAACTTGTTTAGAAATTTGGCCTGCGCTTTTGCTGATACATATTTAATCGTCTCCTGGTGCATATGGTGAGGTCGGTGATTCGGCTGTGCAATTACGTATTGCCGCACAGCAATCTCGTATATAGCATCTCCCATATACGCAAGGGCTATCGGGTTTAACAACTTCGCCCCTTTCGCAGGGGCAAAGTCGAACAGCCAATCATCCTTCTTCACATCACGTTCTTCATCCACTGTTATGACTTCTGCTCCTTTCACACCCGTTTCCAACGAACACCTTGCGGTGTATCCTCTAATACGATTCCTTGTGCCGTAAGCAGATCACGAATCTCATCGGCGCGCGCCCAGTTGCGCGCTTGACGCGCTTCCGTTCGTTCCTGGATTAATTGATCGATCTCCTCATCCAAAAGCTCTACTTCCTGCTCGATTACAATTCCTAATACATCGTTCATCGCTTCAAATGCATCAAGAAGCGCAAGCAGGTCAGCAGGACGTAGTGTTCCGGCAGCACTCCCTTGCTGTACGTACACATTCGCTTCACTCGCCCAATCGAACATCGCCGTGATCGCATCAGCCGTGTTAAAGTCATCTTGCATCTTCGTGTCGAACGTTTCTAAGATTCCAGCCAGCTTCACCTGCAGTGCTTCATTAGGCTCCCCGAAAGAAGCAGCTGCCTGCATCGCTTCATCCAAAGACATGCCTGTTGCCTGTAGAGCATGCTTTACATTCGAAACCGCATTAGTTAATCGTTCCGTTGAGTTTACAGCCTGCTGCATCGCTTCATCCGTAAAGTTAAGCGGGTTGCGATAATGTGTGGACAGCATAAAGTAACGAATAGCTCCCGGGTTGTAATGTGTGAGCAAATCTTTAACGAGCACACCGTTGCCAAGAGATTTAGACATTTTCTCGTTATTGATATTAATATATCCGTTATGCATCCAGAACCGCGACAAAGGCTTGCCCGTCACCGCTTCCGATTGTGCCGATTCACATTCATGATGTGGGAACGTCAGGTCTTGGCCGCCGCCATGAATGTCCAGTGTATCCCCCAGGTATTTACGCACCATAGCCGAGCATTCGATATGCCAGCCTGGTCTTCCATCCCCCCATGGACTCGGCCAAGCAATTTCGCCTGGCTTTGCTCCTTTCCAGAGCACAAAGTCTTCTGCCGCTTCCTTGCGGGCATCTACTTCGATTCGAATTCCGAACTGGAGTTCCTCCAGATTCTGATGGGACAACTTTCCGTAGTCTGCGAACTTCTTCGTACGGAAATATACATCCCCTCCCGATGGGTATGCAAAATCCTGCTCCACTAGTGTTGAAATAAAGCTTATGATTTCATCGATATTATCCGTTACACGTGGATTATTGGTGGCACGGCGAATGCCCAGCCCATCGCAATCTGCGTAATAAGCGTCAACAAACATATCTGCCACTTCTGGCACGGTCAGGTTCATCTCTCGCGCTTTTGTGATCAGTTTGTCATCTACATCCGTAAAGTTGATCACATAGTTAACATCGTAACCTGTTGTTTCCAAATACCTGCGAACCATGTCAAAGACGATTGCCGGTCTGGCATTTCCAATATGAATATAACCGTACACGGTTGGACCGCATACGTACATGCTGACTTCACCCGGCTTCTGTGGAGTAAAGGGCTGCTTCTTGCGTGTCATTGTGTCATAAATCGCTAATGTCATGCGCGCATAACCTCCTTGGAGTTTTTGTCCTTAGTATCCTTATCTTTATCTTGTCGTTCTTCTTCATCTCTACTTTGAGCATTATCCGTACGTCCTTCTTTATCTGGGCTACCTTTTTCCTCTGCCTGACCATTTTCTTTATCCCAATTAACATTGCCTTCACTATACGCCTCATCTGCCGAGTTAGTGAGGGTCTCGATTGTCTGCGATCGTAGATGCTGAACTTCCTGCTCCAGCTTATCGATCTGCCCCTGCAGCACACGGAACATATCAACGACCGGGTCAGGGAGCTGAGCATGATTCAAACGATCAATACGCACGCCATCCTGCTTGACGATCCGGCCTGGAATACCTACAACGGTACAATTGCCTGGTACTTCACGCAGTACAACTGAATTGGCTCCAATACTTGTATTATCTCCAATGCTAAAAGAACCAAGCACCTTGGCGCCGGATGCAATTACGACGTTATTGCCAATGGTAGGGTGTCGCTTGCCCTTTTCTTTACCAGTCCCACCGAGAGTAACACCTTGATAGATGACAACGTCATCTCCAATTTCGCAAGTCTCGCCAATGACCACCCCCATACCATGATCAATAAACAGGCGTTGGCCGATAGTGGCGCCTGGATGAATCTCGATGCCTGTCATAAATCGACTTACTTGAGCTATTGTGCGGGCTACGGTATACCATCTCCGCTTGAAGAACCAATGGGCCACTCGATGTCCCCATATCGCATGCAAACCGGAATAGGTAAAGATGACTTCAAATCGACTGCGTGCCGCGGGATCATTTTCAAATACCGTTCGAATATCGGATCGCATCTGTTGCAGTATACGTCCCATGGCCTATTCCTCCCGAACCGTTCATAATTGAAAGTCCGCCTCATGACAAAAAATGGCGCCCCCGCAGCGTTATGCTGCAGAGACGCCATGCGCGGTCCCACTCTGCTTGAACAATACGAATGCCAACGTAACGAGAGTTAATGCATAAAGGAATACCTCTTTGCCTAACGTAACATTACTGCTGTATTGCTCCACTTTATCGTTCTATAACGTAAACGACTCGTCATTCTCTACCTGAAAAATATACAATCTGCATATTCTACACTCAAGAATGAAGCTTCCGGGCGCAGTGCGTATCGCGAGGCATGGAACTGCTTGCAGCCCCGAAGTCATGGTGTCGTTGCACCCGCTTCATCGGCAGTCCTCTCTGTGCACGCCTATCTGCAAATACGCTCTCCCGTTCAACGCTGTTGCATATAGTACTGATTGGTTGCTATGTGAATCTGTTGTCGAAAAGTCTCTAGTTAATTCTAATTTACATTGGTTATGACCAGTATACTGGAAGACACCTGATATTGACAATAATACTTCTTCTGTAAAATAAACCGAGCCGCCCATTTATTGTGTTACGATCACACGGCTAATCTGGTAAGAACGTTACGCTTGCAGGCGATTGCTTAATCGGCGCAGCACAGTCTCGCGTCCCAGTAGAACGATAGTTTCATTCAGATCGCGACCATGCATCTGTCCTGAAACTGCCACACGAACTGGCATGAACAATCCTTTGCCCTTCGCACCTGTTTCTTTCTGTACTTCTTTAATAGCGCCTTTGACTGTATCTACATCCCAATCAGAAGCTGCTGCAAGCTTCGTATGAAGGGCAGCCAGCACAGTCGGAACTTGCTCTTCAGCCAGAACTGCGGATGCTTCCTCATCTAATGTTAACTCTTCACGGAAGAACAGATCGGAAAGCTCCACAATGTCGGATGCACAATTCATTTGCTCCTGATACAGCTTAACCAGAGCATGGGCCCAAGCTTGTTGTTCATCGCTTAATGAGGCTGGCAAACGGCCCGCCTTCTGCAGATGTGGGATCGACATCGCCGCAATCCGGTCAGGATCTGCTTTCTTCATGTACAAATTGTTCAGATGAGTCAGCTTATTCGTATCAAATACAGCAGGACTCTTAGACAAGCGGTTCTCATCAAAAATGCGGATCAGTTCATCACGGGAGAACATCTCCTCTTCTCCCTCAGGCGACCAGCCAAGCAGTGCAATAAAGTTGCACATAGCCTCAGGAAGATAACCCAATTGATCATACTGCTCAATAAATTGAATAATGGATTCGTCGCGCTTGCTCAGCTTCTTGCGGTTCTCGTTGACGATAAGCGTCATATGTCCGAACTTCGGTGCATCCCAGCCAAACGCTTCATAAATCATCAACTGGCGCAGCGTGTTAGTAATATGATCTTCTCCACGCAGTACATGGGACATCTTCATCAAATAATCGTCGATGACTACAGCGAAGTTATAAGTTGCGATACCGTCCTTTTTAACGATGACCCAATCACCAGTCGTATCCGATTCAAAAGTGATATCACCCTTGACGATATCATCAAACGTATACGAACGTCCCGTCGGCACAAGGAAACGCACGCTTGCCTGACGACCTTCCGCTGCTTTAGCAGCTTGCTGCTCTGGTGTCAGGTGACGGCAAGTTCCCGCATACTTAGGTGTCTCACCACGTTCCGTCTGTTCCTCGCGCTCCTTCTCCAACTCCGCTTCCGTACAATAACACTTGTAAGCAAGCCCGCGTTCCATAAGGTCTTGCGCATGCTGATTATAAATATCAAGTCGTTCCGTCTGACGATAGGGCCCAAATTCACCCCCAACATCAATACTTTCATCCCACTCGATGCCAAGCCATTTCATGTATTTGAACTGGCTCTCTTCTCCGCCTGCCACATTACGCTTTATGTCCGTATCCTCGATACGTACGATAAACTTTCCTCCATGGTGGCGCGCAAACAAATAGTTAAATAACGCGGTGCGCGCGTTACCAATATGTAAATGTCCTGTTGGACTTGGCGCATACCGTACTCGGATGTCTTTACTCATGGTTTTGTCCCTCCGAACTATGCCTTTTATCGGCTTGTATAAGCCTATATTCATCCCGTTATCATACCATATTACGAATTAAGCAGACAACCGCTTGTGCGGCAATTCCCTCGCCACGACCTGTAAAACCCAGCTTTTCTGTCGTTGTCGCCTTGACATTAATCTGGGAAGCTTCAGCCTCCAACACTCGTGCAATATTATCCACCATCGCGGGTATGTGTGGCAGCATCTTGGGCTGCTGTGCAATAATCGTACAATCCAGATTACCGAGTTTATACCCACGATCAACAGCCATCCGCCAGACATGCTCCATTAGTTTAACACTGTCCGCATCTTTGAAAGCTGGATCTGTATCCGGAAAGTGCTTGCCGATATCGCCTAAGCCAAGCGCACCAAGGACAGCATCGCTGATGGTATGCATCAGCACGTCCGCATCTGAGTGACCCAACAGTCCTTTCTCGTATGGAATCGTCACGCCGCCAATAATACACGGACGTCCCTCCACCAACTGGTGTACATCAAACCCTTGCCCTACTCGGATCATGTTGTTCTCCGCTCCCATCTGTTAAGTAAAATCCCATGACTCCACCATATCCGACTTCCAATCACAATTCCAATCACCATTCCAATTAGCTTAGATCTTTGTGCTTCATCTTGTCACCTTGCCCATTACATACATCAGTCTTGTCCATCACTCACATCAGACTGATAGCTCTTATCCAGCCTTGTCATGCTTGTGCTGGCTCATTGCTCCTGCTCAGCCACCAATCAGCCCATGCCAGGTCTTCTGGTGTCGTCAGCTTAATATTGGAGTAGCTGCCTTCAACGATATGCACTTCAATGCCGATCTGCTCAACAAGCATAGCATCATCAGTACCGATACGTCCCGCTTTACCCGCTTCGTCATGGGCACGCATCACATCTTCAAGACGAAAAGCCTGTGGGGTCTGAATCGCCCACAAGCTGCTTCGGTCAGGAGTTGCTGTAATGACACCATTCGCATTGACTTGCTTAATCGTATCTTTAACGGGTACGGCTAGCACAGCCGCTCCATATGTAATTGCCGCTTCTCCAACAGCAAGTACCTGTTCTGCCTCTACAAAGGGTCTAACCCCATCATGTATAAGCACAATATTCAGGCCTCGCGCTTGGATCGCCTTCAGTCCTTCATATACAGAATGCTGACGTTCTTTCCCGCCAGGCACAATATCAAGTACTTTAGTTAAATGATACTGTTCCACCCAAATGCGGCAGCGCTCCAAATCGTGTCTGCCTGTTACCAGAGCGATGGATGCACATTGCTCCATAGCTTCAAATCGTTCCAGCGTATGTATCAATACTGGCTTGTCCTGCAGCAGCAAGTACTGCTTGCTCTCCTGCATTCCCATACGAGTACCCTTACCTGCCGCTACAACGATAACACCGAATTGCTGCTCCATCTCTGCTAACCCTCCATGATGGTAATACACCCATCATACCTGTTTATTGGGCTTTTTCCAACAGTTTCGGCTTGGCAAATATCATACGGCCCGCGGACGTCTGCAATACGCTAGTTACAAGCACTTCCATCGTGGTACCGATGTACTCTCTACCGCCTTCCACAACGATCATCGTCCCGTCATCCAAATAGGCTACACCCTGACCATGCTCCTTACCATCCTTGATCACTTGTACGACGATCTCTTCGCCCGGTAGTACAACTGGCTTGACAGCATTGGCCAGATCGTTAATATTTAAGACAGATACACCTTGTAGCTCGCACACTTTGTTTAAGTTATAGTCGTTGGTTACGACTTTACCCTTTAACAGTTTGGCCAGCTTCACCAGCTTGCTGTCTACCTCAGATATTTCATCAAAGTCACCTTCGTATATTAGCACTTTTACTTCCAGTTCCTTTTGAATTTTATTTAAGATATCCAGTCCCCGCCGACCGCGATTGCGCTTGAGCAAATCAGAAGAATCTGCGATATGCTGCAGCTCTTCCAGCACAAACTCAGGTATAACGATGGTTCCTTCAATAAATCCCGTCTTGCAGATGTCTGCAATACGACCGTCAATAATAACACTCGTGTCCATGATTTTATGCTCTTCGAAACCGAGGCTCGTGTTGTTTTCTTCTGCTTTAGGTTGCTTCCATAACTGCATCCACTCCAGCACTTCTTCCTGCTTCCAGTGGGCAATCTGTACGCCTATAATGCCACACCCCGTCGTACAAAGAACGGCTACCAATTGACCGATAAGTCCAAAGTGGCTTAATAAAGGCATAAGCAGCGCAGAAAAGCAAAGACCGATTAAGAGTCCACTTGTGTGTATAATGAGTTGTGCAGGGGACATCTCCGTAATTCGAGTGCGCCATATGTTCCATAACCGTGCTGCAGGTGTAGCAAGTGAATGACATAGAACCATTGCTGCTACAGCGCCTCCAAGAGCCCACCATATCCGACCTGACGTCCAACCGTTCACGGCGGATGACCATTCCATCGTTCTGGCATACAGGGCAGCGTGCACTTCCATGCCGCACCATGCCCCTAAAATTCCAGCCAGCACCGTAAATGTGCGTCTGAACATAAACGTCCACCTCCTTGATTATTGTCTTATCTTTACAATTATGGCCCAAGGAGTGACGGTCTAATCCGTACGGAAACGTTTTTTCCTTTTCATGCAGGTTGATATATGGGAATTATTAGTTTTATAATGAATACGGATGCACGTGGTTATTTTAAAGAAGAGCGTTCAAGTGCGGTGAACATCATCGCTGCACCATTTCAAGAATAGAGGTGGATTTGAAATGAGCACTCCTAATTTGCAAACGTTTCAAGACCAAGTTGCCGACCTATTACTAAGACACCGGAGTCTGTTAGACGTTCTCTCCAAATGCGGACAGTCGGACTCTTCTGTTAATCGTGCCGTCACCAAAGCAATCACAGAATGCGGATGTTTGGAGGTTCATGCAAAGCGCCAGCCCTACCAGCCAGAGATGGATCTTGATCAGGCCAAGCACAGCCTAGAGAGCCATCTGCAAGGCCATCTATGCGAGAATTGCAAAGACGTCATCCGTGCGGAACTGGGCAAGCATTTGTTCTATATGTCCGCGCTTTGTAATCTGCTTGATATTCGCCTGGACGAGGTTGTAAAGCAAGAGTCCAGCAAATGTTCAACTTTGGGAGTTTTTAACCTGTCTTAATTCGCTAATATAGCAGTTCAATGCAAAAAGCACCTGTTCCTCGGAACAGGTGCTTTTTAAGTAAGGGACACTGTTATTGTATTAATCAGAGTTCCTAAGAAGAATGCTTGCGTTGCGTCCAATCATCCGCTTCCACCGTCTTTTTGCGACGGCGATTCAGCATTCTAACGTTTTTTTTTAAGCCGAGCAACGCGTACAAGACGAGCGGCACGAATATAAGCTTAGGTGTCTGCTCCGGCTTCCACAATGCAATAGCTACCGCACCAGCAATAACAAATGGTGTAATCCAAATGGCTTTCTTCGGAATGCCATGCTTCTTGAAATTCGGATAGCGAACAGTACTAACCATTAAATAGGATACGAGCAGCATGGCTACGATCAAATATGGCGCAGCAATACTCTTATGGAACAAAGCAAGCGTACATACCACACCACCAGCTGCTGGAATCGGAAGACCTACAAAGTAGCCAGGGATTCCTTCGATAACATTAAACCGCGCAAGACGCAACGCTCCACAGATCGGGAAAATAGCCGTTACAACCCATGCAAGCGCAGGGTTCAATTCACTAAATGCACACACATACATAACAAATGCCGGAGCAACTCCAAACGAAATAACATCCGATAATGAATCCAATTCTTTGCCGAATTCACTCTGCACGTTAAGCGCACGAGCGACACTTCCATCTAAACCATCCAACAGCATTGCAATAATAACCATGAGGGCAGCAAGGTTGACCTCATCGTTAAACGCAAGCATGATGGATATGATTCCGAGAAACAAGTTACCAATGGTAAACAGGTTCGGAATGGACTTTGTAATCATAGGTTCACCTCTAATTTTACTATGCCCAACGTGTTTTCATTTTAGGTACACTAAATCTGCCTGTCAATGAACACTTGCTCCTGAATTCGCTTCAGCCCTTCTTTAATCGTACGGGCCCGAACTTCTCCAATTCCATCTACCTCATCCAGTTCCTCAATAGTGGCCATCATGACCTGCGGTAAAGAGCTGAAGGTGTCCACTAAATTATGGATGACAATATTAGGCAAGCGCGGGAGCTTGTTCAGCACGCGATAACCTCGCGGTGAGATCGACTCATCTTGAGCCGTGCTGGTTGCGGGGTATCCAAGTATACGAATCAGATGATGCGTATCCAGCAGTTCATCAGCCGTACACTTCTTCAGTTGGGCAAGAATGTCGCGGATCTTCTCGTCACTAGAGTCGCGCGCATAGTCTTTAAGCAGAAGCCATGCGTCGTCCTCCGTATTGCTGACGAGCTCTTCGAGCTGCATGCTAATCAGGCGCCCTTCGGTTCCAAGTTCGTTAATATAACGTTTGATCTCTAACTTAATACGTAATACCATCTCTGTACGTTGCACAACATTCACGACATCTACTAATGTGACCAGTTCCTCGAACTCGGAAGCGGTTAGATTAGTCAAACCTTGAACCAGCACCGCTTTGTATTTCTCCAGTGTCTGAATGGCTTGATTTGCTTTTGTCAAAATAACGCCCATCTCTTTGAGCGCATATCTTAGACTGCCCTGATACAGCGTGATCACATTCCGGCGCTGGGATATAGACACGACCAGCTTTCCCGTCTGCTTCGCTACTCGCTCTGCCGTACGATGTCTGATACCTGTCTCGATGGATGGAATCGAGGAATCCGGAATCAGCTGCGTGTTAGCGTACAAAATCCGCTTCATGTCTTCGCTCAAAATAATGGCGCCGTCCATTTTAGCTAATTCATATAAATAGCTTGGCGTAAAATCGCAATTAATGGAGAATCCGCCGTCAACAACCTCCATTACTTCCGGACTGTAACCAACTACGAGCAGCGCTCCAGTCTTTGCGCGAAGAACGTTCTCTAATCCCTCGCGAAAAGCAGTGCCCGGAGCAACCAGCTTTAATAAATCATTCATAATGTCGAGCTGACTTTGACTGTCTTTCATTCTATATCTATGCCCCCTAACCTAACGCCGCTGTTAATGCTTCCGCAACTGTATTAACTCCAATGATCTCAATATGTTTAGGCTGTGTCCAGCCTCGAAGACTATTCTCAGGCATAATAATTCGCTTAAAACCAAGTTTCTCTGCTTCCTTAACACGCTGCTCGGCTCGGGATACTGCCCGTACCTCGCCTGTCAATCCCACTTCGCCAATAACTACATCAAACGGCTGTGTCGGCATATCCCGAAAGCTCGATGCAATGGCAACCGCAATCGCCAGATCAACCGCTGGTTCATCCAGACGCATGCCACCCGCTACATTGACATAAGCATCCTGATTCTGCAAGAACATGCCCATCCGCTTCTCAAGCACGGCGATAATCAGGGCTAGACGATGATGATCGATACCTGTCGCTGTTCGGCGCGGTGATGGGAAATTCGTGGCAGCGACCAGCGCCTGCATCTCCACTAGTACTGGACGTGTCCCCTCAAGGCTCGCTACAACAGTAGAGCCTGATACACCTAATGGACGCTCCTGCAAGAACAGCTCGGACGGGTTCTTGACTTCAACCAGCCCACCTTCGGTCATCTCGAATATGCCCATTTCGTTGGTTGAACCAAAGCGATTCTTCACTGCGCGCAATATGCGATAGGAATGATGCCGTTCCCCTTCAAAATAAAGCACACAGTCTACCATGTGCTCCAAGAGCCGAGGTCCTGCGATTGCCCCCTCCTTGGTCACATGGCCCACAAGCACCGTTGCAATCCCTTTGCCTTTTGCTACACGCATAAACGCACTGGTGCACTCTCGAACCTGAGCAACACTGCCCGGAGCTGATTCAACCGATGGTTGATAGACAGTCTGAATCGAATCTATGACAAGGAAATCCGGTTGTATCTGTTCTATCGCCTCTTCAATGTGAAGCAAGTTGGTTTCACTTAGTACAAACAACCGTTCAGACAACGACCCTAAACGATCAGCACGCAGCTTGGTCTGGCGCATCGATTCCTCACCTGATACATACAACACCTTCAAACCACTAACGGCTATCGCATTAGAGGTCTGGAGCAGCAGTGTTGACTTGCCAATGCCCGGATCACCGCCGACCAGAATCAAGGATCCTGGGACAACACCCCCGCCAAGCACACGATTAAGTTCGGAAATCGTCGTGCTTAGTCGTGGTTCACGCCCACTCTCTATATGTATGATCGGTTGCGGCTTTTCTTTCGTAATGAGAAAGGATGATTGTACGCCAGCCGTCTTCACAACCGTCTCACGCTCTTCAACCATTGTATTCCATTCATTGCAGCCCGGACATTTCCCCATCCACTTAGGTGATTCATAACCACATTCCGTGCAATAAAACTTGGTCTTTACTTTGGCCATACCAGCCGACAACTCCTAACCTTTCATTCTGCGGACGAATTCATCTGCTTCTCGCTGTGAGACATATCGCTCTGTTCTTAAGGTTTACAGATGATGTCGACTGTAGCAGAAGATGGCTCAACTTTGCCCGTAATCTCAATATTCTCAAGTTTACCATTTTTGAGGGGACGTGGAAAGGAGCGGGCACAAAAAAACGAGCCCTTATTAGGGCCCGTCTCAGATCATCTGCTTAATTTGTTGCAGCTGGTTCTGTATTCAGTTGAACGACCAATCCGCCGTCCTGCTCATCAATTGTGACATAGTCACCTTTGTTAATATGACCTCTCAGCAGTTCCTCAGACAATTTGTCCTCGATATGCTTCTGGATCGCACGACGCAGCGGACGCGCTCCATAAGCTGGATCATATCCTTCCTTCGCAAGGAATTTCTTCGCTTCATCCGTTAAGCTGAAGTGAATATCCTGCTCGTTCAGACGTTTGCGGAGATCGTCAGCCATCAAGCTAACAATTTCTGAAATATGTTTCTCATCCAAAGAGTGGAACACGATAATCTCATCGATACGGTTCAAGAACTCTGGACGGAAGCTCTTCTTAAGCTCGACCATTACTTTATCTTTCATGTTGTTGTAGTCGCGCGCATTGTCATCTATTGCCGTAAAACCAAGCGTAGAATTGCGCTTAATCGCCTCAGCGCCCACATTTGACGTTAAGATGATCAATGTGTTGCGGAAGTCGACTACACGCCCTTTGGAATCTGTAAGTCGTCCGTCTTCCAACACTTGCAGTAAAATGTTAAATACTTCGGGATGAGCCTTCTCAATTTCGTCCAGCAGGACTACCGAGTATGGCTTGCGGCGAACTTTCTCGGTTAATTGGCCACCTTCTTCATAACCAACATAACCTGGAGGCGCTCCTACAAGTCGTGATGTCGAATGTTTCTCCATATACTCGGACATATCAATACGGATAACGGCGTTGTCATCTCCGAAGAGCGATTCGGCAAGTGCTCTCGCCAATTCCGTCTTACCTACACCCGTAGGACCGAGGAAAATAAACGAGCCCATTGGACGTTTCGGATCTTTAAGCCCTGCACGTGCGCGACGGATTGCGCGGCTAACCGCCTTAACCGCTTCGTCCTGCCCAATCACACGCTCATGGAGAATCTCCTCCATCTTCAACAGACGCTCAGTCTCTTCTTCTTTAAGTTTAATGACAGGGATACCAGTCCAGCTTGCAACGACTTGTGCGATATCTTCTGGAGTAACCTCCGAATCCATGCGTCCTTGCTTCTCTTTCCACTGATTGCGGAACGTCTCTAGTTCTTCGCGCATCTTCTGCTCCGTATCACGCAGCGCTGCCGCCTTTTCAAACTCCTGGCTTTGCACAGCAGCATCTTTCTCCTTGCGAATATCCTCAAGCCGCTGTTCCAGCTCTTTCAGATTAGGCGGTACGGTGTACGTGTGAAGCCTTACTTTGGAACTTGCCTCATCGATCAAGTCGATTGCTTTATCCGGCAGGAAGCGATCCGTAATATAACGATCAGAGAGCTTAACCGCTTGCTCAATCGATTCATCGGTGATCTTCACACGATGATGCGCTTCATAACGATCGCGCAAGCCCTTCAAGATCTGTATGGCCTCTTCAGGAGTTGGCTGATCTACCGTAATCGGTTGGAAACGACGTTCAAGCGCAGCATCCTTCTCAATATATTTGCGATACTCATCAAGCGTTGTAGCCCCAATGCATTGCAGCTCTCCGCGAGCAAGCGCCGGCTTTAGAATGTTGGACGCATCAATCGCCCCTTCTGCGCCACCTGCACCGATCAACGTGTGAAGCTCGTCGATAAAGAGAATGATGTTGCCAGCCTGGCGAATCTCATCCATAATTTTTTTCAATCGATCCTCGAATTCGCCGCGATATTTCGTACCTGCCACGACTGAACCCATATCGAGTGTCATCACTCGCTTGTCTCGTAATGTCTCCGGAATTTCATTATGAATAATCTTCTGCGCAAGTCCTTCAGCGATAGCAGTCTTACCTACACCAGGTTCGCCAATAAGTACCGGGTTATTCTTCGTACGACGGCTCAGTACTTGAATGACACGTTCGATTTCTTTACTGCGCCCAATTACAGGATCTAAGTTGCCTTCTTTTGCGATCGAAGTTAGATCGCGTGCCAAGCCATCCAGCGTTGGCGTGCTCACGTTCTGTGGTGTACCATGATGGCTGGATACCGCTTCACTGCTGCCAAGCAGCTGCAGCACTTGCTGACGTGCTTTATTTAGACTAATGCCCAGGTTGTTTAATACGCGAGCTGCCACACCCTCACCCTCACGAATAAGGCCGAGCAAAATATGTTCTGTTCCCACATAAGTATGACCAAGCTTACGTGCTTCATCCATGGACAATTCGATAACTTTTTTGGCACGCGGTGTGTAAGCAATGTTTGTCGGCTGCTCTTGACCGCGTCCAATCAAGGACTCGACCTCGTCTTGAATTTTCTCCAAGCCTAAACCTAATGCGACTAATGCTTTTGCTGCAATGCCCTCTCCTTCACGGATCAGACCGAGCAAAATATGCTCTGTTCCAATGTTGTTATGTCCCAAGCGCACGGCTTCTTCCTGAGCCAATGCCAATACTTTCTGAGCTCGTTCTGTAAATCTACCGAACATCATCGACTTGCACCTCCACATGATTCATTATTTGTTAATTCGTTATTACTCGGTTCATTCCTGCAACTTCTTGCTTTTGTCGGATTGACGTGGTGTAGACTGTTTCCTTACCAGAGTCTCCCGAATGAGGCGGGCGCGGTAAATATCGCGTTCATCCGCATTCATTTGTTTATTATAAATATGCTGCAGAAATCCAGGTTGGGTCATTACCATCAATTCATTCAACATGGTAGGCGAAACATCCTTCAACAATCCAAGATCTGCGCCTAAACGAATATCAGAAAGACGCTGTGCCGCTTCTTTGGTCTCCATAATAGCTGCATGCTTCAAGATACCGTAGGAACGGCACACTTTATCTGTGAGACGTGTAATGTTCTCTTGTCTCAATTGTTCGCGCGCAGCCTTCTCATGCTCGATAATTTGTTTGACAACACCATACAAGTTATCGATTATTTCTTCCTCGGATTGACCAAGCGTAATCTGATTGGATATTTGAAACAGATTCCCAATCGCCTCGCTGCCTTCCCCATACAAGCCACGAACCGCAAGACCGACTTGCGCTACTGCTTGCAAAATACGATTGATTTGCTGTGTCAGCACAAGAGCTGGCAGATGCATCATCACAGAAGCACGAATCCCTGTACCAACATTAGTTGGACAACTGGTTAAATAGCCGCGTTTCTCATCAAAAGCATAATCTACTTTAGCTTCAAATACATCATCTAGCTGACTTGCAGCCTCCCATGCCTCTCGTATTTGGAGACCTGGATACAAACATTGAATACGGAGATGGTCCTCTTCATTTAACATAATACTAATCGATTCGTCATCCTTCAGCAGTAGTCCCCCATTGCGGGATTCATTAGCCAAATTAGGACTGATGAGATGCTTCTCGACTAGTACTTGTCTTTCCGTCACGTTTAACTCTGTCAGCTTCATCACATAAAAATGCCCTAGCTCCGCAAAATCAGGCGACTCAGCCACAGCAGTCAAGCGAGTAAGCGATTCAGCGGACTGTTGGTTCGTTGCCAAAAGCGGAAACGGTATCCCATGCAAGTTGCGAGCAATCCGAATCCGGCTGCTAATCACAATATCCGAGTCAGGCCCTGTACCACGCATCCAATCGCTGACAGGCTGTTTCATAAAGGAATGATTAGACATAAGCTTTACTCCTCCTTACCCGTCTGAACGTTTCTTAACACCACTCTATATTATTGCGCTTCTGCTCCGCCGGTCAGTTCTTTCTCCAGCATACGAATGTGATCCCGTAATTGAGCCGCCTCTTCAAATTGTTCCATACGAATACACTCTTGCAGCTTCTCACGTAGTTCATCCAATTCACGCTTTCGCTGTAACACAATACCATTACGCTTCGGAATCTTGCCAACATGAATAATGTTGCCATGAACTCTTTTCAGCAGCGGATCAAGTCGTGAACCGAATGACTTATAACACTCGTCACAACCGAATCTACCCATCTTGCTGAACTGCGAAAACGTAAGGCCGCAATTGTCGCAGCGCATCGCCTCAGATGTTGCCTTAAACCCATATACTCCATTTTTGAGATTACCCGTTCCGTTCGATAAGTCAAAATCCAACAATCCTGAAAGCAGATTATGAATAGAAAACTCATGCGCGGGATCAGCATTCAATTCTCCCTTCTCACGGGCACATCCCTCGCAAATATGGGATTCAGTCTTCTCTCCATTAATAATCTTCGTAAAATGTAAGGTTGCGGGCTTCTGGCCGCACTGTTGACACATCATAGTCCCGTTCCTCCTAGTCAGGTGCATTCTTTACTTACACCTTCAAACTTGAGCATAACAAAAATGAACGCTGTGTCCTTCATGTCACCATCATAACTATGACTTCCCTAGCAAAGCAACCAGCATCGCGCGCAACAATCTCGCACGCAGCTCGTCTCGATAAGGCAGTTTTAACATTAAGTTGTCACGTGACATAGCTGCACGAAGCAAACTTGCTTCTCGTCGGGAGATAATCTTCGCTTCTTCCAGTTGATAGATAAGGCCATCTGCCGGATCTTGTCCAATACATTCACCGATCGTGTCACACACGTGCGTATGTATGGCATGCTGAGCCGGAAGTTCAATGCGTTGAATGCGAATATATCCACCGCCACCGCGCTTGCTTTCCACGACATAACCTTTTTCTAACGTAAACCGTGTGCTAATCACGTAATTAATCTGTGATGGAACGCAAGCAAATTGTTGAGCAAGATCGTTACGCTGAATTTCCACAGCGCCCTCGCGGCTGTCCAACAGCATAATTTTCAGATGCTGTTCGATCAAATCCGAAATGTTGCGCAACTTACTCCCTCCTTTCTATGCATCTATATTAGGTTTAACCAATTTTGACGTATTATTATTCGGAGTTGGTAATCATTTATTGACTTTGACTTTCTTTGACCTTGAATTTATTATAACAAATCGGTTTCCGTTTGCCAAATATAAATTTGGTTAGCCTTTATTCTTCTGTAAGGACGTTAATCATTAATGATCGGAACTATGGCGCCTTACGAGAAAACATGTACACATCAAATTGTATTAGAGAAACGCTCACTTAAGGTATTACTTGTAATGAGATCCAACTTTCTTTTCTAATCATATGAAGCGAGGCTAGATGAAGTGACATCAGATTTGATAACAGCCTGTGTTACTTGGTGCACAAGTAACTAGGCAAATGTAACTTCAGCCGTTTGACGATCTGCGTCCGCTTATTCCGTAAACGCTTAACTTAGGTACTTGTAGATAACATTTATAATTTGGATTTGAAATCTTTGAAATCATAAATAAATGGACTAATATATGTGGATAATTGGTTCTTTGGGGGGGGAATAAAGAGATACACTTCTTATGAGATTGTGAACAACATATGACATTTCCACAAGCAGTGGACAAAAAGTGGACAACTATCTTAATAACATTAATATTCAGCCCTATAAACGGAGCAATATGCCGTGGTTTCATCGTTATGTGCTGCTAAAATGGATATATAAATTAAATCTCATTAGTTATACACATGTGGATAACGGATAAAAACACAAATAATATCCACTATTCACACGGTGGATATCACGTTTTATATTCAGATAACGATGATGACTCAGTGGCCGGTGTACTTATAGTTACTTAAGTCATTGCCTGCAATAGAGAAAACAAAGCCCATCGACATAAGTCAATGGGCTTTACTGCTTGGCAACGTCCTACTCTCCCAGGACCCTGCGGTCCAAGTAC
>NZ_JASOYK010000013.1:0-66571 GCF_030226685.1 Paenibacillus sp. UMB4589-SE434 | reverse complement strand
TGTTCAGTTTTCAAGGAACAATGTGTGATTACTGAAGCACCGTTTCGCTTCGTTTCACCGTGTCGCTCAGCGGCGACTTAATTAATATACCATAGCCCTATATGCAGTGCAACAGGTAAAAAAATACATTTAACATTATGCGGTTGCGTTATTCGGAGCCCGCCCTAACGATCTATACCAAGAACAATAATATGTTCTACGCATTGGACTCAACAGACGTTATACATAAGTGGTTCCTTCTTATTAAGAAGACCGACTCCAAGGAGTCGGTCTCATACATAAGTAGAACTTAGGCGTTGCCGCGATCACGCATATGCGGGAACAACAGTACATCACGAATGGATGGAGCGTTAGCCAACAGCATAACCAAACGGTCCACACCGATACCAAGACCACCTGTAGGCGGCATACCATATTCGAGCGCGCGGATAAAGTCGTCATCCATCTCGTGAGCTTCATCGTTACCATGCTCACGTTCTTGCAATTGTGACTCAAAGCGCTGACGCTGATCAATCGGATCATTTAACTCAGAAAATGCATTAGCATGCTCACGCGCAACGATAAACAGCTCAAAGCGATCCGTAAAGCGAGGATCTTGCTCATTTTTCTTCGCAAGTGGAGATATCTCAACTGGATGTCCGGTAACAAATGTAGGCTGAATTAACGTTTCTTCCACAAACTCTTCAAAGAACGCATTCAAAATATGCCCAAATGAGAAGTGCGGTTCAACTTTTACCTTATGTTGTTTTGCAAAGCTATGTGCTTCCTCATCCGTCATATGAACAGAGAAGTCGACCCCCGTTGCTTCCTTAACTGCATCTACCATAGACACCCGACGCCATTGTGGAGTCAGATCAACATCGTAATCCTGGTACTTGATCTTGGTCGTACCAAGTACTTCTTGCGCAATGTGTGCAATCAAGTTCTCTGTCAAACTCATGATATCCTCATAATCAGCGTAAGCTTCATATAATTCAATCATCGTAAACTCCGGATTATGACGAGTGGATATACCCTCGTTCCGATATACACGTCCGATTTCGTATACCTTCTCCATACCACCTACAATAAGGCGCTTCAAGTGCAATTCAATTGCAATGCGCATGTACAACTGCATATCAAGTGCATTATGATGCGTGATAAATGGACGTGCAGCAGCACCACCAGCAATAGCGTGCAGTGTTGGTGTTTCTACCTCCAAGAAGCCTTGTCCATCCAGATAACGACGCATCGACTGAATAATACGTGAACGCGTGATAAATGTTTGCTGCACATCAGGGCTCACAATGAGATCTACGTAACGCTGACGATAGCGGAGCTCAACGTCCTTCAGGCCGTGAAACTTGTCCGGCAGTGGATACAACGACTTAGAGAGTATTTCAAGGTCAAGGACCTTAATAGAAGTCTCACCTGTCTTGGTTTTAAATACCACGCCGCGCACACCGATAATATCCCCGATATCCAACAAATCGAATGCTGCGTATTTCTCTGTCGGTATCGTGTCTTGACGTACATATATCTGAATACGACCCGTCAGGTCTTGAATATGTGCAAAGCTTGCTTTCCCCATTCCCCGCTTAGCCATCATCCGGCCTGCAAGGCTTACTTCTACATGCTGTTCTTCTAGTTCTTCCTTCGGCATATCTGTATAGTTGTCCAATACTGCTTTAGCTGTATGTGTACGTGTATACTTTGTACCAAATGGATCAATGCCAAGCTTGCGCAATTCCTCTAATTTGTCACGGCGAATCTGCAGCAACTCGCTTAGTTCCACTTCCTGATTAACGACATCCGTCATGAAGTTCACTCCCTTATTTTTGCAAACCAATGCAATCCATTCATTGTAATTCTCAAAATAGCATAACGGAAAATAACATAACGGCTAGCTTACATCCGTTACTTGTTCGAAAACAATCGTTGACCGTCCCGTTATTAGCTTATTGTAATGAAGCACGTGAATGCGTTATTTTTCTCTTCTTAGTATAACAGAGTAGCCATATGAATGTTCAAGCTATTAAGTATGGAAAAAAAGCTCCCTTACGGAAGCTTCTTAACCATTGTTCTTTAAAATGCTTAGTTAAACCAACGCGATTTCATAAGGCTGATTAGTTACCTTTTATTTCTACAATCTTGTATTGAATAACGCCCGCTGGAACGCTCACATCAACAACAGTGCCTACACCTTTGCCAAGAATCGCTTTTCCTACTGGACTTTCATTCGAAATTTTATTTTTTAACGGATCTGACTCCGCAGTACCAACGATTGCATATTCCATTTTATCGCCATACTCCAAGTCTTCAACGATAACGGTAGATCCAATGCTTACGATATCTGTATTAATATCATCATTGTTGATGATACGAGCGTTGCGCAGCATTTTCTCCAATGTAATGACACGGCCTTCGATAAAGGCTTGCTCGTTCTTGGCGTCTTCATACTCAGAGTTCTCGCTGATATCTCCATAGCCGATAGCTACTTTAATACGTTCTGCCACTTCGCGGCGCTTTACGGATTTGAGATTATCCAGCTCTTCCTCTAATTTTTTAAGGCCGTCCTGAGTCAGAATTACTTCTTTATCGCTCATCTTACCGATTCTCCTGTCATGATCATTATTTTCGCAACGCGAACTGTCTGTTGTATATAGAAATGTAAATACGCCGGTGAATTCCGGGCAGCCGCGGCGAATACCTTATTCCATCATATGGCTCTAAGCGCACATGATGACTCTCTTGAGTATGATTAGGGCCAACGTACAGCGCAGTCAACACATCAAGACCCGAGGCGATTTTTCTAATGTTGAATTATATGGGATGAATTTGTAAAAGTCAATGAGACCAAACACCCTCTATTGAAAACGCTTCAATGGACATTGTCCGATTGTGCGTCCTGCTCCGATCCAGAGGTCCCACGTACACGATCAAACTCACCAGCATTAACCTGCTCCACATAACGTTCCAGCATACGTACAACTTCATCACGATGCGTCTCTTCCATTATGGCGTCTTTGACACGTGCTGCTCCAGGAAGCCCCTTCAAATACCATGCCAAATGTTTGCGCATTTCTTTGACGGCTACATGTTCACCTTTAAGCGCGATCAAACGATCCATGTGAACCACTGCGATTCGTACCTTCTCCTCTGCCGTCGGATCGGGCATCAGTTCACCGTTCGTCAAATACTGCACCGTTCGATACAACATCCACGGATTACCGAGTGCACCTCTTCCGACCATGACACCATCACAGCCTGTAGTCTCCAGCATCTTCTTTGCGTCTTCAGGCGTAAAGACATCGCCGTTACCAATAACCGGAATGTCAACCGCTTCTTTAACTTGCTTAATGTAGCTCCAGTCAGCAGTACCGGTATAGAGTTGTTCTCTTGTTCGTCCATGAACACTAACTGCTTGTCCGCCTGCCCGCTGCACAGCAAGTGCATTGTCGACAACAAAAATATGTTCATCGTCCCAACCAATTCGCATCTTAACAGTTACAGGTTTGTCAACCGCGTCAACGACTGCCGATACCATTTCGTAAATTTTGTCGGGATTTAGCAGCCACCGCGCACCTGCATCGCATTTTGTTACTTTAGGTACAGGGCAACCCATATTAATGTCAATAATATCTGCATTTGACTCTTTATCGACAATCTTCGCCGCTTCAACTAACGATTGACGGTCTCCGCCAAATATTTGCAGACTAAGCGGTTTCTCACGATCATCTACATACAGCATTTCACGTGTACGTTCATTTCCATGAACGAGCGCCTTGTCACTTACCATTTCGGCACACACCAAGCCGCAGCCGAACTCCTTTGCAATCAATCGAAACGCCGGATTACATACCCCTGCCATTGGGGCCAGCACGACTTGATTTTTCATTTCAATACCAGCGATCTTCAGCATCTCGCTCACGCTCCTTCCTCTAGTTGCCATTCTCTATGTGTTTGTGCTGTTTGTGCTCGTATTAGCTTCGCCCGTTAATTCACTAACTGATATACGAAGCACACCCGCTATACGTTCAACCATATGGTTATCCGCACTTCGGTTGCCTCTCTCCAGCTCGCCAATAACGGTGACCGATACATCCGTCTTTTCCGCCAATTGTTGTTGTGTTAATCCCCGGAGCTTGCGGAAAGCACGAATTCGTTTGCTGATTCGAATCGTCCCCACAGCCGAATTCCTTCCTTTCCTTCCAGTGTACCCAAGCGTTCCCGCACGAATGCGTGTAAGTCCTTCTCCTGTTCGAGAACAATATCCGACAAAGGTACAAGAACAAACAACCGTTCCCCCATACGAGGATGTGGCAAAATCAATCTGTCATTGTTAGATATGTGCCCGTTCATCCACAGTATATCAAGGTCAATCGTACGTGGACCATTCCGAATATCACGAACACGTCCCAGTTGGTGTTCAATCCCTAGCATTACGTCTAAAAGTGCTAAGGGCTCCAACGTAGTAACTACACGTGCTGTCATATTCAGAAATGCGGGCTGATCCTCATAGCCAACAGGGTCCGTCTCATATACGGCAGAACACCGAGTGACACGAATATCATCACATTGATGAAGCATGCGCAGCGCTGTGCATATGGTCCGCTCCCGCTCCCCTAGGTTCGCACCTAATGCGATATAAGCTTCCTTCCATGCTGTCATGATGATTGTTCGCCTCCGTCACTAACGCGCGCGCGCGTCATTTCAATGGTAACACCTGAAAAATGAATGTCAAATGGGGGATTCGGCTTCGTTACACGAACAGTCGCCTCGTTGATAAGAGGGAACGTTGCAAGCAGTACAGTCGCGATTCGCTCTGTAAGTCTTTCCACCAGCAAATGGGATTCTTGCTCCACAATCGCCTTAACCACCTCGTGAATGAATGCGTAGTTAATAGAAAGTTCCAGATTATCGCTTACCCCGGCCTGTTGCATGTCTACTTGCAAATCAAGATCAACAAACCAATTTTGACCCAATCTCCGCTCTTCTTCAAATACCCCATGCTTACCGAAGAAAGCCATCCGCTCCAGCTTCATACGATCAGGTTTAACAACACGTGTTGATATAGGTATTATGTCTTGATATGTAGGCAAGTCGCTCATCCTGGTCACCCCTTGTTGCTATTGTATAGTCGCGAATTAATAATCAATATTACATTACATGCTGCTAGCTGTTTTCTTGGTTAGCATCGCATCACACATACGCGCAGTACGAGCATTAGACTTCACATCATGAACGCGTACAATCTGGCATCCTTGAGCTATTCCAAGCGTCGTGGTGGCTAAAGTTCCCTCTACAACATCATCAACAGGGAGCTGCAAAGCATCCCGAATGAATCGTTTACGGGACGTCCCCAGCAATACTGGATAACCAAGAGCGACCAACTCATCCAAATGATGCATCAACCGTAAATTGTCATCCCCATTTTTGGCAAACCCAATGCCTGGGTCTAACCAGATGTGACTCTCTCGCACGCCTGCAAGCTTCGCCAAGGCCACACTCTCCAACAAGTCTTGTTTTACATCCTCCACGTAGTTCACATAATTCCGTTCAGGGCGATTGTGCATCAGTACAATTGGGCATTCGAATTCAGCCGCTACACGTGCCATTTCCGCCTCCTTCTTGCATCCCCAAATATCATTAATGATATGGGCCCCTGCATGTAAGGCTTGCCGCGCTACTTCTGCTTTATAAGTATCAACAGACAAAGGAATGTGTGGAATCTCTGCATGCAGCGCTTCGATAACAGGCACAACCCGTCTAAGTTCTTCTTCCTGTCCAACTGGCGCCGAACCGGGCCTAGTAGACTCCCCACCGATATCCAGTACATGAGCACCGTCTGCTATCATCTGCTTGGCATGTTCCAGCGCATCATCAATGCGACTATATTGGCCTCCGTCAGAGAATGAGTCGGGCGTTACATTTAAAATACCCATAATTAAGGTATCACGTCCCAGCTTTAAGCTAGCGTCGTTCAAGGTATAAGTGCGTTCATAAATGGTTGGTGCCAGCACTTTAGACACACCTCCTTAATGCATCGTCTCGTTGCGTCACAAGGTGTGTACGGACGATAATAATTATGCTCAGTCTAACCAACAAGCTGTTTCACGACGGTAAGCTGCAAGCAATTGCTGCGTTATAGCTCCAATTTGGCCTGCACCTATCTTTATTTCCGTATTGGCGTCACTCCATAAGGTAGTTACAGGCACAATTTCTTGAACCGAAGTAGTCACAAATACTTCTGCTGCTTGCAGCAGCATTTCCCAACCAAAGCGGCCTTCTTTAATAGTTAGTCCTTGTGCACATGCTAGCTCGATGACACGGGCTCGGGTAATACCAGGCAATAGGCCTGTATCGATAGCTGGCGTAATAAGCGTATTGTCCACTATGGCAAATACATTACTTACAATACCTTCCGTTACATAGCCATGTTCATTCAGCATAAGCCCCTCCGCTCCAAGCTTCGCTGACGGGTAAGTCATCAGCTCCCGCTTGGCCAATATGTTGTTCATGTAGTGGCCTGATTTGTAGCGAATGATGGATTCAGGGCTATTCCTTTTAGTGGTGAGCAGTTGAAGCGGACGTCCTGTTTTATATAACTCTTCTGGAAGAGGAGGAAGTGGCTTAGTCAGAACCATGACAATCGGGTGCACATAATTATCCGTTGGCAGGCCAAAACCCTGCTCCCCTGCACTGACAGTAAGCCTGATGTAGGCCTCATTGAGCCCGTTCGCATGCATGACGTCTCTAATATGGATAAACATCTCATCAGATTGTACACGAAGTATAATGCCTAAGTCATCACATGCATCATGCAAACGATCCAGATGATGCTCCAACAAATAAGGACGTCCGTTATAAGTCCTCATCGTCTCAAACAACGTCATTCCGTATAAAAAGCCGTGATCCCACACCGGGATCACAGCTTCCTCCGCTGACCTTAACTTGCCGTTCCAACCTATGATAGTCATGCTACTCTCCTACCTTTGCAGAAAGAAAGTTACGCAGCATCTGGTGTCCGTGGTCAGTAATGATGGATTCTGGGTGAAATTGTACGCCCTCAATGAGGAATTGTTTATGACGCAAGCCCATAATCTCGCCCTCAGCCGTCTCAGCCGTTATCTCCAGGCATTCTGGCAGCGTCTCCCGTTCTACAATTAAAGAGTGGTACCGCGTAGCGGTGAATGGAGACGGAAGCCCCCGAAAGACCGACTCACTATGGTGGTGAATCGGTGATGTTTTGCCATGCATCAATCGTGCTGCACGGATCACGTGGCCGCCGAAGGCCTGCCCAATCGCCTGATGTCCAAGACATACACCAAAGATCGGAATCCTGCCTTTGAAGTGGTCGATAACAGAGAGCGTAATCCCCGCTTCATTAGGTGTGCAAGGACCCGGTGACAGTAAAATGTGATTCGGCTTAAATTGCTCGATATCGGCAATCGTTATCGCATCATTGCGGTATACCTGAACATCCTCTCCAAGCTCCCCCAAGTACTGAACCAGATTATACGTAAACGAATCGTAATTATCGATAACTAGTATCATCCGCGATACCTCCTCGTCCTTATGGGCTTGCTCGCAGCTCATCCAACGAACGTTCGCTCATCTGGACGGCTTTCCATAACGCCTTGGCTTTACTTAGACTCTCTATATATTCACGCTCAGGATCAGAATCGATTACAATACCCGCTCCTGCCTGAATATGAGCTATTCCATCTTTCATCGTTAAAGTTCGAATAATTATATTTAATTCCATATCGCCGTTATAGTCAATCCATCCAAAAGAACCCGTATAGGGGCCGCGACGAACAGGCTCAAGCTCTTCTATGATCTCCATCGTGCGCACTTTAGGTGCGCCAGTAATCGTTCCTCCAGGAAATTTGGCTCGGATTACATCGTACGCATCTTTGCCGCCTGCCAGCTTACCACGCACATTCGAGACAAGATGCATGACATGAGAATAATATTCGATAGCCATAAGTTCATCTACAAGAACAGTTCCATATTGAGAAATACGACCCAAATCGTTCCGATCAAGATCGACCAGCATAATGTGCTCAGCCCGCTCCTTCTCATTGGTACGCAGTTCTTCCGCCATGAGTGCATCTTCTTCTGGTGTACGACCTCTACGTCTCGTTCCCGCTATCGGTCTGGCCGTAACTTCACCCTGTTCTAGCTTGACCAACAGCTCAGGTGAACAAGACACAAGCTGGAAGTCAGAGAATCGCATCAAGCCCATATAAGGAGACGGATTCACGTGTCGCAGCCATTCGTACAACTGCTCTGGCGAATCTTTTACTTTACGCATTTGACGCATCGACAGATTGACCTGAAACACATCACCTTGTCCAATGTATGCTTGAATACTTCTGACTGCCTCTTTGAAATCTTCCTTCGGAAATGCAGCCGTCACACCCTCGTATGCTTCCACATCGATGGCTAGTCCCTCTTGCAGCAGTTGTTCGCGCAATTCGTGTTGGAGCACTGCAGACGCTTCTTCCGCAGCCAACATCCACTTATCCCAACTCTTTTTCATAAATGCTGCGTCCTTTACGGCTGCAGCATAGACCTCGGTTAACCCCTCTGTGCTAACGTGAGGCCAATTCGTCATCACAGCACAATACAACACATGCTCTTTATGATCAATAATCCACAGTTCATTCATTTGTAGAAATACGTAATCTGGCAATTCTAAATCATCTTTAGCTATATTAGGAAGACGTTCTATAGAACGTGCAACGTCATAGCCGAGATAACCGACGCAGCCACCAGTAAACTTAGGGGCGCCTTTGACGCGAGGGGAACGGAAAGGAGACATCCAATGCTTTATCGCCGCTAAAGGTTCCATATCCAAATGCATAAGGTGCTGGTCGCCAGTCTTTACAGTGGCAGAATTCCCTTTACCCGATAGAATCGATACGGGCTTGAGCCCTAGGAATGTATACCTACCATCCTTGCCGCTTTCTAATACGAAGCTGTTTGGCTCCGCTTCTTTCCAAGCCTCCAACCAGGAAGGCATACGCTGATATCGTGTGTCCATAGAATAGGACTCTATATACGGCAGAATTGTATATCCTTTATCAATCCAAGTACGCCATTGCTCCAAGGAGCAGGATTGCATAGGCGTTATCATATTCATCTGACTCACTCGTTCACCTCATTGTTGTATATGGCGCTGACTACAAGTCTGCTGTGTACGCAATCCGCCATTGAATACACCTAGTATAATAGAAAGACGAATGAGGCGAAAGCGAGACAACGAACCCCCCGCTGATCAGTTACAGGAAGCTCCTGCACCATTCAGCGGGGGGTTTATCTACAGACATGTTAATCATCAGTTGTTCAGGCTAGCATATCTGCGTCGCTTTCAAAATTAATCCTCAAAATTAAAGAGCGGTGTACTAAGATAGCGCTCGCCGTTACTTGGTACGATAGCGATGACACGCTTGCCTACTCCTAACTCCTTTGCCAATTGGAGAGCAGCATTAATCGCCGCGCCGGAAGAGATCCCGACCAGTAATCCTTCCTCCTTGGCAACACGACGTGCTGTCTCGAAAGCATCTTCATTCTCTATCGTAATGACTTGATCATATACCTCACGATTCAAAATATCAGGAATAAAGTTAGCGCCAATACCTTGGATCTTGTGTGGTCCTGGTTTACCTCCGGACAAGATCGGTGAAGCGGCAGGTTCTACCGCGACAATACGAACGTCTGGGAAGTTCTGCTTTAGTACCTCACCCGCACCAGAAATCGTACCTCCAGTCCCAATTCCTGCGATAAAGCCGTCTAATTTGCCGTCCAGAGCATTAATCGCTTCAACAATTTCCGGTCCTGTCGTCTCACGGTGAATCTTAACGTTAGCCTGATTCTTGAATTGCTGCGGAATGAAGTAGCTCGGATTCTCAGCGGCAAGTTCTTCCGCCTTGCGAACTGCACCATTCATACCTTCCGAGCCTGGTGTCAGCACTAGCTCAGCACCATATGCGCGCAACAGGTTGCGGCGCTCAAGACTCATCGTTTCAGGCATTACCAATATGGCTCTATACCCCTTGGCAGCAGCTACCATGGCAAGTCCGATTCCCGTGTTGCCGCTTGTAGGCTCTACAATTGTAGCTCCCGGCTTCAAGTGACCCTCAGCTTCGGCTACTTCAATCATGCTAATGGCAATACGATCCTTAACACTTGATCCTGGATTCTGATACTCAAGCTTTACATACACCTCAGCACTGCCTTCGGGAACGATTCGATTCAAGCGGACAAGCGGTGTATCCCCAATTAATTCCGTCACGCTGTTAACGATTCTTGCCATGATTATGCCCTCCCATATGATAAAATGAATCTTATTTATTTCCGAGTAATTCAGTTGGTTTTATTACAACCTATCTTATCAACGTTATATCACGATGTCAATACACATTTTGCAAAATGTGGTACTTTAGTCGCCCAAAAAAAGCAATGATGAGAGCCTGTATCTGCTCTCGTCATTGCCTCTTCTTTGTCATCTCATTGTCATTATCGTTAATTAGGAATCAGCCTCGTGATCTAATAGCTTGGCATCGTACTTCACCCGCAGCTTCCGTTCAACTTCCGTAAGTGGATCGGCCTTAGACAGTGCTACCTCCCGCCGAGCTCGCTGTCGAACCGAGCTGCGCCCAAGCGGATCATCCTGCTTGCGTCCGCTTAACATTACGATTGCATACCCATCCGTAATCTTAACCGGCTCCGACCACTGTCCGACATCCAACTGGGCGGCGGTCATCAGCTCGTTTGCAGCTATAAATGGATCATCATCATCGATCCATCCCAAGCTCCCGCCAGCGGCGGAGCTAAAGGCATCTATTGAATATTGGCGCGCCAATTCAGAGAATGCCTCCCCCTCAGCCAGCCTATCTGACACCTTCCTCGCATTAGCCAGCGTGTCTGTTACAATATGCGACATCTCATATGCAATAGTAGACTCGAATTGATCCCTGTGTTCGGTTAAATACATATCTATCTCTTCATCTGTTACCTGAATTCCATGAATCGCTATTTTCTCTAATCGAAGATGATTGATCGCATCATCTCGAATCTGCGCCGGGTTCATACCCAACTGCTCCCGCATCGCTGTATAGTAGGCTTCCTCACTTTCATAGCCAGCCATCTGAAGACGCAGCTCCGCAGCTACTTCCTCATCCGCAACATCAATGGCTAATGCTTCTGCTTCCAGCCGTACCGCCTTCAATGTCATCATTTGATCCAGCACCAGCATGCCATACTGCCGTTGTAGCTCCCCGATCCATTCCTCTTTTGTTATCGGATTGCCACCCACAGTAGCAAGTATTGGAGGTGCTGAGGAAGGGCCGCTTTCTAGGTTAGACCTACTTCCAGAAGAATCTGCTCGAAATATAAGAATTCCTCCAAGCACAAGGACACAGGTAAACAGTATAAAGATACAACCCCATAAGCTCTTGACTACTTTGGTCATATGGCTTAATTTCCTTATCCTCATTGCTTGCTTCGCACATACAAAGCGGCTTAATGCTCAAGACATGCGACATCCAAGTCTTCAATCGGTTCTTTATGACTTACTTGTTGACTTGTTCGACGAGCTCCTGCAGCTTCTCTCTATTAAACGTATACGCTTCATTACAGAAGTGGCACATAACTTCTGCCTGTCCCTCTTCTTCAATAATAGCTTGCAGCTCTTGCTTGCCCAAGCTAATCAGTGTTTGTTCAACCCGTTCCTGTGAACACTGGCAGCGGAAGACAATCGGCATATGCTCCATGATCTGCACATCTTCTACGACCCAGCCCAACATCTCTTCCAGTTCCAACCCTTGACTCAACAGCGCTGTAATAGGTGGTAAAGCACTAAGCGACTGTTCAATCTTATCAATTTCCTCATTGCTTAGGCCTGGCAGCAATTGAATGATAAATCCGCCTGCATGGATGACTGTGTTATCTACATCAACAAGCACACCCAATCCAACAGCAGATGGCGTCTGTTCTGAGGTAGCGAAGTAATACGTAAAGTCCTCACCTAACTCCCCCGAGATGATAGGCGAGCTTCCGCGATAAGGTTCTTTCAGTCCCAAGTCCTTCGTCACGTGGATAAAGCCATCACGTCCTACTGCCCCTGCAACATCCAGCTTGCCTTGATCGTTGCTCGCCAGATGTACTTGTGGATGAGTAACATAACCTCGCACTTCACCCTTGGCATTGGCATCCGCTACGATCTGTCCAAGCGGCCCTTCGCCTTTAACCTGCACGGTAAGCTTCTCTTCCCCCTTCATCATCGCACCCATCATAGCTGCTGCCGTCACTGTCCGTCCAAGTGCTGCAGTTGCTGTGGGATAAGTCTGATGACGATGTTGAAGCTCATCTACAAGATGGGTTGTGCGTACTGCAAACACACGTACCTTGCCATTTAGCGCCGTACCACGTACCAGCATATCCATACGTTCTTCCTGAGCAGATGTTGATTCATTGCTTGTAGTCATTCTTAATTGCCTCCTGTTGCCTGTAAAATGTTAGACGCGCTAACGTATGAAATAGTTACACCATATTTCTCTGATAAATAATACGAAGACCTTCTAATGTAAGCAGCGGATTGGTCTCTTGCATCGTAACTGATTCGCTGCTGATCAACTCAGCAAGCCCACCCGTCCCAATAACACGGGGCTTCGTCCCGAGCTCTGACTCAATACGTCCTATAATGCCATCTACCTGACCTGCGTATCCAAAAATAATACCAGCCTGCATCGAATGTATCGTGTTGCGGCCAATGACTGACTTCGGCTTTGTCAGCTCAATTCGGGGCAGCTTGGCAGCTCTCTGGTACAACGCTTCTGTCGAAATTCCGATGCCGGGGACGATTGCGCCTCCCATATAGTTTCCCTTTGGATCGATCACATCAAACGTTGTTGCTGTTCCAAAATCCACAATAACAAGCGGCTGGCCGATACCATAGATCTCAATGGCCGCGACCGCATTTACGATGCGATCAGCCCCTACTTCACGTGGATTCTCATAACGAATATTAAGGCCCGTCTTAATGCCCGGTCCTACGATAAGGGGGTCTTTCCCCAGATAAGTATCACATAACTGCTCCATCGTTCGCATTATGGGCGGAACAACAGATGATATGATAACACCATCGATATCTTGTACCGATAGCTGCGACATGGACAATAAATTGTGAATCATCACACCATATTCATCAGATGTGGCCTGACGATTCGTCGCTAAGCGCCAATGGTGAAGAAGCTTGTTCCCTCTATAAACACCAAGCACAATATTGGTATTTCCTACGTCTATGACGAGAACCACAGCTTTACCCCACTTTCTTCTCATTAAGGTCCAAACTAATGTCCAATGCATTAAAGGAATAGGTAAGCGCACCTACAGAGATAACATCAACACCAGACAAAGCTTTTTCACGAATGGTCTCCAAGGTTACACCTCCGGAAGCTTCGATTAATACATGCGGCACTTGTTCACGGATCACTTTAACCGCTTCCTGCATATTGCTCGAGCTCATATTATCCAACATAATAATATCTGCGCCCGCTTGTATAGCCTGCTGTACTTGATCCATAGATTCCGTCTCGACCTCGATTTTCATCGTATACGGTATATGCTCACGTGCGCGTGAAACGGCATCGCGTATACTGCCTGCGCCTTTAATATGATTATCTTTAATCATAACAGCATCGTACAAGCCAAACCGATGGTTGGCTCCGCCCCCAACACGAACCGCATATTTCTCCAACGCACGGTGTCCGGGAGTTGTCTTGCGTGTATCCACTAGCCGTACTGGAAGTCCCTCAAGTGCCTGCACAAATACAGCTGTCTTCGTGGCAATGCCAGACATACGCTGCATCAAGTTAAGTGCCAAGCGCTCGCCCGTTAATATACTATGTGTACTGCCTACAACCTCAGCTAGTATCGTGCCTTTCTGAACCCGTTCACCTTCCTGCACCAAGGCATGAAAAGTCAAATGGGGGTCTACCACTTCGAACACAGCTTCTGCAACGGGAAGCCCCGCAATAATACCGTCTTCTTTGGCATGGATAATACCTTTGGATTGTTGACCCTGGGGCACGGTAAACGCTGTTGTAACATCACCTGTACCGATATCTTCCTTCAGCCATGCTGCAATCTGTTCACGCAGGGCCAGACGTTCTATATTAAACATCGTTGATTCTCTCCTCTGTAATACCGCGTTCGCGATGAATCAGGGTGTGCTTGCGCCAATGCCCATCGTCACGATCAGAAAAATCCTCCCGATAATGAGCCCCACGGCTCTCCTGCCGCCAATATGCCGATTCCGTTACAAGCAGTGCGCAGGTAAGCAAGTTCGCAAATTCATACTCTTCTCGTCTCGTCAAACGGGATTGGAAGAAGCCAAGCTGGCGCTTCAATTCATCAAGTCCTTTTATCATACCTTCCGCGTCACGACGCAAGCCAGCATACCGGACCATTATTTTTTGCAACTTGAGGCGTCGTTCGACTACTGCCTGCATCGGTATGTCATGACGACCGGTCTGAACGGACAGCCCTTTGACTCGATTGGTTGGCTGAGATAACTGATGAATGCGCTCCACAATTCGGCGACCAAATACAATGGCCTCGGACAATGAATTGCTGGCCAGGCGATTTGCACCATGAACACCAGTAGAAGAAGTCTCCCCGCAGGCAAACAAGCGGCCGATATTGGTCTCGCCGTTCAAGTCCGTCTTAACCCCACCCATCATATAATGAGCTGCAGGCGACACCGGAATCCAGTCACTTGTCAGATCAAGCCCATACTGCAAACAGGTCTCATATATAGTGGGAAAACGATGCTTCACCATCTCTTCAGACTCATGAGTAATGTCCAAATATACAAATGTGGACTTGGTGGCCTCCATTTCGCTAACTATTGCACGAGCCACAATATCACGCGGAGCCAGCTCCTGCTGGTGGTGATATCGTTCCATAAAGCGTTCGCCCTTAATATTGCGCAGAACAGCGCCTTCCCCTCGTACCGCCTCAGAAATTAAGAAACGCGGTGCTCCTGGATAGCTGAGGGCAGTAGGATGGAATTGGTTGAACTCCATGTCCTGTATGTATGCACCAGCCCTGTACGCCATAGCGATGCCATCACCCGTTGCTACTTCCGGATTAGTCGTATATCGATACAATTGTCCTGTGCCGCCCGTACATAAAATCGTTGCCTTACCTGTTATATATACGCGGTCACCATCAGGACGCTGTACAACAGCCCCATGACATTCGCAATCTTTTATAATTAAATCGATAGCAAAATGATCATCCCAAACGGTTATGCTTGGAATGTTCTTTACTTTCTCGGCTAAGGCACGTACGATTTCAAAGCCTGTCGCATCGCCATGGGCATGTAAAATTCTGCGATGACTATGCGCACCTTCCTTGGTCAAGGCCAGCTCACCATTTTCAAAATCGAACTCCGTGCCCATCTTCATCAGCTCTTTAACACCGTCCGGTCCTTCATGAACCAGTACATTCACTGCCTCCGGCGAGCATAAGCCGGCGCCCGCAACCAATGTATCCTGGCGATGATAAGCAGGAGAATCATCATCTGATATAACAGCTGCAATACCACCCTGTGCATACCGAGTATTGCTGTCGAAGAGCGACTTCTTGGTAATAATGGTCACCCTGTGCTTCCGGCTAGCCTGAATCGCCGCAAATAACCCCGCAATTCCCGCCCCGATAATAATGACATCGGTCTCTTCATGCGGCAGTTCATCTAGTGAAAAATCGATCAAATACGGAGGTATCATATCCGTTCACTCCTTGTTATCCGCTCTTGAGTGCATAACTCTCCTACAGAAGAGTAGCGCATGCTACTACTTCACCTGTAACATGCGCTCCAATGATAACCGTGCTTTCTCGGCAACTTGCGGCGGAACATAAATTTGCGGCTGCATCGTTTCGAGACATTTCACGAGTTTTTTCAAGTTGTTCACTTTCATGTTGGGACAAACAAGGTATTTCGTTGCAAAGTGGAACGACTTATGAGGACTGTCTTTCCGCAGTTGGTATCCCGTACCATCTTCTGTTCCTACAATGAATTCTGTATACTCTGAATCCCGGCAGTATTGAAGTATGGCCGTCGTACTTCCGACAAAATCCCCCATCGCCACAACCTCGGGTCTGCACTCCGGGTGCACAACAAAGGCAGCATTAGGATATTTGGCTTTCATCTCAACTACATCTTTAACGGTCAGCATATCATGAGTATTGCAGTAGCCTTCCCAAATGATCATTTCTTTGCCGGTCATATCTTGCACATAATGACCTAAGTTCTTATCCGGTACCCATATAATCTCTTCGGCATCAAGCGACTCAATCACTTTGACCGCGTTAGAGGAGGTACAGCAAATATCAGTTTCTGCCTTAATGTCTGCTGAGGAGTTAATATATGTTACAACCTTCGCATTGGGATGCTGAGCTTTCAGCTTGCGAAGTCCATCTACATTCACCATATCGGCCATCGGGCAGCCAGCACGCTCGTCAGGAATAATGACGGTCTTGTTCGGCGCTAATATCTTCGCGCTCTCCCCCATAAAGTGCACACCGCAGAATACGATAACATCTGCATCCGTCTCTGCTGCCTTCTGAGCCAACAAGAACGAATCTCCTCGGAAATCAGCCACCTCTTGAATCTCATCGCGCTGATAATAATGCGCCAGTATGATAGCATTACGTTCTTTCTTCAACTGCATAAGCCGCTCGCGCAGCTCACGATTCTGCTCTTCCTTACGCGCCAATGCTAGTGCTTCCAACTGCACGTAAACTTCACCCCTTGGCCTTGTCATTAACACCTAATTTACACAACGCTATTACGTGTGTCAATTCACAATTACACGCATCGTACGCAGTAGTTGTCCGTATCCGAAGTATTCCTTGGCTTATCCTTACTCATACATCGGCTTAGAGCTTTTGTCGCCGCATTAGGCAAAATGTGCAGTTATACGTCAAGAAGAGCGTACCTACAAGGCACGCTCTTCTTATATCAACTGGTATCCCAGTTGGATTATTTGTCTTCGTCTTTCTTCTCCGGCTGCTCCACAGCATCTTTAACAGCATCGTCCGAGCTCGATTCATCCTTTGCTTCAGAAGGCGATGTCGGCTGAGCAGGAGTAGCATCTACTGATTTGGAATCCGTATCCGTCGATGTAGTTTCAGGCTTCGCATCCCAAGAGGAAGGTCCAAGCTTCTCTGGCTTGCTCACCAGATTCACTTTAACATCTCCCGTATTATCAACAGTTGTAACCGTCTCTGCAGTTTCAGAAGATTGCGGTTTGACAGTATCGTCAATCGCACCATTCTCAATCAACTGCTTCATGTCCTCCAACTCAAGCGTTTCACGCTCAAGCAACGCATTCGCCAGCAAATGTACTTCTTTCGAACGTTCCGTCAACACTTGACGTGCTCGCTCGTAACAAGCATTGATCATACGCTGCATCTCTTGGTCAATCTCATAAGCGATTGCATCAGAGTAGTTCTGCTCATGGCCAAGGTCGCGTCCCAAGAACACTTCGCCTTGACGGGAGCCGAATTGCATCGGTCCAAGCTTATCACTCATACCGTATTCCATAATCATGCTGCGAATAATACGTGTTGCTTGTTGGAAGTCACTATATGCACCGGTACCAATTTCGCCGATAAATACTTCTTCTGCGACACGGCCCCCGAGCATCCCAGTTACGCGATCCAGTAATTCCTGCTTCGTCAGCAGCATCCGGTCTTCCTTCGGTACCATAGCAACGTAACCGCCAGCGCGTCCACGCGGCACGATCGTAATCTTATGCACTTGATCCGCCGCTTCCAGGAAGTAGCCAATAATCGCATGGCCTGACTCATGATAAGCAACTACGCGTTTCTCTTTGTCGCTGACTACGCGGCTGCGCTTCTCCGTACCAATAACGACACGGTCGATCGCTTCATCCACGTCTTGCATCGTAATATCTTTATGGTTTTTGCGGGCAGCAAGTAAAGCTGCTTCGTTCAACAAGTTCTCCAGGTCAGCGCCTGTAAAGCCAGTTGTACGTTTCGCAATCGTTTCTAGCTTCACGTTCTTGTTCAGCGGCTTGTTGCGTGCATGCACCTTCAACACCGCTTCACGGCCTTTCACATCTGGGCGGTCAACCGTAATTTGACGGTCAAAACGGCCCGGACGCAGCAAGGCAGGGTCCAAAATATCTGGACGGTTGGTTGCTGCCACGATAATAATACCTTCATTGGCGCCGAATCCATCCATCTCAACCAGCAATTGATTGAGCGTCTGTTCCCGCTCATCATGGCCGCCGCCTAATCCGGCACCACGTTGACGACCAACAGCATCAATTTCGTCGATAAAAATAATACATGGAGCATTTTTCTTCGCATTTTCAAACAAATCACGAACACGCGACGCACCAACACCAACAAACATCTCCACAAAGTCGGAACCAGAAATGCTGAAGAATGGCACGCCTGCTTCACCCGCAACTGCACGGGCCAGCAACGTCTTACCTGTACCTGGAGGTCCGTTCAACAGAACGCCCTTCGGAATACGAGCGCCAAGTGCAGCAAACTTGCGTGGGTCTTTGAGGAACTCAACCACTTCAACAAGCTCTTGCTTTTCTTCATCTGCACCTGCTACATCTTCAAAGGTGACACGTTTCTTCTCTTCATTATAGAGACGAGCACGGCTCTTGCCAAAGTTCATTACTTTGCCGCCGCCGCCCTGAGCTTGATTAAAGAAGAAGAAGAACAGGATGAACATAATAATGAATGGAACAAAGGATGTTAGAAGCGTCAGCCACAGGCTTTGCTCTTCCATCTTCTTCATTTCGAACTTCAAGTCCCCCTGCTTGGTACTTGCATCCATTACTTCTTGCACAGCCGGAGTACTATCCGGTATGTACGTGACGAAGTTTAAGGATTGGCTCTTGGAGCCCTCTGGCACTTTTTTATATTTACCGATGACCAAGTAAGCTCGACCTTCGTACTGCATAGTAAGTGTTTCTATATTGTTGGCCGAAAGCTCTTTGCGAAACTGGTCATATCTCGGGGTGTCTGTGGCTTCGTTGCCGCTTCCGATGAATTGAACAATGCCCACCACGACTAAAAAAAGAATCAGATAAAAACCAGAATTCTTGATGAACCGATTCATCCCCTACCTCCTCTCAAAGACACGAAGTTATTGTATCATAGCACGTCTTACCATCTCAACTTGCTTAAACCGTATAATGGCAGGTTTGTGCTTTATTTCTTATCGGTATAGATCTCGGGCTTCAGCACTCCGATATATGGCAGATTACGGTATTGTTCGGCATAATCCAGACCGTACCCGACGATAAATTCATCCGGCAATACAAATCCCTTGTAATCAGCCTCCATATTCACCGACCGTCGAGCTGGCTTATCGAACAACGTAACCACTTTAATGCTGTTCGCTTTGCGGCCTTGCAGAACTTCAATTAGATAACTAAGCGTAAGCCCAGTATCTATGATGTCCTCCACAATCAACACATCTCGACCTTCAACCGACACATCCAAATCTTTAATAATACGGACTACGCCGGAGGACTTAGTGGATGCACCGTAGCTGGATACCGCCATGAAGTCCATTTCAACTGGAACATCAACGCGCTTGACCAGATCCGCCATAAAGATAAAAGCACCCTTCAAAATACAAATAGCAAGAGGCTGCTTACCTGCGTAATCACGGCTTAGCTGTTCACCCAGCTCTTTCACCCGCGTTTGAATCTGTTCTTCGCTGAATACTACTTTCTCAATGTCGTTATGCAATGATGGGCCCCTCCTAGAGTGAATACTAATACTTATGACTTCATCTCTTCATCCATGAACCGCTAGGAAAATGAATGCTGCTGTAAATCTTGGCTTGTTGCGGCAGGCGTACGGTCGGTCATTGAACGGCAAACCAATATCCCCCTCGCAAAACCAAGTATCCATTTACGAAACACACTTATATACGAAGCGGCAACACGAATGGTTACATCTCATTTGCGAAGTGACGATGCGAATCCGATATGTAAAATGGAGCGTGTTGCCGGCTGAACAAGTGCCATATCAGATCTCCGGACTCCGGGAATCCAGATAATATTCTCTTGCCCGTCCGTAATGACTGGCAGAGAGTCACGCAGCGTTGGCGGCACTTTCATGTCGACGAACATATCTTGCACTTTTTTGCTTCCATTTAGTCCTTGAACTCGCATCCGGTCTCCCGGCATGCGCGTTCTAATCTTAATTGGCCATTGCAGCTTATCCGCGTCAAACGCAGCTTCACTGCTATTCTTCAATGAGTATGTATGATTCGAGTCCGTCTTATGGCTTGCGATTGTCCAAGTAATCGTTCCTGTATGAGTCGGTAGCTGCAGGATTCCTTCAGTCGCTGTGCGTTCAATCCATAATTTTCTCTGTCGACTTTCCGACAAATCAGGATGCACTGTTTCAGGGTCCAATAGCCAGATCAAACGATTATATTCTCTATGGAAATGCACCCCGCCTCCGACGTCAGCCTTTAAAGTCGTCGGATCTTCTTGAATCGCCATAAGCCGCAACCGTTCAACGGCGTCGTAATTGACCTGTTCCGCTTCCCGTAAGAGATAATTTAATATTAGTTTAATCAACCTGCGTTGTAAAGCAACATGTACCTTAAGAAACAAGTTGCGATCCAGAAGGCATCCGCCCCTATATGTCGCGGCATAATAAGAAATTAGCTCATCGTCCCTGGTCAGTTTGGAAATACAAGGCTCTATGTCCATGCTATTACCATCATTCCACGCCTTCACATGACTTTCAAAAAAGAGTCTTGTCTCGCTTTCAAGCCAGTCATGATCACCCTGCATCATTTCAGCCATCTGACCTAGCGACTCAACCAAGCGGGGATTCTCCTGCTCCAACATCGGCAGTACATCAAGGCGAAGACGATTGCGAAGATAACTCCGCTTACTGTTACTGCTGTCATTCGCATAAATAATACCTCGTGATGCGCAGCGCTGCACAATATCATGCTTACGCATGTCAAGAAGCGGACGAATGTAGTTAATGCCTGCCTCTGAACGCTTCCACACCATCCCGCTCAGCCCTGCGGTGCCAGTTCCGCGCAAAAAGCGCATAAGCACCGTCTCCGCTTGATCATCTGCATGATGTGCGAGTGCAACAAGCGCAGCTTTGTGCTTAACCGCAACTTCACGGAGAAATGCATATCGCAGCTCGCGGGCAGCCGCCTGAGCGTTCATCCCGTACCGCTGCGCGTGATCAGGGGCATCAACTCGAGTCATCTCAAATGGCAATCCGAGAAGTGCCGCTTGCTCCGCAACAAGCAACGCCTCTTCATCGGATTCCTCTTGACGAAATCCATGATGTACATGCGCAATGACCAATTGGAGCCTTTCGTTCGAGACGCTTATTTCCATGTGTGCAAGCATATGCATCAGAAGCATCGAGTCAGGTCCACCGGACACCGCCACAACAACACGATCGCCCACATCCCACAGTTTGCGCTTTATGGCCTGTTCATGCCGATCTTGTATCCATCTCTGCCAGTCATAATGGTCAACATCTTCGCGTGCAGACATGCTATATTCCTCCAACCTTTTAACCCGTCTATCATTACTTACCCTATTCCATACTTAATTCTAAATTAAAACTGCAATTACCTGCTTTTTATGTATACTTACACCTATTCTGCTAGCCTAACCACCACTGCTCTCTCCATGCCCAATACAGCACACTCATGAGCAAAAGAATCGCCGACCCTGCAAATGACATTTTTAGCCACGCAGGCGTCGGGCGATGTGGACGACGCGGTGTGCGATACACCTGTTTGCTGATCCTCATCCACTCCTCCTTTGCCTGCTTGGTGGAATGAAATTTGCCGTAGATGGCACGGAACAACCACGATTCGTAAGGGTTCAACACGGGACACTCTCGTATGATCGTCATTAAGTCTTCACGCTGACGTATTTGTGGCAGAACACCAGATATTCGCTGCTTAAGCTTCTCTTCATTAAATAAATGGACGGTCAGCACCGCAAATGAAAACAAATCGTAGCTGAACTCTGCCACTCGTGATCCTGCATTCCAAGACCCTCTATCATACCACTCTGTAAATTGACGAATACTGCTTCCAGTTGGAGTCAGACCCCCATAATCGACTAATTCAACATCACCATCTTGACGTACCAACACATTATCCGCTTTAATATCCCCGAATACCCAGCCGTTCTCATGCAGCCATTCTAACCTCAATAACAGCTTGCCTCCGATAAATCCGAACCAATCCGAGCCTCGCTTCCTCATATAGACAGATAGCGTCATCCCTGGTACATAGCGCATTACATAAAACGGCAGCTTCTGTCCAGCTATTTCAGCATCGTCCGCTTCGACAAGAAAAGGCCGGGCTTCATCGCGCCCAACCCTATTCCCGCCTGCCTGCTGTCGTTTTATCTTTTCCAAAGCCTTAAGTGCATTAATCTCGGATTGAAACTCAATGGCGTCTCCACCAACCTTAAGTGCGTAGCCTTCTATAGGTCTTGAATGAGACTCATTGTTGCGAACTCGCTCCACATAATAGACTACCCCGTTCGCACCCTGTCCTAACAAACGTACGATTCGATAGGTCCGTTTATTCCATAATCCTGTTATTTTCTCACCGGACTTGAGTACAGCAGCACGCATCTCACGCATTCGCTCCAATGTCCGCTGTCGCTTATACGATGTAGTCACTCCACACCCCGTCCGTTCCAGTTCCCTCCCTATTGGAGGAACTTGAATAATAAGGAATATTCTCCGCTCTTGCCCTACTATCATATTGGTAAAAGTCTACTACATGCAAGAGGGCAGGCCCTGTAGGAGTTGTACCCCTTATATTTAGCCGTTGAAACAACCGCCTTACTCTATTCATATCGGCTGCCCAATCCATATCCATTACCGCATGTTCGTTCCCGTGAGATCCTGGAAAATGAAATACACTCAGCTCACTTTTTCCTCTTCTAGCTTGCAGACTTAGCATCAGGTCATGTATGGCGTCTTCTACAGCGGGAAGCTTAGGCTTCATGCTTGCGCTTGTATCGATTAACAGCGCAACACGAAGCGGCGTTTCCTCTCCCATCTCATCCATAACCCGTACAACTTCGGCACGCTGTTCAGGAGGCAGCACCTCGACACGAATTGATTCTTCTTCACATCCAAGAATATGCTTTAATTCGTGATTGACCGCTTGATGAATGGTCTGCACGACCGTCTTACGAGTCATCATCTGCATCGTCTGAGCAAGCTGTCTCTGATTTACAATTCTACTGATGCCACCTCCAGCTCTAGCAATATCAGTAATCTCTGCAGCGCCATACTCACCAATGGTGCCTTCGTCGACAATGCCGACAACGTTAACAGCAATACCCGCATCCCTTGCCTGCGCTGCAGCAACTGCCGGCTGGACACCTACATTGGAGCAGCCATCTGTAATTAATAGTATCTGTCGTAACATCACAAAACCCTCCTATTAGAGCAGCTAGAATCTAGTTCTAGTGTTGCCCAAAATAAGAGGGTTTAATCGATAGTGTAGGTGCTTGTTCCACCTCCAATATACCCTTTTTAGCTCTGATTTAACTAACCGTAAGCGGTCGCTCCATACGGTCATGCTGGTTCCAATGCAATGTCGCCCATTGCGGCATATGACGATCGAGCCGAGTGACAACGACAGACATATCGTCATAAATTTGACCTTGGGAATAGTGGATAACCGTATCCAGCAGGATGTCGGCGATCTCCTGTGGATCGTCCGTCTCCAATTCGCTGATCAACCGTCGTAACCATAGATCCTTGTTAATTGCCGGCCCCGGAGCATCATAGACACCATCTGTCATCATAATAAGCAGATCACCCGGCTTCATATGCATATGAATTGCGTCTACATCAATATCTTGAAGTATGCCTAATGGCAGGTTTCCTGCAGATAGAGGCTGCACATCCTTGCCACTCTTGATAAAGCTTGGAATAGAACCGCTCTTCATCAAAGTCGTTTTCGCGGTATACAGATCAACAATAGCTAAATCAACCGTCGCATATACTTCATCTGAAGATCGGACCATTAAGATTTGATTAACTGATTGTATCGCCAACTTTTCATCCATACCTGATTGCAGAAACTGTGACAGCACCGTAAGCGCCGTGCTGCTCTCCATACGTGCGCGCTCCCCATTGCCCATCCCATCGCTCAGTGCGATTGCGTATTTGCCCCCACTTAATTCAAGTGCATGATAGCTGTCTCCGGATAACATGTCCCCTCCCTTAGCGGCGCCTGCCATGCCTATCTGAACCTCAAATGATTTGGCTGACACAAAGGTTACTACTCCTCGACCCGATCTGTCCGTGTGCTGCTCCTCTCTAACTGAAATAAGTTCTCCTAATATATCGGACAGCAATGGTGCTATCAACTTACGGCATTCATCGTATCCGTCCGTAAAGGAATGCACCATTTCAATTTCTACGTGCCCTTTGTCTAGCGACAAGATGTCAACACGATTCACAGATAATCCAAGCTCCTCCATTGCTTGACGAATTTGCTCTTCCTGCATAAACATTTCTCTGCCCTCGCGCTGAATTTCCTTGGCCAAATCATCCATCACCTGAGATACCCCAGACAACTGCTCCGAGACAAAAGTACGACTGTCGTATACCTGCTTCCTCCAATCTTGGTCATGCCTATACTTTTCGTATAAATATTTCATCTGGGCAAGGACCTGCGGAGTCTTTAGGCACGCGTCCTTCCACCTCGGTAAAATATCACGATCCTTCATCTCCGGTTTTTCTTCGATAGCTGTCATCATATCCGTCATCCATGTAACAGTCTGTAAGTAGCGGTTATTCCAGCACGCCTGTTGACGTGGGCAGACAGCACATGTTTTCTGCGATACCGCTTCTATGAATGAATTAAATTCCTCCTCCTTTTGTTTGATTTCCCCCGTCCCAGCCATCTGTCCGAAGCTGCGGGACAATTGACGGAAGAGCTCTGAGAATTGTTTCACCCTATCCGCGGTCATATCGCGGACACGCTTTGCATATTCTTGTTGAGAGTTCAAATGTTCCTGCGTGCCAGGAATGTACTTTGCCAACGTGTCCATAATGGAGCGTGGCACCAGCATAAATAGTACTGCTGCTGCTATAGTCTCCCACGTAGAAGCCAGCACATTATTTGCGGGCCCCAAGTACACGGACAAGATAGCCGTTCCTAGCAGCATCCCGAAGGATACTGCCCAGCGCTTTCCTTCTCGCATCAATCCAGCCATAAGCCCCGCAAAGGCTAACAGACTCATCTGCATCATAGATCCGGGTTCTGCCAGGCTCAGAATTAGACCTAGAATAACACCAACCGAAGCACCTAGCGGAGCTCCTCCTACAAAGGCGAAAATCATAACCAGAAACCGAGACAGTACATGGTCAAACTGTAAGCCCTGCACCATCCATCCCACAGCGCCAACCATCATAGAGGCCAACAGAATCATGAGACAAATTAATTCCTCAGTACGAAGTGTATAATTACGTTTATTTAGCGTCAGCACAGGCAGCGCCTGAACGAATACCAGCGTCAACATAAATCCGAGCACCGCATCCGTTATATCCATCATGACTGGATACCATGTCAGTTGGGAGGTCATCATCGTCATAAAAAAATGAACCATAAAGTTAGCTGCCAGCACCATAAACGGGGCATAGTTCATTTCAGAGCGCTCATAGGCTTGCAAACCTCGCTGCATCAGGACAATAAGCAGCAGTTGTATACCAATCATCAAGGTTGTAGGTTCAGCAGCAAATAGGCTCCCTGCTAGCAGCGAAGTACCCGTCCATACAGCCAGATCGCGTCTTGTAAAGTACATAACTGCAAAAAAGGCGGATGCAAAAGGAAACAAATCTTCTAAAATGACAGCTCGTCCTAATAGAAACCCGATGCACAAAATAAAGATTGTCCACTTGCGAGTTCCGATTAATTGCTTAAACCGTTCATATCTCCATTTTTTGGCCCCGCTCTCCATCGCAACCGCCTCCTCATTATAAGGTTCCTGTCCGTACTGTTTTGGAAAAGGGATAATCTTCGTTTTACTCATCGCCCTTGCACCACCTATTCTCAGATTCATGTGCCTCTTATTATAGGGAGTAGAAAAGGAAACGTTTGTCAGAACGTGGACGTGCTGGCAAAAAAGTTTCCGACAGGTATTGAGATTACCGCGCGGATCGCGCGATGTGAGGAGCATCAAGGGATTGCTTCTCTTTTGGAGATCGGCAAGCTGGTTCACAGTGTCACAATTTCGTCATAACTAGTAGTCGTTTAACTGTGTTTTGAACTGGAAGTGTACACTTTGAAGGAGGATACTGTCGCAACTTTATGTTAAGACGACAAAAATAGTGAATGTGTGTTTTGGGGAGCATCCGCATTGACAATTGATGCATCTGTTCGCAGTGGGATTGCCGAATGCTGTTCAAGAAGGGCGGTTCAGCGAATGATGACGGATTGGTGAGATTAGTAAAAAAGTGGATTGAGGTATCTTACTTAAACAATCAAAGATGCCTAAGACACGCAGAAAAGCCGCAGGCAGCGGAATCAATCCGCCCTGCGGCTCTAATAATCACGTATATGGAATGCAAGCCAGAGTGCTTACATTTCGTAATCCCTTATCGGTCGTGCTTACACTCGACGTGCGCCGCGTCCGCCACGCTTGCCTTCTGTGTTCTTCTTGAGCGAGGAGATTCGCTCTTCACTATCTTTAAGGAAACGTGACATTTTATCCTCAAAAGAAGGGGTATTGTAAGACGGTCTACGTCCCCCACGATCCCGATTCCCAAATCCTCCTGGTCTTCCTCCGTCTCTGCCGCCGCCACCTCCAGCCGGACGATCCGGACGTGGTCCGCTTGGACGATCCGTGCGCGGTGCTCTTGGCGGTCTCTGCTCAGACGCAGGCTTATCAACTGCTTGCTTAATAGACAAGCCGATCTTGCCGTCCTTGTCGACGTTAATAACTTTGACCATAACAACATCATCAATCTTCAAATGGTCATTGACGTCTTTGACATAGTTATCGGCAATCTCAGAGATGTGAACCAGTCCTGTGACACCTCCCGACAGATCAACGAACGCGCCGAAATGCGTAATGCCTGTCACTTTGCCTTCTAACTTGGTGCCCACTTCAATTGTCATAGAATAAAACGTTCCTCCCTTAAAATGTTAAACGGCACGTTGCTCTGAATCAGCGTCAGCTTATTGTTTCAGTTCTAAACTAAAAACGAAGCTATGAAATTCCAGTGCAAAGTACTGCTTATGTCGTGATTATACTGTAATGGCGCAAGGTTGGTCAACTGACTGTTGTCCTTATTATAGAGCCTTATTCATCATGTTTGCGAATAAGCTTTTCATTAGGCAGCACCATACCTCTAATTCTCGCTAAATCAAGTATATATTCTGTCGTATTAAGCCTGTTCACTTCTGCTAACAGATCATTACGAGCTTGTTCAGCTTCGTGCTTCTCCTTCTCTTGAAGGACATATTCCTGCTTCAAATCCTGCATCTGAAACATCTGGCTAACATAGGTGTATACACCCCATCCCATGAACACAAGCATAAAAAGAAGCCATAATTGTAGCCGGCGCTTAGTTCCTTTACGCACAGACCGGGCAGATGATGCATTCGATTGTGTTCGGGTTGAGTGCCTTGCCATCTGTTAACCTCCTTGCTATTTGTGCTTTATGCGGAGCCATCTTCGGATTGTACCGGGCATATTCGCACATTTTCTTATAACCAGCTTAAAAGTTCCTGAAACGGCACATGTCACTCTCTTCATGCCGGTCCACCATCGAGTCATCCGTTCTGTCATCCCAAATCGGTTCCAAAGCGGCATTACAATCGGTGAAAATGCCCATTTTACAAGCCACCAGAGCGGCTGACTACATTTTAGCACAACTTTTCCTAGGAAAATAGCAACCGTACCTAAAAAACGGAGGATTGCCAGTAAAAACAGTCCTATGGTCTTAAGCGGCAATATCAGGACGAAATAAAGCGTTTTAAGGAGGAATTTGACAACAGATTTCACTGCAATGACAATTCCATTGACTATAGTAACTGTCAGCTTGCTGAGCAGTATATAATAAAGCCACGCGCCAAGCGCCAAGCCTAAAAATACATAAAATCGAAGCTCTCCCTGATTGCCCTTTACGAGCATTTGGAATACGAACCATGTCGCAGCAAGCCAATAGATGATGTCGATGCAAGGTAATGTCCAACGCGGAAAATGTAACTGCCCCGCTACAACACGATAGCTGTCATACGCCACACCCATCGTTAATCCACTCAGCAGCATAAGCAGCACAGTCATCCACTGGCTGTATAGATCGATCGGACTCACTTAAATAACTTCCCAAAAAAGCCCTTGGATTTTTCCTGCTGATTCGTATCTAAATAGGTCAGGGAGTTGACCATTCCTTCAATAGCTACCAAGCCCTGTTCAAGGCTCAAGTTCTTGATATGCAGGTTATGGCCACGAACCGTCAGGAAACCGCACTCGGTCTCTAACAGAAATTCCTCGCTGTCAAAGCTCTCGACACTAATGACGCCGCTTAGTTCCAGTATTTTGCGGTTCATCATCTTTACTTCTTGACGCTTGGCTGGCTTATTTGCTTCATACATAGCATGTACCCCTCCTTCTCTTCACTAGATTATGAAGGTAAGGGGTACAAATAGAACCTGCTCCGTACACCAACTCTTTTTTGAAAGGACATGTGTAAACTTCATCTCCCCCTAATCATACGAGCGGTCTAACGGTTATCAATCTTTTCAGGGTACAGATCATGCTGTAGAAGCCGCTGTCTTGCCATATCCTCAAATGACGTTCCAGGCTTGCCGTGATTGCAGTAAGGATCAATTGAGATACCTCCACGCGGGGTAAATTTGCCCCATACTTCAATGTATCGCGGATTCAGAAGCTTAATCAGGTCATTCATCATAATATTGACGCAGTCCTCATGGAAGTCACCTTGATTACGGAAGCTGAACAAATACAGCTTCAACGCCTTACTCTCAACACAGAGCGCATCAGGAATATAGCTGATGTAAATCGTCGCAAAGTCAGGCTGCCCCGTTATAGGGCATAAGCTAGTAAATTCTGGGCAGTTAAATTTAACGAAATAATCTCGATTCGGATGTTTATTCGGAAAAGATTCAAGCACCTCTGGTGCATAAGTAGATTTATATTCAGTCTTCTGTCCAAGGTGAGTCAGCGGCAATTCCGCTTCATTCCGTCCCGCCATCATATGTCATCCCCTTTAATCATGTGTAATAAATTTACGCTTTAAACCCCACGTTTATTGCCCCAGACCAACGTATGCAGTTGGGGCAGCACACGAACGTCATTCAGTCGCGATTCAACTGACACTTGGTCAATCAACCACTCATAACGTCGTAATAAGCTCTTTACAAGTGAATCGTCATCGGTCGCCGTAACTGCCTCATTACCTGTCTGTAATACAAACGAGATATCCGGATAACGCTCATGAATAGCGATAGCATAGTTAAAGTCATCTTCGTCAAAAATGACCACTTTAAGGCACAATCCATTACCCACTGTGCTCAGCTTATTCACCATATCATCCAGCAGCTCATAGCTTGTTATCATCCCTGAACTCGGGGGTTTTGGGGAAACAGTGACATCATCGATAAGAGCGAGCCATGGCTGCCATTTCGTTCCTTGTGTCTCTACCGCCAGGCGAATACCCTTTGCACGCAGCAAGTCTACTAACTGTCCCATCTGCGGCAAAAGTGCCGGATTCCCGCCAGACAATGTCACATGGGAAAATTGGTCTGGAGCGAGCTTGTACAGCCGCTCCCAAACCTCCTCCGCATGCAGCATCTCTATATCCTGTTTAGCACTGCCGTCCCAGGTGAAGGCCGAATCACACCAGCTGCAGCGATAATCGCAGCCCGCTGTGCGGACAAACATCGTTTTTTGTCCGACTAATAACCCTTCTCCCTGCACGGTAGGACCAAATACTTCAAGCACTGGAATCCGTGCCGAAGCAGCTCCTCTAGACGAGTCAACTGAATGATGAACTTCATCGTTCATTCCGCCATCCACTCCCGTCTTACCTCCGCATAACTCGTCGGTGTTTCGTATAGGCGTACAAACTCTGTTCGCCCCTCATGGCATACTTCCTTATAAGGCTCGCTTTGAAGTGCCTGCTCCATCTGCTCGAAAATCCAAACGACCATATTTTCAGCTGTTGTGTTCATCAGAGGGAGTGTCTCATTTAAATAACGGTGATCCAAAAAAGGCTCAATATGAACCTTCCATATTTGCTTTATATCTCCAAAGTCGAGCGCAAGCCCGATTTCATTTACGTTACCGCTGATGCCAAATACCACTTTATAGGTGTGACCATGCAAATTTTTACATTTTCCTTCGTAAGCATGCAGATGATGGGCCGCGTCAAAAGTAAATTCCTTACTGACCATCACCCGCTTCTGATGATAACGAAGCTGCTCCTTGCTAATATCCATACCAAACTGCTGCAGCTTCTCCACGATGCGGAACGTCCCCGGCTGCTTCACAGCCGCACCTCCCGTTCCTGCAAGTACGTATCCAGCCCTGCGCGACGCAGCTTACAAGCGGGACATTCCCCGCATCCGTCGCCCGGAATGCCATTGTAGCAGGTTACCGTCTTCTCGCGCACAAAGTCCAGTGCGCCAAGCTCGTCAGCAAGACGCCATGTATCTGCCTTATTCAGCCACATGAGCGGTGTATGAATGACAAACGGGTACTCCATCGCCAGATTAAGCGTCACGTCCAGTGACTTCACGAAGACATCGCGGCAATCCGGATAGCCGCTAAAGTCGGTCTCGCATACGCCGACCACCAAATGGCGTGCCCCGATCTGCTTGGCATAAATAGCGGCAAAGGTGAAGAAAACCATATTGCGCCCCTCCACGAATGTCGATGGAAGCTGCCCCTCCTCGTGCGTAATCGCCATATCACTGCGCGTCAGCGCATTAGGGGCGAGTTGATTCAGCAGCGACATGTCAAGAATACGGTGAGGCACTCCAAGCTCAGCTGCGATCCGACTAGCATGTTCAAGCTCGGAGCGATGTCTTTGGCCATAATCAAACGAGATGGTCTCCACCTCTTTAAATTGTTCCAACGCCCAGAACAGGCATGTGGTGCTGTCTTGACCGCCGCTAAATACAACAACGGCCTTTTCTTGTTTCATCATTTTGTCTCTTCCTTTCTATTCCCTCAGAGGCGAAAGGCAGACCGATTGTGAAGAAGCCGACACGTAAAAAAGGGATGCGCACACAGCACATCCCCTCGACTAGGCATCTTCAAATACAGCACAAAGCAGACGGCATGCATGTCCTATGTGCTGATGGCCTTAGTTTTTTATAGAGGGAGATTGCGAACCTCTCCCGCGCGCCAAGAAACTGTCCATTAGAACTTGAGCTATCGCGGAATATATGAAGTTATACGCCCATTATTATAGCACAATCACATACCAAAGCACCGAATACAGACTATCGTCCTTTATTTCCCAATATACTTCTGGCTTATCTATACCAATTGACGCTATTCTCCCCAGTCCGATAAATATAAAAAAGCAACTGCGGTCTGTATAAATACAGTTCCACAGTTGCTTCTGGGATGTCGATTACCATCCAAGGTCGTCTTGCCTTGGAATCGGTTCTTCTCGGAGCAGCGTGTACATGCCGGCGGCTTCGTCCTTCTTGGTCGATTCCTGAAGACGCTCCACACGAACCGTCACAAGCTTCTGACCGAACTGAACCGTAATCTCGTCGCCAACCTTAACGGTACTACTAGGCTTCGCTTCACGGCCGTTCAACACCACGCGTCCCTGACCGGACACATCTTTAGCGACTGTACGCCGCTTAATGAGTCGCGATACTTTTAAGAACTTATCGAGTCGCATTATTTTACAGCTTCTTTAAGCTTGTTACCTGCTTTGAATGCAGGAATTACGGACTCTGGAATTTCGATTGTTTTGCCTGTTTGCGGGTTGCGACCTGTACGGCCAGCGCGTTTGCGAGTTTCAAAAGTACCGAAGCCGATCAATTGTACTTTATCGCCTTTAACCAATGCGTCAGTTACCTCACCGAAGAAACCGTTTAATACGGATTCTACATCTTTCTTAGTCAAGCCGCTTTTTTCTGCAATGTTGTTGATCAAATCTGTCTTGTTCATTCTATTGGCCTCCCAATCCTCGTAATCATTAATAGAGTGTTGTGACTTCTGCAGCGTTACAGCCACATTTACCATCTAGCCACGGAATACGTACGCTTATGTATTCTTGCTTTAATAGTAAATTCCTTCCCGCGCGAGACTTTTTTTCGGATTTTGACGAAAAAGAGAGAAATAAAAAGGACCTCTCGCTTAAGATGTTACGGCTTAAGTCGCTTTGCTTCCTGCCACCACTGCTCCATTTCTAGTAAATCAGTCTGGTCAAAAGATTTGCCATTTATACGAAGCTGTTCTTCGATATATTGGAATCTGCGCACAAATTTACGATTGGTCTGAGATAAAGCTTCCTCAGGGTCCGAATCGATAAACCTAGAGACATTAACGGCTGCAAATATGAGATCACCCAGCTCTTCTTGAGCATGATGCATCGCTTCCGCTGTCTGTCCTTGTGCGTTGCAAGAGCTGACCGCCTCTCGCAATTCTTGCAATTCTTCGCCTACTTTGTCAAGTACATCTTCCACCTGATTCCAGTCAAAACCTACTTTTGCGGCTTTTTTCTGAATCTTGTAGGCCTTCATCAACGCTGGCAAGTCCCGTGGAACACCGTCCAATACGGACCTGCGAGCATTATCTACTCCCTTAAGGCGCTTCTCTTCCGCCTTCATCTGTTCCCAGTTTTGCAGAGCTGCTGCAGCATCCGTGGCTTTCTGTTCGCCAAATACGTGTGGATGTCGATATAGAAGCTTCTCATTTAAACCTTGAACAACATCATAGACGGTGAAGGCACCTGTCTCTTCTTCCATTTGCGAATGAAGCATGACCTGGAGCAGTATATCACCCAGCTCTTCCTGCATGCCAACGGGATCGTCATCATCGATGGTCTCCAGTACCTCATACGTTTCCTCGATCAAGTTCTTGCGAATCGATTGGTGAGTCTGTTCTTGATCCCAAGGGCATCCCTCTGGACTACGCAATATGCCTACTATTTCATGCAATCTTGCAAAAGTACGATTACGCACGGATTCATCGGTTGTGCGTGGTACCCAAATAAGTGACAAGTTCCCGTATCCCTCTACACGATCGAGTTCATGCAGCGGAACTCGCTGAATCCGTTCCATTCCTTGGACACCTAACGCGTGGCCAACCACGACCTCGTAATCATCAGGATAAATGTCCATTAAGCCCAGCTTCACGTCTGAAGCAGTAAACGTATCATACACCTGTCCGATAAGGATGTGCAACTGAGGCGACAGAACAGCCGGATTCAGCATGGTCGCGTCCAACAACTGGAAGCCATCAATCGGATCGAATCCGAGACGGTTAAACGCCTGATCCAAGAAACTCTCCCCACCAAGCACACGCAGTTCAATCCCCTGCTGTTCACATCGTTCGCGCAGTAAACTAACCGTTGACTCAGCCACCATCGGGTGGCCAGGAACAGCATATACAATCTCCTCTGAGGGCGACTTCAGTGCCAGTTCAATTAACTGGCCGCTAATATCGTCATACACAGCTGGAAAGTTGTCATGGGCTTCATAAACACTGTCAAAAGTCGTATATCGAACACCGTGGTCACGAAGTAATCCCATAACGGGGTGGTGTTCCGTACGAACATAAAGGTGCTTGGATTCTCGCAATAAGTTCCAAATAGCCAGCGTCAACTGACCCACATCGCCTGATCCTAGGCCAACCGCTGTAATCTGTCCGCTAATGGTGAACGCCTCCTTGAAATATACATTTATTAAATACACATATTGTAAATAATTCCTGGAACCTATTACCTTATATTCAACCAAGTGAAGTATACATTCGGGTAAAATCTCACCTCAACAAAATCCGCATGCAGAGGATTTTGTTAGGATTAGTTCTCATTGAATGGACATACATGTGCCAAATGTCCATCCAATATGCCTCGCCAGCTAACGCTTGCGACGCTCGGCCAGCGCAGCAAGCCGCGTGCCGATTCGGGGCACGGCAGCCAACTCCTGCGGCTGCACGAGCCCAAGCATGACCGCTAGGGCGCCGAATACAAGCGCACCTAGCGGCACGCCGATAGCGGTGGCGGCCAATGCAGCCAGCCGGCCGCCGCCAATACCCTGCGCCACGGCGGCGGCTGACAGTCCCGCCACGGCGCCCATGACGAATAGCGCCAGCGCTAGCCGCGCAATGCCTGCGGCCCAAGCCGCAGGCGCTACGCCGCCGTGTCGCGCGAGCGAGCGCACATTCAGTGCGGCTGCAAGCGTCAGCGACACAAGCGCTGACAGCGCGGCACCTTCGATGCCGAACATCGGCACCAGCACGATGTTCAGGCCGATCTTTGCGCCGGCAGCCGCTAGCAGGTGCACAGCAGGTGCGCGCAGCGCGCCAATACCCTGCAGCAGCGTAGCTGATACGACCTGCAGCACTCCTGCCAATGCCGTGCTTGATACAAGAGCAAAAGCAAGCTCAGCCCGATTGTCCATGTACAAAGCAATATTGATTGGTCTCGTCAGCACAACTAACCCTACTGTCGCTGCCGCACCTATTATTAGTGCAGCTCTCATGGCTCCTTTGATAAGCTTGGCTTGCTCCCTCATGGAACCCTTACGTTTTGCCTCAGCGAGCGCCGGTACTAAACCTACGGCCAAAGAGCCTGCGACCATCGTAACAAGCTGGGTCAGCGGCAATGCACGCGAGTATAATCCATACTGTATCATGGCAGCAGTGCCTGTATATCCTTCAGCATTCAACAGCCGTGGAACAGTGAACACATCCACCACATTCACCACAGGCACAACGATGGCTCCAAGGCATATCGGAAGGGCTGTCCATGCCATTCGCTTCATCCATGTGCCGAAGGAAGGATTGCTTTCTCTCGATGGAGAAGCCAAGCCTTCTGCACGCTCAGCTCCGTGATTACGCCAGTCCTCTTGTTCTCCAGAAGCGACGGCTAGCGCATTTATATTCCCGCTTGATGAATGAACTGCAGGTATCAGTCCTACATGTGTGTCCAAGACAGCTGGCTTCTCCTCACAGCTGACTACGCTCGCTGTCAACGCTTGTCGCCGCTCGTTGCGCAGCTCAACTCCCCTCACCACTACCAAGAGCACAAGCCCGCACAAACCTCCTGCAAATGAACCAAATGTGGCACCTGCTGCAATAACATCATCCGCTGCCTGCTGCCCGGTAAAGATCAGCAGCAGCGTTATCATAACAGCTACACGAACAACTTGTTCTGCAACTTGTGATATCGCACTAAGCGTCGTTCGACCCTTGCCTTGATCATATCCCCGCAATACAGCTGCCAGTGGCACAACCAGAAGCGCGTAAGATGAGGCCTTTATCGCCTCAATTGTATGTAAATTATCAATCCAACCCGCTATTAGCTCTGCTCCGCTGTACATCAAAATCCATCCGGCAATACCTGTTGTACCCATCAAAAGTGCTGAGGCACGTATGATGTGACGAGAGCCCAGCTGATCACCTACAGCCTCACAATCTGCTACAAGCCTAGAAACAGCAATTGGTATACCCGCTGTAGCGATAGCTGTCAGCAAGACATAGAACGGGTATACTGCATTGTAAATGCCAAACACACCGTCGCCACCGATATTTTGCAGCGGAATCTTCTGCAACGTTCCGATTAGCTTAGACATCGCCGTGGCTAGGCCAAGCCATAGAGCTCCGTGTACAACTTGTTTGGCTGCACGCAAGTTCTGTTCTGTCATATTCGATCACGCCTATCCCTTTACAGCCTTTTCGTCCTGTATTATATCATAAGGCGAAGGAGCAACGTTAAGCTCAACATGCAGGACAGGCGCGCTGATTCATCGCCTACAGGGATACACCTGTGCGGCATACCGTCTGGTCTTTGGTATCAACTTGTCCTTTTCTGGCTGTGTATATTCAATTTGCTGCTGCCATGCCATAAACACGCAAAAAACTCCTTATTCATATCTCGCTAATGCCTAAGCAAAACCGAATATGTATAAGGAGTTTCCGATAACTTTTATTATTGTTCCATTTGCTTACCTAAGAATCCGGCAGCCGTTTCAGACATTTTTTGTTCCATTTGAGCCATTTTCACGCTCTCGTCTTTGTTCAACATAACAACAGTACCAATAGGGTCTCCGCCAGTTATGATTGGAGCAACAACAAATGAGGACAAAGCTTCCATGTTGTCTTTAACGATCTCGTAAGATCCTGTGTTTGTTTCCACAATCGTCTTGCGGTTTTCCATACAGTTCTCAAGCAGCATACCGATTTGTTTCTCCAAAAACTCTTTCTTGGAGCCGCCAGCGACAGCGATAACTGTGTCGCGGTCCGAAATCAACGTAATGTGACCCGTGCTTTCATACAACGATTCCGCATATTCTTTTGCGAAGTCACCCAGTTCACCAATTGGGGAGTACTTCTTCAAGATCACTTCACCATCGCGGTCAACGAAAATTTCGAGTGGATCTCCTTCACGGATTCGCAAAGTGCGACGAATTTCTTTAGGGATTACGACACGACCAAGATCATCAATACGACGAACAATACCAGTTGCTTTCATGTATGTTGCCTCGCCTTCCATCAATATAATTTGTTAGGACTACTGAATTATTTACAAATAGGAGCGAATCGGTATGGATTCTTTTATGCTGACCATAGTATTCATCTGCTCCCAAGTTCTTATACATAACCATAATACGCAGGTAAACCCATCCAAGTTGCAAAAAAAATCACATTTTTCGACACTTTACGACAATATTTGATTATGTTTTCTTGAAATTTTCACAATTTTCAGTACTTTTGTTGAAATATCTCAGAAAATAAGAATTCATTCTGTCCACTTCTAGCATATTACTGATTCTCCGATGGCTTGTACACCCTTTTTCTTGTGTTTTCCCAAAATGGACACTTTTTCTTGTAAGTTTCAGCCGCGAATTAACGGAAAGTCCTCTGACAGTGACTAAAAGCCTCCTTTTTAAGAAGATGTTATGGCTACGGATGATGTCTTCCCATCTTTAACAGCTCTCTTGCTGCCACAACTCGAAATAAAAAACAGCCCCTGCCGCAACGCGATAGAAGGCTGTTTAAATTGTTCTCTATTATTTCCCAGTTTCCGTCTTAGGTTCTTCCTTTGGAGTTGCAGGCTTGTCTGTTTCTTTCTTATCTGCCGGCTTCTCTTCTTCCTTCTTCTCGGTCTTAGGCAAGTCAATCTTCTTGATGATCTTCTCCAAGTCCTTTTCCATGAAAGTATTCATCAGTTCAGTTGCTGCTTTCGTACGCAGCGTATCCTTTTCGACTTGTGTAAGCTTGTCGAAAGTCTTATCTGTACGGTTCTCTACTTTCATGACATGGTAGCCATATTCCGTCTCAACAGGATCCGAGATCTGGTTCAATGGCAGTGTCAAAGCTGCTTCCTTAAATTCTTTTACCCATTTGCTTACAGCAACGTCTTTATACAAACCACCATTCTCAGCTGAACCTGTATCATCAGAGAGCTCTTTCGCCAGCTTGGCAAAGTCTTCACCCTTCTTCAGGCGATCTTGAACGTCTTTGGCAAGCTTCAGAGCATCTTCCTTCTTGCGGTCTTTTTGATTCTTATCTTTAAAGCCGATCAGTACATGACGAACGGACGCCGTTGTAAAGTCTGTTTTATCTTTTCCGAACTGTGCTTTAACCTGCTCATCCGTTACTTTTGCGTTATAATCCGCTACTACAGTAAGTATACGATTCATATACGTCTTTACATCATCTTCTGTTAGCTTTTGTGCTTCAAGCATCTTCTTAAACTGATCATCGCCAACCTGTTTTTTAATACCGGCGATTTGTTCATCTGCTCGTTTGGCACCTTCTTGTTTTGACTTGTCAGGTGCTTTCTCTGTCAAGTACAGATAAGCAATCTGCTGCTTAATAAAATATTGACGGAAATCATCCATCTCAATTAATTGCGCATAATCCGGGTAAAAGAACAGCATGTTCGCTAATTCTTTGTCGAATTGCGCTTGTGTCACTTGTCCACCCTCATATGTCGCAACGACAGTATCGTCACTCGCGTTTTTATTGCCACACGCAGCTACAAACGTTAGTGCAAGCACTAGTGTAAGCAGGATGGTCACTCTTTTCCAGGAACGTTTCGTATTATTTTGCAACATCTTGCAGTTCTCCCTTCAATTTAATCGCATCTTTCGCCCCTTGCATAAACTGCTCCAGCTTCATCAACAGCTGTAAGGCATCATAACCGCGGGCATTAAGCTTGATTGCTCCGCTGGCATTCTTATCTACGACAAAACGTCTGTCAATGTTGGTGGCGAGAGTAGCAAGCTTCTTACGGTCAAGGCGTGATTCAGCAAGCGGATGGACCTTCAATGACACATCATCTCCGCGTTGCGTCATCGCCTCAATGCCATATTGCTTCGCGTACCATTTAAGACGTGATACGGCAAGAAGCTGCAATACAGCAAGTGGTGGCTCTCCGAAGCGATCAACCAGTTCGTCGCGCAGCTCATCCACCTCTTCTAGAGAGGATAGACCCGCCACTTTCTTATATATTTCAATCTTCTGAATACTATCATAAATATAATCGGCGGGCAAATAGGCATCAATATTCAAGTCTATCAATGTCGTCCACTCTTGTGTATCCTCGATGACGCCTCCATCAAGCTCTGCCTTGCGTTTGGCAACCTCATCAGACAACATTTGCGAGTATAAATCAAAACCAACTGACGCAATAAATCCATGCTGCTCTGCACCTAACAGATTTCCGGCTCCACGAATGGACAAGTCCCGCATTGCAATCTTAAACCCTGATCCAAGTTCCGTGAATTCCTTAATTGATTGGAGTCGTTTCTCAGCGACCTCATTTAACACTTTATCACGTTGGTACGTAAAGTAAGCGTAAGCTATACGGTTTGAACGTCCTACACGGCCACGCAACTGATACAACTGAGACAAGCCCATTTTATCCGCATCATGAACAATCAGTGTGTTCACGTTAGGAATATCTACACCTGTCTCAATAATGCTGGTACTGACCAGCACGTCGTACTCTCCATCCAAGAAGTCCAGAATGGTCTTCTCCAGCTCTTGTTCCGACATCTGTCCATGTCCAACCGTTACACGCGCATCAGGAGCCAGCATCTTGATATGATCGGCCATCTGATGGATGCCCTGCACCCGATTGTATAAGTAATAGACTTGCCCTCCACGGGCAAGTTCACGCTCCACTGCTTCACGTACGAGCGTATCGCTATGCTCCAACACATAAGTTTGTACAGGAAAACGGTTCTCTGGAGGTGTCTCAATAACAGACAAGTCGCGTACGCCAAGCATGGACATATGGAGTGTCCGCGGAATCGGAGTAGCTGTAAGCGTCAGCACATCTACATTGTTCTTCAAACGCTTGAGCTTCTCTTTGTGGGTTACGCCAAACCGCTGCTCTTCATCCACAATCAGCATGCCGAGGTCCTTAAATACAATATCTTGTGATAACAGGCGATGCGTGCCGATGACCACATCCACCACACCCGATTTCAAGCCTTTCATCGTCTCATTTTGCTCCTTGCGAGAACGGAAACGACTCAGCACTTGAATGTTAAACGGATAATCTGCAAAACGCTCTCTAAACGTCTCATAATGCTGCTGCGCCAAAATCGTAGTTGGGACAAGGACAGCTACCTGCTTGCCTTCGATAGCCGCTTTGAATGCTGCGCGAATGGCAACTTCCGTCTTCCCATAACCAACGTCGCCGCACAAGAGGCGATCCATTGGGCGTGGAAGCTCCATGTCCTGCTTGATTTCTTCTATTGCACGCAATTGATCCCGTGTCTCATCATAAGGAAACATCGTTTCGAATTCCGTTTGCTCAGGCGTATCTTTCTCAAATGCATACCCTGGAGATGATTGTCTTGCCGCATACAGCTTGATCAAATCATCAGCGATATCTTTAACCGAAGAACGAACCTTGCTTGTAACTTTTGCCCACTCAGTCCCGCCTAGCTTATATACTTTAGGCTCTTTCTCCTCAGAACTGACGTACTTCTGAATCAAATGGAGCTGATCTACTGGTACAGACAGTTTATCTCCACCTGCATACAAGATGTGCAGGTAGTCTTTATGAATACCATTGATCTCTAGCGTGCCAATACCCATGTACTTCCCAATACCATGATTTTGATGAACGACGTAATCGCCCACTTTAAGCTCTGAATAACTGCGAATTCGCTCTGCGTTGTCCACTTTGGCATCCGAACGACGAGCCGTTTTACGCTGTTTCTGCGAGAACATCTCACCTTCAGTAATGACGACCAGATGAATGGAAGGCAGCTCAAACCCACTTTGAAGGTTCCCCTTCATGATGGTTGGCTCCGGGATTTGATAATCTTGCAGTACCCGGCGCACACGATCAATACGCTCCTCGCCATTTGCCAGAATGATGACGTTTGCATTTGTTTTCTTCCATCGTTCCATCTCGGCCTTAAGCACATTCATTTGTCCATGGAAATTCTGCATTGTCCTGCACATTACATTAACAATGTTCTGTGGCTGCGTATGCGGTACTTGCCGAAGAAATAATGCCATAAATACTGTCTGGAACGGACGCTTGCCCAAAGTGTCTTCCGACGTCTTACCAAGTGGCAAAGAAGGCAAAGTCTTACCATGCTGCAGCAAATGAGTGTTCCATTCTGCCTCGTCTCGTTCAAGCTGCTTCGCTGTTTCCAGCACGCGGGCAGGCTCATCCACGATCATAAGCGCATCAATGGGCATATATTCGTATAAAGTATGCTTTTCAGGGTGCAGCAAAGTTACGTACTTGTACATATCGTTAAAGTACACCTGCCCCCGAAGGCGGTCAATTTCTTGGTGAATCTCTTGGCGCAGCTTCTCTTTGATTTGGCTGTCGCTCATTTTGCTTAGCTGCTCCTCTAAGCGAAGGCCCGCTTCATCAGCTGCATTTGCAAATCGGGCTGCATTTGCAACCATTTCTCTAGCTGGCGTAATCGTTAGCCGATCCAACTTATCCATCGAGCGTTGATCCGTCGGATCAAAGGTGCGAATGGAATCTACCATATCATCAAACCACTCAATACGGTAAGGTACACTGGATGTGTAAGGGAAAATGTCGACAATCCCGCCTCGAACACTCATCTCGCCGCGCGACTCTACTCGGTCCGTACGCTCATAACCGAGCGCGACCATACGCCCGAGAAACGCTTCAAGAGGCTGCTCGGTATCCACTACTACATCATATTCTGCTTCCGCCATAATCTCTCTGGCTGGCAAATACCGCCGTAGTCCTGCATAAGGCGTCACGACAACACCACGAAAGCCCTTTGCTAGCCGGATTAAGGCATCTATTCGCTGTGCAATAACTTCAGGGCTTGATATTGCTGCTTCTGCAGCCACCAACTCATTGGCAGGATACAGCAGCACCTGATCAGGCGATAGACATTCCTGCAAGTCCTCTGTCACTTTCTGTGCTGAAAACATATTATGTGTCACAACGAGCACAGGGCGATTCAGCTCTTGCGCCAGCGCGGCCATCATAACTTGTCGGGAAGAACCCGATAGACCGGATACAAGCTGCTCTTTCATACCGGTGCGTATGCCCGCTACGATAGAATCTATATCACGTTCTGCTGATAAAGCTTGCATAAGTGCATTTAACAAGGACAGGCACCTCTTTCTGGCCAACAAAGGATGAACACGCTCTATTGATCCATAACTAGTCTGATATCATAACAAGAACTTCTATTGAAGTCGATTGTATAAAAAGTAATGTATGAACACGATAAATAGACTCGGTCCTACAAAAATATATTGCTGTACATCACTTCAACTTTATAACGCGACCACAAATCAGCCTCGGCACAAATGCCAAGGCTGATCCCTCTTATATACTAGCAAACTCAACTCGTGCTATTGCAATGGTGATGTCAACGTGCTTAATTCTGGATTATGATCATATGCCTCTGCACAATAATCACAAGTCATTCGTACCGTCACGTCACCATTGTCATGAACACGTACATAATGCCGATGTTCTTCTGGCGTAAGCATATGAAAACCGAGTCTCGACTGGTCGATAGCGGCTCCTTCAATGCGTCCAATTAACGTGTGACAGTGCTTGCAGACATAATTCACAGACATGTATATGCCTCCTCACGAAGTAATATACCGTCTAGTATGCCCGCTAGCATTCAACCATAGCCTGTTATCCGTTAAATTTAGCCATTGTCTGTTCAAACGTATGACTTAGCGCAAATTCAACTGCATCACAAGTACGTTCAATCGTCTGTGCAACAGCTTCTTGCTCCTTCTTGGCAAACGTCTGCAGTACATAATCTACAATATCACGGCCAGGAGCTGGCCGCGATACGCCCATCCGCATACGATTAAACGATTGGGTTCCCACATGCTGAATAATTGACTTAATGCCATTGTGGCCACCTGCGCTTCCTTGGTAACGCAGGCGCACCTTGCCCAGCTCAGTGTCCATATCGTCATACAATACGATAAAGTCCTCTAGGCTTGCCTTGTAGTAGTCCATATAACCGCGAACCGTTTCACCTGACAAGTTCATATATGTCATCGGCTTGATCAGCACGATTTTTTCCGAACCTATTTTGCCTTCCCCGATTAGCCCCTTGCATTTGCTTTCTTTCACATCAATTCCAAATCGGTGGGCTAGCGCATCAATAGCCATAAATCCAATATTATGACGCGTTGACGCGTATTTGGTACCTGGGTTGCCAAGTCCGACAATCCATTTCAACGTTATTCTCTCCTTCCTCATCCATCCGGTAGCCCGAATAAAGCTGAATGCCGATAAGGGTTACATCTGCAGCACGCTTGCTTGCCGATGTAACCCTCGTCTGTATGGGAGCTTAAAAGCTTCTTGCTCCTCGCTGTTCATCTATTACTCAATTTCAAACAATTTGCTGATAGACAACTCTTCATGTACACGGATAATCGCCTCGCCCATAAGTGGAGCGACAGACAACGTACGTAGCTTGCTTGAAGGGTTCGGATGTTTCACTGGAATCGTATCTGTAACGATAACTTCCTTGAACGGAGAATCTTCCAAGCGTTGCATGGCTGGCCCCGACAATACAGGATGCGTACAACAAGCGTACACTTCCTTAACGCCTGCTTCCACCAATGCATTTGCACCTAGGACGATTGTGCCCGCTGTATCAATAATATCGTCAATAATAATAGCCGTCTTGCCTTTAATATCACCGATAATATTCATAACCTCACTTACGTTAGGCTCAGGACGACGCTTATCGATAATGGCAAGCGGTGCATTCAAGAAGTCCGCTAACTTACGAGCGCGTACCACGCCACCGTGGTCAGGCGATACAACAACAACATCTTCCATCTTCTTGGATCGGAAATATTGTGCCAAGATCGGCACACCGAGCATATGGTCAACCGGAATATCAAAGAAACCTTGAATCTGCGTGGCATGCAAGTCCATCGTGATAACACGATGTGCACCCGCTGTCTCAATCAAATTAGCCACAAGCTTAGCCGTAATTGGATCACGGGAACGCGCTTTGCGGTCTTGACGAGCGTAACCGTAGTATGGAATAACGACATTAATGCTCTTGGCGGATGCACGTTTTAATGCATCGACCATAACAAGAAGCTCCATCAGATTGTCATTAACTGGATCACATGTGGATTGCACGACGTAAACGTCACAACCACGTACGCTTTCAGACAGGTTGATTTGAATTTCTCCGTCGCTAAAGCTCTTTGTGCTGGATTCACCCAAAGGAATGCCAATGTAGTCTGCAATTTGCTGTGCTAACTTCGGATTGGAGTTACAAGTGAATATTTTCAGCTTGGAATCACAATACGTCATAATAGTTGTTAACCCTCCGTGCTGGTTCAAGTTCATCTCTTATTTGTATGATTCGACGTGCTCGTAAAGCTAATATCCTTTATTCATAAAGCCGCGCAGCTTATTGCTCGCCTTGCTGCGTTTCACGTTCCTTTTTTGCTTTGGCACGACCACGAAGCTTCTCGGCATAACCAGGCTTGATCACCTGGCGCTCGCGAGCTATCGCAAGGTCGTTGTCTGCGACATGATGTGTAATCGTGGAGCCAGCCACTACATAAGCTCCCTTACCAACGCTAATAGGAGCAATGAGGTTTACGTTGCTGCCAATAAAAGCATCATCACCGATTTCTGTAACGGATTTATTATATCCGTCATAGTTCACGGTTATCGCACCGCAGCCAATGTTGACATTCTTGCCCACTTTCGCATCGCCAATATAACTTAGATGCGATACTTTGGAATGATCGTCAATGACCGCATTTTTGATCTCGACAAAGTCGCCGATCTTAACATCCTGGCCAATATCAGCACCAGGCCGCAAATAAGCAAATGGTCCAACAGAACTATCTTGGCCGACGCTGGCACTACTTGCTACAGAATGTGCAATTACAGCTCGATCCGAGATTCGCGAATCCGTAATCTCGACATGAGGTCCGATCACACAATCCTCCCCAATCGCTGTGCTGCCTCGCAGAACAGTTCCTGGATGAAGCACTGTATCAGCTCCGATCGTAACCGCTGCTTCGATATAGGTCTGCATAGGGTCGACAATCGTAACTCCATTTAACATGTGACGCTTGTTAATACGCTCGCGCATCAATCGCTCTGCTTCAGACAGTGCCAATCGATCATTAACCCCAATCGATTCAGCAGGGTCTGGCGAACAGTAAGCCTGCACGACATTTCCCTGCACTTTCATGATGCCAATAACATCTGTCAGGTAGTACTCCTGCTGTACATTGTTATTGGTCACTTGTTCAAGTGCTGCGAACAATTGCGCATTATCAAAACAGTAAGTACCTGTGTTGATCTCTCTCACCAATTGTTCTTCTTGTGTCGCATCTTTCTGTTCTACGATTTTCAAAACCGAACCATCTTCTGCTCGAATAATTCGACCATACCCATGAGGATTATCCAGTTCAGCCGTCAAAATCGTCGCCGAAGCCTGTGCACGATCATGAAGCTCCATCAGGCGTTCCAAGGTGTCAGACGTCACGAGAGGCGTATCTCCACAGATCACAATTGTCGTACCTTGTTCACCGCCAAGAAGCGCCTTTGCTTGCTTTACCGCATGTCCGGTACCGAGCTGATCCGCTTGTAATACGAATTCCGCACGGTCTCCCAAGTAACCCTTAACAGCTTCAGCCCCATGCCCGACAACAACAACCGTGCGTTCTGAATCCACACGCTCTACTGCGTCCAGTACATGTCCAACCATCGGTGTTCCGCAAACGGGATGAAGAACTTTATACAGTTTTGACTTCATACGCTTGCCTTGTCCTGCGGCTAGCACAATGGCCATTCTTTTCAAAGCGTCCGACCTCCTGCTTCCTTTACTACCATACTAGAATATATCTCATTATGGAGAAAAAGAAAAGAGAGCCCCCCATGATTGGCTCTCTTTCTTTGCAACCCCAAATATTACCGTATTATGCGCCCTCTTCAATAACTTCCTCTTCTGTGGCAGCGCGCTCATATTCAGCCAGTACCGCGGCTTGAATCTTTTCGCGAGTTGCGGAAGAAATAGGATGAGCAATGTCACGGAATTCGCCATCTGGCGTTCGTTTGCTTGGCATAGCCACAAACATTCCGTTGTTGCCGTCAATAACACGGATATCATGAACAACAAATTCGTTATCGATTGTGATCGATGCGATTGCTTTCATTCTTCCTTCTGTGTTGACGCGGCGGAGTCTAACATCAGTAATTTGCACGTGTGTTCACCACCTTTTTCCATACAAGACTTGGTGTATAATTCCACACGCGCAATTGAATTCCTTCTTTATTTTGCCAACAAACCAACTTTTTTTTGAACTTTTTTGTATAATTAAACGTTTTCGACAAGGTTCGATTTACTTCGTAGCAATTAGCTCAATTTCGACAAACACATCTTTTGGCAATCGTGCTACTTCAACCGTTGATCGAGCAGGCTTATGTGTTCCGAAGTAAGTCTCGTAAATCGTGTTTACCTGAGCAAACTGCTTCATGTCTTGCAGAAATACCGTAGCCTTTAAAACACGGTCAAAAGAAGATCCTGCTGCCTCTAGTACAGCCTTTAAGTTATGGAATACTTGATGCGTCTGTTCCTCAATCCCGCCCTCAACGAGGGAACCGTCAGATGTAAGAGGAATCTGTCCAGAAGTTAATACCAGCTCGCCAAAGGTAACAGCCTGTGAATAGGGGCCGATTGCCTGTGGAGCAAACGTTGTAGATACAATATCAATTGACTTTGTCATATAGATGCACCTCGATCAGAAGTAGTCTACTCTTGCTTATTTATCAAAATAATTGCCCGGCTTAACAGACATCTGCCTGTTGCGGCTGTCGATCGTACCGACACGCACAAGCGATACATAGTCATGCAGCAAGCGTTCATCATTGGATACGTCCTCAGACTCCACAAGAACACCCACGCCCGCTACGGTGGCATTAAATTCATGCAGCAAGTCAATCATACCGTTAATGGTACCCCCTGCTCGCATAAAGTCGTCTACGACGAGCACACGGGAACGTTCCTTCAGCGCACGACGAGCCAATGTCATCGTATGGATGCTTTTCTGTGATCCTGATACGTAATTGATACTCACCGCGGATCCCTCTGTCACCACATGGTCACGTCTGACTAATACAACAGGCAGATTGAGATGTGCTGCAGTTGCGTACGCAATTGGAATGCCTTTGGTCTCTACAGTCATTACCACATCGATATCATGATTGGCAAATGCCGAAGCAAACATACGACCAATATCGTTCATCAAACCTGGCTGCCCTAATATATCGGTAATATAATAATAACCTCCGGGCAGCATCCGATCCGGTTGTTCTAGTTGGGCGCACAATGTTTGCACAAGTGGCAATGCCTTGTCCGGACTGCTCTTCGGAATATACTTTACTCCGCCTGCAGCTCCCGCCAGCGTCAGCAGCTCACCCGTCTCTTCACTCTCGCACACCTCTTTAATAATAGCCAAATCCTCACTAATAGAAGACTTGGCTGCTCCGTAACGTTCTGCAAATGTGGTAAGCGGAATAAGCGTGTGAGGCTTAGACATCAGATATTGTGTCATTTCAACCAAACGCGCGCTTCGCTTTAATTTTTTCATCTATTATTCCTCGCTCAAATCCGAATATTATCATGGATATAATACATCAATGTACGTCGATTATCAAGGCGAACCATACGATTATGACTGTTATATCCGATATATTTCGTAATTAGCCATATTATTTCTATATTATGTCAATATTCGAACTGCATACACTTCTTTGCAGAAGCCGCGCAGTCCATTATATATCCGCGCAATCTTCGACTCCTTAGATACAAGACCAAATACTGTCGGTCCGCTGCCCGACATCAAAACGCCTTCCGCACCGAGTCTAATCATGGCTTCCTTTAATTGCTGTACTTCCGGGTGCATCGGCAGCGTGACGTCCTCAAGCACGTTCCCTAAGTTCTCACATATCCCATGAAATGATTGAGATTCAATAGCATCTATCATACTCGCTAGCGATGGATGCTTCTCAATGCGATTAGCTCTGAAACGCCCGTATACATCGGCCGTTGATACATTAATCGGCGGCTTGGCAAGCACAACCCAGCACTGCGGGGGATTAGAAATGTGCTCTAGCTTCTCTCCGCGACCACGCGCAATTGCTGTTCCGCCTGTTACACAGAAGGGCACGTCGGAACCTAATTCTGAGCCTAACGCTTGCAGCTCCTGTTCCGAAATATTCAGCCTCCATAGGCGGTTCAAGCCGCGCAAAGCGGCTGCGGCATCACTGCTGCCTCCAGCAAGTCCTGCTGCGACCGGTATCTTCTTATCCAAGTGAATATAGACGCCTTGTCGAACTTCGTATCTTTCCTTTATCAGCTTTGCAGCCTGAAAGGCCAGATTCTTCTCGTCTAACGGTATGTAACCAGCTTGGCTGGAAATAATAATCGTGTCGCGCGGAAGCTCCTCCATCTCTAGTCGATCGGCCAGGTCAACCATCGTCATAACCATTTCAACTTCGTGGAATCCGTCTTCTCGCTTACGCAATACATCCAGCATTAGATTGATCTTTGCTGGTGCCTTCTCATACACTTTCACCGGCTTTCACCCTTCTTTACGATATCAGAATATATAAGAATCCGCAGATGGAAAGGAAAATGCCTTCATTCTGATTCGCGATAAAAACACCAGAGCCTGCAATGCTCAACTGCTCGGCTAACTTTATCAATCGCTCCTCCTTGTGAACTCTAACAAGTTCATATAGAGGTTATTCTCACCCTTCGGATCGCTTTCGTTATTATAACAGACTATGACATGCAAGTCATTCGTGAATGGTTTGTAAAGGCAGCCCTGTAAGAAAGGCGTTATATCAGCTATTTCCCTTTGCTCACGCTTGTATTCCCTTCGTTAACATAAAAAGCGAACCTCGCGCCTGCGTGGCGTCAAAAGGTCCGCTTATAAGTCATGCTGTATCCTTAATTTTTACGAGAGGCTGCTTCCTCGGCCAATTGAATCGCGCGTTTTACCATATTGCCGGCATCCTTTGCCTTAATGGATCCCCAACCCTCTTTTTGAACCGTATCGTAGAATCCAAGGTCTTTAGCTAACTCATACTTTAGTTCTTCTGACATGACACTTCTTCTTCTGCGGCTCATATAAGTACCTCCTTATAGTGCTTAACAAATCGAGTTGGAGACAGAGTTAGAAGAGATTGCATTGCAATTATAGTGTTAGTCAATATGTCGAGCTTCATGCAAAGGCAAACAGCCAAAAAAATGGGAGGATTAAAAGATTATAATTCACCCTTTGCCTATCCCAATACAATAGTTCATTACAAAAGCCGACTCCATCACACTCCAAGCCTGCTTGACATAAGAAATATAGAAATACAAAAAAGCAGCCCTCTCGGACTGCTTTACATCACATCATTAACTGCGAATATACTCAATCTTCAACTCGCCGTTATCTGCGCAGACGGTAACTTCTACCGACTCGGTCAATATATCTGCATAGCTGTAGGAGACACGCTTGGCATTCTGCTGCTCCTGATCCAAACTTACAACAAAAACAGAAGGGTAGGTTTCTTCCAATACGCCCGTGCGTTCAATCGTCTTGCGACGGCCTCCATTCGCACGAAGCAGAATCTTCTGTCCAACATGGGCTTCAAGACAGCGTCGTATTTCAAACAGCGCATTTTTAGCCATTTCAACTACCACCTCTTTCCTTGTCCATTATAAACAATTAAAGGGGAGGTGTCAAATAAACAGATAATTATAACAATATTATTAAAACCATGTCAATTCATTTTTATACCCAATTTTGTAGGATGTGATTCAAGACCTATATTTATGCATAATGACCTAAAAAAATTAAGTAACGGATGGTGTAACGTTCAGCGTGGACAGGTCTTTCCACTTCGGCATTCCTAGTCGATGGCTCCCCCGAGTTTCAATGCCACCTAACCCTTCCGTACCTGTTATCGTATGCGGAGCAATGTCCGCAATATGAATAGTGTCGCGAATGGAGGTGTAGGCTGCTTTGGCCGCCACGTATGCCGGATCAAGTGCATGAATCATAATACGGCCCGGGGAGCTGGCAAAGTTTGCGCCGTTTTGTAGCAGCGCCTCAAAGTGAGACTGACAGGCACCTGCTATAACCGTTAACATATCCAGGTTCCGTTCATACTGCCTAGCCGTCTTGACTGCATTTACGAAGTTTTGTGAATTTTTATAACTCTGCAGACTATATAAGTCTCGATGCTTTAAACCTTTTAACACGCCGTCATGCCCTGTAATCACGATAATATCTGGACGCGATCGAGGCAACAGTGTGTAAACAGCGTCAGACATCTTGGCCTCCGACACGTAGTGCCCTTCTGCGGGAACCCGCAGTTGGTTATACAAGGTCATGCTTTTTTGTAAATAGTTCGGGTCTCCGTCCAGATGAAGCACCTTGCCTGGCATTTCGAAATGGGCCGCCTGGTTCGGAGCATCAGCAAATTGAAATTCTGTTTGACGGCGCTCTGATTGGCGCTGTCTGTGGCGTTCCAGTGCTTCCACGGATTCAATCATTTTAATTTGTGCTTGCTGTTTACGCCGTTTCATCGTTGTCTCAGGCACATTGACCAGATCTGATGTCGGAGCATCGGCCACTAGTCGATAATCCGTTCCTTTTAACAACGATATGTGCTCATAAATCCCTTCTATCCGGAATGTAATATCCCCACCATAAGATTTGCGTATGACCAGATCTCCCACCTTCATGCCCTTATCACCTCTTACCTATCGTATGGGCGGAAGTCAGGATTGGTGCCTAAACAAAAAAAGCCCCTTTTGGGGGCTAGCTGGTTATAAATAGAGGCGCTAAAATTATGTAACTAATTACAAAGCGTCATATGAAGACCCTATAGCCTCACTAAGGCGCGCAAACTCTTCAAGTGACAAAGTCTCGCCTCTGCGTGTAGGATTGATTCCAGCCGTCTCCAAAGCGGTTTGCAGCTGGTCTATGCCAATATCACCACTATAACGTGCCTTTAAGTTATTCCAAATCGTCTTGCGTCGCTGCGTGAAGCTCGCTTGAACGACTTCAAAAAATCGGGATTCGTCATTTACTTCCACAGGAGGCTTGTCTCTTACCTTTAAGCGGATAACCGCAGATTCTACATTAGGCTGTGGAATAAATACAGTATGGGGAACCGTGCACACAATCTCGGGTTCGCTGTAGTATTGGACTGCAACACTCAGACTGCCAAATTCTTTGCCGCCAGGTGAGGCCGCCATGCGTTCAGCTACTTCCTTCTGAATCATAACGACAATATTTTTGAGTGGAAGACGCTCTTCCAGCAACTTCATCATAATGGGAGTAGTCACGTAATATGGCAGATTCGCCACAACACTCACCTTATCCATCTCCGCAAATTGTTCTTGAAACAGTGCCGGCAAATCGACTTTTAGCACATCGCCATGTACAACGCTAACATTGTTATACGGCTCCATGACCTCCGCTAAAATAGGAATCAAACGCTGGTCGATTTCTACTGCTGCGACCTTGCTTGCCTGCTTCGCCAGCTGCTCTGTCAATGCTCCGATCCCAGGTCCAATCTCAAGCGCACCTGTATGCTCATCCAGATCTGCTGCTTGGACGATACGGCGCATAACATTCATATCAATAAGAAAATTTTGGCCTAGGCTCTTCTTAAATGAAAAACCGTGCTTTCGTATAATATCTTTGGTTCGTGTTGGTGTGGCAATGTCCGGTCTTACTTGCGTCATTCTTTACCCGCCTTCCATAAATTTACACACATTCGCAAATTTTCACCTAATGTGGGCCTTAAATGCTCCAATTCGTATCCCGATACCTCAGTTAGTACGATAAAATCTAATGATCATAAGCATCGAAATATATGCTGTCGTCCTATTGACACTTACATTTAATTGGTGTCTAGACGTCGCAGAGCATCTTCAAATTCTTCTCGACTAATCTGAAAGGTCGTACAACGCTTTAATAATTGCTTGGCATTACAATACCCTATGCCTAGTATTTCACCTAGTCTCATGCGTCTATCGGCCGATCCCTCATAAGCAGTAAGTCCTGCCTGGACCAGATCAGTCCAGGTAAGCACTGTGCCTTCATAGGCAGGCATCTCTGTTCGCAGATGATCAAGTGCATGGCGAATCGCTGCGGGCGAAGCATTCTCCACCCCAATGTCGCCTTTGGCGAGCGCCTCCTGCTTGGTTAGGAATGCATGCTTGCATCCAGGGACACGAGCTGCAATCGCTTTGCGAATCCGTTCACCAGCGAAGTCAGGGTCCGTAAATATAATAACGCCCCGGCGCTCATGCGCCAGCGCGATCTTCTTAAACGTCATCTCATTTAGAGCCGATCCGCCAGTCTCAATAGTATCTGCATCTACCGCTCGTTTTATCGCTACGGTGTCGTCTCTTCCTTCAACGACAATAACCTCACGTATCACAGGCAATTGCCCCTTTCCCAAAAAAAGTACAACTAAAATACAAAAGAAGAGGGAATCCCCTCTTCTTAGCATGACATATTTGAATATGAATTACTATATCATAAATACACAGCTGCAATCCACACAGCTAACACTACACTAGAGACTTCCTAACTCGCCTCCGGCTTCACAGGACCGATAACATAAACCGTATATCCCTTCTTGCGTCCGAAACGCTGCACTTGCTTGGAGGAGTCGTAATATACATCAATGATGTTGCCTTTGACGGCTCCACCTGTGTCTTCAGCACGGCGGAAGCCAATGCCTTCGATGTATACCCACCAGCCAAGTGGAATGACCTTCGGATCTACCGCAATCGTACGACCTTCGGTTACTTTTGTTCCGGAGGCTGTTTTGGCCCCCACAGAACCTGGAGTTTCCGTGTATGCTGTTAATTGCACATTCGTAATTTTTTTCTTGTAATCAAAATCTGAGTTGCCGCCAGAAGACTGACCAACGTCATCGCTATCCGCAGACAGTACCACTAATTCAGGTTCTTTTTTCGTACCGTAAGCGATAACCTTATTGACTTGTTTGGTCTGCACTTTTTTGTCTACCATACGGGCAGTGACAAGCTTCCCATCTTCGAAGGTCTTTTCGATCTTTTGTACGACCAGACCTGACTGGCCCTGCTGCACTGTCTTTTTGGTACCCTTCTTCATATCCGGGTTTGCCTGTTTGACGACTTGATAAGGCACCTTCACCTTACGCTCCTCAACCCCTTTGGTCACACGCACAACTTTGATGTTCATGTTAGACGCAATCGAGGTCAACTTGCTTGGGAAAATTTTATCTTGCGCTTTCAGGTTAATATTTAATTGAGTAAGTGCTTGTTTGACATTGTCCTTAGTTGTATACAACGTCTTCGTTAGCCCATCCACCGTAATCTGAATTGGCTTAGCACGTTCTATGGTGATTTGAGCCCCATCTTTGACTTCAGTATCTAACGCTACAGATACTTCGTCATGACTTCCTACCGCTATCGTGTGCTCATCCAAAACATCACGAAGCGTTTCCTGGCGAGTTTCCAAACGACGCTCTTGTCCATCTACGACAATGGCGACCGTCTTTTTGGAATAACTGAATCCCACCAGCACACTAACTAAAGTTATAGCGATTGCAACTACAGCAATTACAGAAACAACACGCACATTTTCATGCTTCCATCGCATTGCGAGTGACTTGCTGGATGATCGGGGATCATGGGGATCGTTGTTCACGAAGTTGCCCATTTCTCGGTCCTCCTTACATAGTCCCGCCGTCGAGAAGTTATGCATGATACATCTGACGCGACTATTGGATATTTTTGCGAAAAATAAGCTTGTGCCTGCCTATCTCTCACACCAACTCCAGTAACGGTCGTCTCTTCCTCCTTGTTCTTACAACCTATGAACCCGCTCCACAAAATATGCAAGGATGCGAGTCTCGTAAGATGCAAAAACAAAAGAAGCCTGTCTCAAGAGGACTCTCTTTCGTGGCTTCTTCATCAAGACCCAAACAAAACAACAGTCTAGGGCTCACACGAGGACCTCTCTCCGTACGCTTGCGAGGTTAGCTGTCGGGTTCGGGCTATGAGAGTCGCCCTATAAGAACATATCGGCTCACGGCTCGACAGCTCTTAATTCACCCCAAGGATACACTCCGCACCTGCTGGCACTTGCAGCATGCTTCTGGTTCCCCCGCTCTCCAAATCAATGGAAATTCAGCGTTACTGGTTGGTTGGAACAATATTCAAGTTCAATCGAACTTCTGTGAGAAATCATATCGTGTTTATGACAAAGTTGTAAAGACTGCCGCAATCACGTTTTTCGTTAAAAACAACAAAAATAAAGCCAAATTTACTCGTTTTATCAAACAAATCCATGTATATGTTGGTGTAGAACTTTTTTTCGTTAGTTTTTCGTTGATTTTCAACGTATGTCAAAACATGTAAGAGCATTTTCGGTTGTTTTTCTGCAAAATTCTTCTAAATCCATATCCTTTAATCCAGCTGCTACCTCTGCCACTAACCGAACGTATCCGGTTTCATTCCGTTTCCCCCGATAAGGATGAGGAGTCAAATAAGGAGCATCCGTTTCCACCAATAAACGGTCCATTGGAACCTGTTTAAGTACCTCTTTTGGCTGTTTAGCATTCTTAAACGTGACTGGGCCGCCGAACGAAATATAAAAGCCCATATCCAGACACATTTTAGCGGTCTCCCAGCTTCCTGAGAACGAATGCATAATGCCTCCAACCTCTTTTGCATTTTCTTCTCTCAAAATACGAACTACATCTTCATGTGCATCACGATTGTGTATGATAATTGGCATATCCAATTCACGTGCGAGTCCGATTTGCTCTCTGAATACACGTTGCTGTACATCCTTCGGTGATGTATCCCAATGATAATCGAGTCCAATTTCACCAATAGCTACTACTTTTTTATGCTCAGTCAACTTGGCGATCCAATCGATATCCGTCTTCTGCATCGTAATTGCATCAACTGGGTGCCATCCCACAGCCGCATAAATAAAGGGGTACTTCTCCGCCAACTCCATGGTCGTCGGGATCGTTTCCCGGTTAAAGCCTACGTTTACCATTCGTGTCACGCCTTGTTCTAAAGCGCGAGCAATTACTTCCTCACGATCTTCATTAAAGGCTTCATTATCCAAATGGGTATGTGTGTCAAATATCATGTCGAATTACTCTCCTTGTATCCTCTAGTAGGTTCCTACTGTGACGCTCGATCCTCTTGTAGTTGAAGTAGTCGGACAACTGATTCAGAAAGTCGCGGGGCTGCCTGTCTGATTTTATCAATCGGAAAATATATATAATGCTTACCACGATGCAATCCACTGATAGAGCGAACAATATCCGACTTTTTTGACAGCTCGACCAATTGTTGGTCACGATCGAGCAATAAAATGTGCATTTGTGTCGGTTCTTCTCCAGAACGATACACATCATAAGGCATATCAGTAGGGGAATCAAACCATAGATCATAAGCGGGATCAAGTCCTGCAGCCTTCCATTGCTGACAAAGTTCTTCCATTAGCTCCGTATTTAACTGATCGACCTCTACATATTTATACAACTTTCGTTCCATGAATCGCTGACATAATTCTGAAAGCCGCTCATCCTGCTCCCCCATCCACTGAGTAAATACGGTTTGGACAAAGGCCTCATCCAATTGAACATATTGTGCAGAAGTAATAGTCCCTTCAAATAAGGAATCTAGCGGCGCCAGAAAGTAAGAAAATACATATCCCGAGTGATATAGTTCAGTAGCACGCTTAAAAATAAGTCGCAGCAGCAATTCCGAACTTCGTGTCACCGGATGAAAGTATACTTGCCAATACATTTGATATCTCGACATTAAATAATGCTCTACAGCGTGCATACCACTTTCTTTTACGACAATCCGACCTTTATAAGGGCGAAGTACGCGTAATATCCGATCAATATCAAAAGTGCCGTAGTGAACTCCAGTATAATATGCATCCCGCAGCAAATAATCCATTCGATCAGCATCGAGAGGTCCCGAAACTAAATTTACGACTATTTTCTTTTCATAAGTTTTGCGTATAATAGAAGCAATACGTTCTGGCAGCGTTGGGTCTCTGCGTGTTAGTACCCGATTGATGTCGGAATCCCCCAATATAATTCGGCATGTCCAGTCTTCATGATGAACATTGAAAGCCTCTTCAATGGAATGTGAAAATGGTCCGTGTCCAACATCATGAAGCAGTGCAGCACATAAGGCGACAAGCCCTTCCTCCTCAGGCCAGTCTTCAAACTGATTGCGTTCAAATTGAGAGATGATTCGTCTCGTAATCTCATAAACGCCCAAGGAGTGTGAGAACCTGCTGTGCTCGGCGCCATGGAAGGTCAGATATGACGTGCCCAGCTGCCTGATGCGCCGTAATCGTTGAAATTCCTTTGTATTGATGAGATCCCAGATCGTTCGATCCTGTACGTGTACATAATTATGCACTGGATCTTTAAACACCTTTTCTTCTCGCAGCATATTCCTACCTCCTTTTTTCATTTCAGTTAGTAACTGTTAGTTTTACTCTGTCATTTCGACAAATTATATGCTCTTTTAGACCTACCTAGTAATGGGGTATTATTGATTATTCTGACAACTGTGTTTAATAAAAAATTCCTTCTCTGACCAAAAATGAGATAAAAATCGTTGATATCTAACAAAAAACAGCTAAAACTATAAGATAAACCATAAATTAGCATCAAAACTAGCAATATTTCTAGTTGACTAATATGGGAATGGTTGGTACGATATAAAACAACGAACATAGAATATTGTCGAAACATGACATATTATAAGTTTAAAGAGGAGCGATTAATTATGATGAAGTCCACAGGTATCGTTCGTAAAGTCGACGAGCTAGGCCGTGTCGTGATTCCGATTGAACTTCGCCGTACACTTGGCATCGGAGAAAAAGACGCGCTTGAGATCTATGTAGATGGCGAACGCATTATGCTTAAAAAATACGAGCCAGCATGTATTTTCTGCGGCAACGCTGAGAACGTTACATACTTCAAAGGAAAAATTGTTTGTCACGAATGTATCTCAGAAATTCCACAACCTGTGACAAAATAAGAAAAGTAGGTTATAATAGGCTTACTTACATATGTTAATTCTAACCTTTTTCATATCTTCCTTGACGCCTTCATGGTTACTGAACCCAACCATGAAGGTATTTTTTTGCCCCAAATTATTCATTTGGTTCACCTGACAGGTGCTGCTACAGTAAAATCAATCCCTTACGCGTCAAATCTGCACAAACTTTAGCCAAATTAATAAGTTCTAGGACTCGCCTACACATCAGCTTCTGTTGCTAGCAAAGCTTGATAGATATCACGTTTGGATATACCTCGATCTTTAGCTGCCAGTTTCATGGCTTCTTTACGTGCAGCTCCTTCACTTTCTTCGTAATGACTAACATGTTCCTCGATCGTTAACGACTGCCACCACGCCATATCTGGGTTAGCCAGTAGTCTATCTTCTGTTACCCCCTCTACAAGAATACAACATTCCCCTAGCGGTGCCTGATCATTCAAATGCCGCAGACAATCCTCGACGCTTCCACGAAGAAATTGCTCATAACGTTTAGTTAATTCTCGGGCTAAGACAATCTGTCTATCTCCCAGAACTTCCTCAATCCGCTCTAATGTCTTAATGACGCGATGCGGAGACTCGTAGAACATAAGGGTGCAGCGTTCATGTCGAAGTTGAAGGAGTACTTCATCAATTCTTTTACGTTCACGCGGCAAGAAACCTATAAACATAAAACGATCTGTCGCCAGCCCGGATGCAATCAATGCACTTAACGCTGCATTGGCACCAGGGATCGGTATTACGTTCAGGCCTGCTTCAATGGCAAGTTGGACTAAGTCCATACCCGGATCGGATATAGCTGGTAGACCTGCATCACTAACAATTGCGATACGCTGCCCTTCCAGCATAAAACGGACAAGCTCCGGTCCGCTTGCACGCTTATTGTGTTCATGGTAACTGAACAGCTTCTTTCCTTGAATATCAAAATGGCTCAACAGCTTTCTTGATTCTCTCGTATCCTCTGCGGCAATAATATCTACCTCTTTAAGAATACGTACCGCACGAAAAGTCATATCCTCTAAATTTCCAATAGGTGTCGCGACTAGATAAAGACAGCCTCGACCATCATCTGAATTCGCATAGCTGTTCTGTATATGAAATTCCATCATGTTATTCATTCCTCAATTCCGACTTCGCGCCGTAGTAAATATGCATGAGTTCTTCACAGTAGGTGTTGTCTTCATTATAAACGATTAAAGGCGGCATCAAACGTACTTCAGGCTTTCCATTCCGTGCGGCTTCAATAAGTACCATATTTGCCTCTGATCCAGCCTTCGGATGTACAAAACGAATACGTTTCGGTTCGAGTCGATAGGTTCTCATTAACGCCATCATATCTACCAGTCGTGACGGACGATGTACCATTGACAGCTTACCACCAACCTTTAACAATCTCGCGCATGCGGCTATTACATCTTCCAACGTACATCCTATCTCATGACGAGCCATTGCTTTATGTTCGTTCTCCTTCAAATCACCTGACGCAACTGACATATATGGAGGATTAACGGTTATCGCATCATAAAGATTTTGATCCCCAACAAGCCTTAAGGTCTTGAGGTCCCCCTCCATAATCTTAATCTGTCCAGTAAGTCCGTTTATTTCTACACTACGTTGAGCCATATCAGCTAGTCTGGGCTGTATTTCAATGCCGTCAATGTGTGCTTTCGTCCGAGTCGTTAGCAATAACGGGATAGCTCCATTTCCTGTACATAAATCAAGAATACGCCCCCTAACAGGTACTGCAGCAAATCGGGCTAATAGAACAGCATCCAAAGAGAAGCTGAATACTTCGTCGCTCTGAATAATACGTAAATCATGCGTTAACAAATCATCCAGACGCTCGGAAGGATGTAAGGTTACATTCATGTGTGCAGGTATCTCCTTTGTTCCGATATCAATATGTGTATATGAGAAAGCCGTAGGGAGGAATGTAAGATTCCATCACCTACGGCACCGGTTATTTATTGAGGAAGGACAAACAGAATAAGCAGTCGCCTTCCGTACGCAAATGACCATAATATACGTTGCAAATATGAAATCCTTCATGGTACAAGCGTGCCAAATTGTCGTAGCCTTCACCAACTAAATTGGCTTTTGCCTCCGCTTCGTCCAAAGGAATATCAGCTGCGGGTGCAGATTCCCCGGTTGGAACGGAAGCTGTCTGGTCTTGCTCATGATGCTCAAGCTGCAGAACTTTGCGCAGTTGCTGATTCTCCATCAACAGACGCTGGTTCTCTTCCAGCAGCTCCTTCACGATCAGCTTCAGTGCACCGACTTCTTGATGAAGGTTACCCATATTCGTTTCTAGACCATGAATTTGTGTAAAAATATCTCTCTTCTCCAAGTTCCCACCCCAGAGTATCATACAGATGTCCTACAACATTACTTCACGACCACATCGTCAAATAATAGTTCCTTCACTTTCCCAACTTCGAACAGCTGCACATGTACTTTTCGTTCACCAGCATTCAAGCCGACTACTTTACCTTCTCCTAACGAGGTTACAACCAATCTGCCGACAGCAGGTAGTTCTTCCTTCGCACTTTCATAGTTATCATGCTCATACTTCAAGCAACACATGAGACGACCACACAAACCGGAAATCTTGGTAGGATTTAATGATAAGTTCTGGTCTTTTGCCATTTTGATGGATACCGGTTCAAAATCACCTAACCATGAGGAACAGCAGAGCACACGTCCACAAGGCCCTATTCCGCCAAGCATCTTTGCCTCATCACGTACACCGATCTGTCTTAGCTCAATGCGGGTACGGAATACGCTCGCTAGGTCCTTAACCAATTCCCGGAAGTCAACTCTGCCTTCCGCAGTAAAGTAGAAAATGATCTTGTTCCGATCAAACGTATATTCGACATCAACCAACTTCATCCTTAACTGGTGTGTTTTAATCTTCTCTAAGCATGTACCAAATGCATCCTTTGCTGCCTGGCGGTTCGACTCCACCAGTTGCCCATCTACATCCGTCGCTACCCGGATGACCTTCTTTAATGGAAGTACCACATCGTTCTCGCCGACCGTCTTCGGACCGATGACGACTTTGCCGTACTCGATGCCGCGCGCCGTTTCGACGATCACATGCTGGTCCTTCTGGACCGGCCATTCGACCGGGTCGAAATAATAAATTTTGCCCGCTCTTTTAAAACGGACGCCGACCACATTATACAATCAAGTACCTCCTTGCATCCCAACCAGAAACTGCTCAAACACTAGCTGCGGGTTTACGTTAGCGCGTACCCGCTTCTGCGCTTCCGCCGCAGCTTCCATGCACCGAATCCATCCATCGGCTGTTCTCGTCCACGCAATCTTGCCCATTAGTTCGAGCTGATCTTGAAATACGAGGCTGTCCTGTCGGTTCAATTGGTAATACAACATATCTCGAAACCAGAGATGAAACAATCGGAACAACATGTCCGAATGTTCCGCAAGCTCCGTCTTGAATACTTTCTGCTGTGCTAGTAGGAGTGCTGAGGACAGTCGTACCCCGCACTCCTTCCCTAATTGTAACATTACGTTTCTCAATTCTGCAAACCAATTCTGTTGGCATAAATGCCTGCTGGCATCCAATCCGTTTACCAATTGAACGGCAACACGTGCAAGTGTAGACACACTACCTTCTTCAACCAGCTTATGATAAATTTGCTCAGGATTCGTAGGCGTAAATGGCACCCACTGTGAACGTGAAATAATCGTCGGAAGCATAGCTTGTCCATTATCTGCAATTAGAATCGCAATTGAGGGGCTCGTTGGCTCTTCCAAAAATTTAAGCAGACTGTTTGCCGCTTGCACCGTCATTTTGTCAGCCTGCTCCATAATGTATATTTTCCGTCCCGACGGGTGAGTACGATATGAAAATTCGCGCTGCAGATCACGAATCTGATCAATCTTGATCGATTGCCCTTCCGGCACAATCATATGCACGTCCGGATGGTTGCCGTGATCAATCTTGCGGCAGGACAAACATTCATCACAGGAATCATCCTTCATACGCTCACAGAACATAGCTTTTGCCAAAGTTATTGCCGTCTGAACACGTCCTGTACCCCGAGGCCCGCTGAATAAGTAAGCATGTGAGACTTTGTCGGCTCGAAGGCCATGCTGCAAGATCGCCTTAGCCCTTTCCTGACCAAGGATATGCTCAAATGACATCTGGTATGATCCTTTCTAATAACCTGCTACCTCTCAGCATAGGTTGTTAAAATGTCAAGTTTATCAACATGCCACGTATTTCACCGACTTTGTTTAGCATGTCAATCTTACCCTCTTCGCTCTGGAGTAATTCGTCAGCTAATTCCAACAAAGCGGTATCTATCTCTTCCACCAGTCGATATCGTTTACTGCGACCGCGTCTGTCCCATCCTCTTGCATCCCGGATTGCGACACCACGTCGAACGGTATCCTCCAAAAATCGCTTAACCATCGTCTTGTATAAACGTAATTCACGTACGGTCATTGACTTCGATAACCGCTCGCCTTGTTTGTATATATCCTGCAACCTCTGCTGCATCTCTTCATTAGAGGAACGTCCATCCTGCTGCTGCATCATATCCGCGAATGACTTCGTGGTGACAGGCTTAGCCACAGGGTCGCCAAGACGTACATCTTTACCAAAAGGGCGAAAGCCCGGGTTAATCTTCACCTTTCATCACCCTAACTTAGAAATGTTCAAAACGATCTACCGGCATTACAAACACTGTTGCTCCGCCAACCTGCACCTCAACGGGAAGCGGCATATACGAATCCGTTGTTCCACTCATTGGTGTAACGGGAGTAACCAATTGATCTCGTACCTTACAATTGGTGCGAATGACTTCGAGCACATCCTCGACCTGTTCATCCTCGACACCTATCATAAATGTCGTATTACCCGCTCGTAGAAAGCCGCCCGTGCTTGCAAGCTTCGTTGCGCGGTAATCGGCTTTGACCAGGGCATGACTTAGCCGATTGCTATCCTTGTCTTGTACAATGGCCACAATTAACTTCATGCTGTCATCCTCCTCATAATATAATGAAAAGCGGTATTAATCTAATTATACATCATTTCCTCATCATCCTCGTGCGTTGCTGTAAATTCTCCATCATATGCAAGACAATGGCCTCTGGTGCCTGTGCAGCATCGATACGAACAATGCGATCTGGATGATGCTGAGCAATGATTTGATACCCTTCCTGCACTTTATAGTGAAAGGACAATGCCTCTTGATCCAATCGATTTACTTCCCGTAATTGGTTTGCTTCGATACGTCGTAAGCCTACATCAGGAGCAATGTCCAACCAATAAGTAACATCTGGCATCACAGTCTGTACTGCAAACTGATTAATTTTCCAGACGGCATCAATTCCTAAGCCGCGGGCATAGCCTTGATACGCTAAACTGCTATCTACAAAGCGGTCACTAATAACGATTACCCCATTTTCCAATGCAGGTATCACCTTCTCGACCAAATGCTGCCTTCGCGCTGCTGCATATAAGAGCGCTTCTGTATGGGGGTCCATCTCCGTATACTCAGTATTCAGAATAACTTCGCGGATACGCTCTGCAATTCGAATACCGCCTGGTTCACGTGTGACCAGCACCTTGTACCCTTTTGCTTCCAACTCACGCTGCAGCAAAACAATCGAAGTCGACTTTCCGGCACCTTCGCCGCCCTCTAAAGATATAAACAAGCCTGGGTAGGCCATTATAATCAACAATCCCTTCTTATTTCTCGTACACCAGCAGTGTCCGCAGCGTCTTATCCGAGGCATCCTGACACTTCGCTCCCGCCTCAGATAATTGCTGTAATAACTTAATATGCGCAGCTGATATCGTTTCCCCGGCATATAAAAGCGGTATACCTGGGGGATATGGGACAACAGCCTCTGCCGCATCATAACCTGCTGCTTCACTTGTGTCAATAAATCGAACCTGACGCTGATCAAGGTCAAAAATGGAAAAAGCGATCGGTTCAGCTATTAAATCTTCCATTTGAGTAGCTTGGAGAGACAATTTTCGAATCGAGGCTGACTCTCTATCCTTGTGTCTACTATCTTTATGAGACCTTGTCTCTACCTCCCTCTCAATCTTAAGCTGATCCTCCAAATCCACCAGGGCTGCAGCCACTCTTTCCACTTCTGCTAACGTTGTGCCGAGCGTACACAATAACACAACATAGTTTATATCAGCCATTTCCGCTACAATACCGTTCTCCCGCAAACGGTCAAGCAAATCATATCCTGTGCAATTGCCGTATCGCTCATATATGACCACTTTAAATGGATCAACCAATGGATGAGTAGACGATTGATCATTATCCTTATCAACGCTGCGAACTGATTCCTTAGGTGATATACAACTGAACGTATTGGATCTCCCGATCCATGAACGCAAATATTCAACTGCTGCTAAACCCTCTGTAAAGGCTGCCGGACCACGTGTTTGTACATAATGTCGACTCATATCCAAAGATGCCATCAAAGGATACGAGGGACTAGAGCTTTGAATCATGGTCAACGCCTTCGCAAGACGTTTGCGGCATATACGAGCTCCTTGAACATGGAGCATGGCGCTCATTGTCATGCCAAGCAGCATCTTATGCGTGGACTGTACTACTAAATCTGCGCCTGCTTGCAGCGCAGACTTAGGGAGCTTCGGATGAAGCCCGTAGTGAGCCCCATGGGCTTCATCCACGATCAGCGGCAGCCCGTGCGCATGAACGAAATCCGCTATTGGAGTTAGGTCTACGCCCAATCCGTAGTAATTTGGATTGCACAGCACAACTGCCTTTGCTTCCGGGTAGCGTTGTACGGCCGCCGCTATAGTCTCCTTCGATGGGGCAGTGAGTAATCCGCTGTCTTTATCCGCACAAGGACTGACAAAGATAGCACGAGCACCCGCCAACATAAGCCCGTGAAGGACAGACTTATGTACATTACGCTGCACAATGACGATATCACCAGGCTTAGTGCAGCAGGACAAAATAGCGGCAATGTTCCCGCTCGTACTTCCACTAACGAGGAAGTACGTCTCCTCCGCCCCAAAGCACTGCGCGGCCAGCTGCTGCGCCTCTCTTATGGCGCCAGTCGGCTCATGCAGATCATCCGTGCCCTCTACCTCGGTCACGTCCTGCCCGAGCAGCGCCGCATAGCGGCGATATAACGATGCATGCGCAGCATCGTTCGTCTCTGCGGCGGCACGCTCGTACGCCGCCCCATTCTTATGACCGGGCACGTGCATGGATACGTGCTTAGCCTGTTCATATTTTAGCAGTGCCTCTACTAGCGGCATCTGTTCTCGAGTCATTTCATTCATTTGCTGCACCTTTTTTAAGACATAATAATTCTATTGTAACGCAAATCAATTCCTGTGTTTATCCCCTATCAGAAACTCTTTTGTCATTAGTGCTATAATTTGCATCATTATCAAAAAAAGAGCCCGCACCCGGACTCTTGTCATGTAAATAAAAATGAACTTTACGAGATAAACTATCCCAGTACATAAATAAAAGCCTTGCCTTATAAGCCCAAATAAACCCGTCTAACTTTAAGCTTGCAGCTGAAGCCACAGACGCTTTAATTGATGAATGTAAAATGGATACTTATCATCCTTAACATCGGTGTGCACCATCTCCTGCTCACACCCTGAACAAATAAACTGATTGACGATGACCATGCCTTCCGTTTTTTGTTGTCCGCATACGATACAGCAATGCTCCGTCCGGCCCTCCATGACAATCCCACCTTTAATATGATTTATATGTAGTATGTCCTGATTAATAGAACAGTAAACCGATTTCATAGAAACTTTTCAAATATTTATTGCATCATATGCACTACGTTTAGAAAGGTGTATGTACGTTTTGCAGGACATGACGGCTTTTTGCGATGATGCCTTCATTCTACCACCATTTGAACCGATATATATCGTACTGGTGAAACTCATAGAATAAAGGAGTGGCCACATGCAAGCCAGACAGGAACGAACATTTTACAACTATCAGTTATTACGCAAATATCGTTTCTCCAAAGTCGTTAACTACAGCTACATGTTTCTTGGTCTATTAGCAGCAGCTGCCGCGTGTTGGGCAGACGGCATTCTCGGAATAGCATACAGCTTCCTGGCATGGAGCACGCTCATTTGGATTCATTACGTCATATCACGTTCACTCTTCGTAATTGATCGGTATACCTATCGCAAGCGTTGGGGATTCCAGTGGAAGCCACCATGGATCGGTTTCCTTCCTCTTGAGCAGCAGTTTATTGGATTTCGTTATTGGAGCAAAATATTATTATCTACCCTGCTAATTGGAATAGTTATTATTGGTGCCTTAAGCCCTTGGCTGCCACTTGGCTTTACGCTGCAATTTCTATTTTGGCACTTGTGGATTATTGGACCGCGTCTGTTTACCACAATTGCAGCCATGTCGGTTTCAGAAGACAAACTGATTAAATTAGAAACGAATCTATTCTTAATATATAAAGCATAATCCTCTATATTTATACTATTCTTCACCCATTCTTCTGCGAATGGGTGATTTTTTTGAATTTTGGTCACACTAATGTAGATTATGTACGATTTAACTAAAAAGGAGTGCAAGTAAATGCCATCTCAGCTGCAGCCATCGCATACAATGCCGCCACAACATCAAAATCAACAACCGGGAACTGAATCCGAAATGAAACCTCTTCCTAATTATGAAGGGTCAACATACAAAGCAGCAGGTAAACTTAAAGGAAAGGTAGCGCTTATTACCGGTGGTGACAGTGGAATTGGCAGAGCCGTAGCTATTGCGTTTGCCAAGGAAGGTGCAAGTATCGCTGTTGTATACCTAAATGAACATGAAGATGCTTTACTAACCCAAAATGAAATTGAGTCCGAAGGTGTTCATTGTCTGCTTATACCTGGGGATATTGGCGATGAATCGTTCTGTTTAGAAGTCATTAAGCAAACCATAACAAAGCTTGGTGGGTTAAACATACTTGTAAATAACGCTGCAGAACAACATCCACAAGCTAATATTACGGATATTTCTACCCAACAGCTGGAGAAAACATTTAAAACTAATATCTTTTCCATGTTTCATTTAACAAAGGCAGCAATGCCTCATTTGAAAAAAGGAGACACTATCATTAACACGACCTCTGTCACAGCGTATCGTGGCAGCGCAGAATTGCTTGATTACTCTTCTACAAAAGGAGCCGTCGTATCGTTTACTCGTTCCTTATCTGCAAATCTAGCTAAACATGGCATTCGGGTAAATGGAGTAGCACCTGGCCCAATTTGGACACCTCTTATTCCTTCCACTTTCGATGAGCAAAAGGTAAGTGAGTTTGGGGCAAATACTCCGATGCAGCGCCCTGGCCAACCTATTGAACTCGCAGCCGGTTATGTATATTTGGCAAGTGAAGATTCTTCCTATATGAGCGGTCAAATTCTCCATATTAATGGTGGGGAAATTGTAAATGGATAGCTGCAAGAGTTAAAAAACACCTACTAAAACATAACTTAGACACTTTATTTAATAATAAAATAACTCTTCAAATAAAAAAGAAGCTTCCCTCGGGCCTATTCAGACCTTTTGGGACAGCTTCTTTATCTGCTTGGCAACGTCCTACTCTCCCAGGACCCTGCGGTCCAAGTACCATCGGCGCTGGAGGGCTTAACGGTCG
>NZ_JASOYK010000012.1:0-74867 GCF_030226685.1 Paenibacillus sp. UMB4589-SE434 | reverse complement strand
CACGACCGTTAAGCCCTCCAGCGCCGATGGTACTTGGACCGCAGGGTCCTGGGAGAGTAGGACGTTGCCAAGCAGTAAAGCCCATTGACTTATGTCGATGGGCTTTATTTATTTTTTACCTCAATTGTTCATATAATGTAGCTTTCCAACAAACAATAATACATAACGGATGTTACGATGTATCTACAATCTGCCTATTTCATGGCAGGATGTGCATGTCAGGTCCTTGACACGTCAAGGGGGCTCTGCTAAAATCGGCATAATATCTAAAAGCGGTATAGACAAAGTAGTTGGTTTGTTCTTGCTCGCAAGACATTTTTTTCATTAGAAACAGAAAATATTTGGAATAGAAAAGGGAGGAACTACTTCGTGTGGGAGTCTAAGTTCGTTAAAGAAGGGTTAACATTCGATGATGTATTATTAGTACCACGTAAATCCAGTGTATTGCCTCGTGAGACCGATGTGTCTACACGTTTAAGTGATAATGTGAAATTAAATATTCCATTTATAAGTGCAGGAATGGATACGGTAACTGAAGCACCATTGGCTATCGCTATCGCACGTGAGGGCGGTATTGGTATTGTCCATAAAAATATGCCAATCGAGAAGCAAGCGGAAGAAGTGGATCGTGTAAAACGTTCGGAAAGCGGCGTTATTACGAATCCATTTTCTTTATCCCCAGATCATACAGTAGCTGAGGCAGATAAGCTGATGGGCAAATTCCGCATTTCAGGTGTACCTATTGTAGATGAGAATAATAAGCTCGTTGGTATTTTAACGAACCGTGACCTGCGCTTTGTGCATGACTTTAATATTCAGATTAAAGACGTGATGACATGCGAGAACCTAGTCACTGCAGCTGTTGGCACTACACTCCAACAAGCGGAAGTCATTCTACAGCAGCATAAGATCGAGAAGCTGCCTTTAGTTGACGAGGACAACACGCTCAAAGGCCTTATTACCATTAAAGACATCGAGAAGGCTATACAGTACCCTAACGCAGCGAAGGACGTACAAGGCCGCCTGTTGGTTGGTGCAGCAGTCGGTATTTCCGGTGATACGTCGGAACGAGTAGCAGCGTTGGTCCAAGCTGGAGTCGACGTAATCGTAGTGGATTCTGCTCACGGCCATCATATCAATATCCTGAACGCTGTTCGTGATATTCGTGCTAACTACCCAGATCTGACTATCATTGCGGGGAATGTTGCAACTGGTGAAGCAACTCGTGATCTGATCGAAGCAGGGGCTTCCGTCATTAAAGTCGGAATTGGGCCTGGTTCTATTTGTACGACGCGTGTTATTGCAGGTATTGGTGTACCGCAAATTACAGCCGTATACGATTGTGCATTTGTAGCTCGTGAACTAGGCATTCCGGTTATCGCTGACGGCGGTATTAAGTACTCAGGTGATATTACTAAAGCACTTGCAGCAGGGGCCAGCGCGGTTATGCTTGGCAGCTTGTTTGCGGGTACAGAAGAAAGCCCAGGCGAATCTGAGATCTATCAAGGTCGTAAATTTAAAGTATACCGTGGAATGGGTTCCCTAGGTGCCATGAAACAAGGCTCTAAAGACCGTTATTTCCAAGAAAGCAGTAATGAGAAGAAATTAGTACCTGAAGGTATTGAGGGACGTGTTGCATATAAAGGTCCGCTGGCAGATACTATTCATCAATTGCTTGGTGGTCTGAAGGCTGGTATGGGCTATTGTGGTACGGGCTCCCTTAAGGAACTACAGAACGATACACAATTTGTTCGTATTACGGGTGCAGGCTTACGTGAAAGCCATCCGCATGATGTTCAGATTACGAAAGAAGCACCTAACTACTCTTTCTAAGAAGCATATAAGAACGACAGGAAAAGACAGGGAACACTACCTGTCTTTTTTTTGTCTATCAGGCTGTGATAGAATAACGACAGATGGATTCATCAAGAGAGGAGTTGTACGTGTGTTTAAACACAACAACCAAGTAAGTCCCCGTACCAAATTTAAGCGCGCGATCGCTTTTGTGACCGCCTTTCAAATTTTATCTTTTGCATTACTGCCATCGGCAGGCATAGTTGCTGCTGAGGCATCGTCAAAGCTTGTTGCGCAAGGGGAAACGACAACCACTACTAAATCTACCAAATCCGCAGCGGCTTCGCCTACCAAAGAGTCTCTTGGTCTTGTTGCTGAATCAGCTATACTAATGGAAGCCAGCACAGGTCAAATTATCGTCAACATCAATTCGGAAGTTGCACTGCCTCCGGCAAGCATGACCAAGATGATGACGGAATATATCGTAATGGAAAAAGTAAAAAATGGTGAATTGGCTTGGGAAGATAATGTATCTACCAAAAAAAATGCAGCTTTGACACAAGGATCACGGGTGTTTTTAGCAGAGAATGATACGCATACTGTGCGCGATCTGTATATTGCGATGGCTATTGCATCGGCTAATGATGCTGCGGTAGCACTTGCAGAGCATATTGCAGGCACAGAGCAGGATTTTGTTAAGCTTATGAATGATACGGCTAAGCGACTCGATATGAAGACGGCCTATTTCGTTAACGCAACAGGGCTTGAGCAACGGGATATGCCCGAAGAGTTCCGTCCAGGTGGAGAACATGAGACTGTGATGTCAGCGATTGATGTTGCAAAGTTGGTACGAGCTATAGTACAGGATCACCCAGAGTTCAGTCAATTTACAACCATTCAGAAGAAGAAATTCCGCGAACGCGATAAGACAGAAATGGATAATCTGAACTGGATGCTGGAAGCCAACAAAAATGTGACCAACTTTAAGCGATATGCTTATCCGGGCGTAGATGGCATGAAAACAGGCTTCACAGATGCTGCTCAGTATACGTTTGCGGGTACAGCTAAGCGCGACAACATGCGTCTGATTACTGTAGTCATGGGAACGAAATCCAAAGAGGCTCGTTTTACGGAAACAGCGAAGCTGATGGACTATGGATTTAATAACTTAGAAGTGAAGCAGGCTGTTGCCTCCAAGCAGGTTGTACCTGACAAAGAGGTTGCTCCTATTAAGAAGGGTGTTTCTACAGATGTTCGTGCCGTAACGGAGAAAGATGTTTCTTTTGTTGTGGACAAGGGTGCAGCATTTGATGAGAAAACATTAACGAATGAAGTGAAGTTGATTCCTGAGGATCAATTGGTTGCGCCTATTAAGAATGGACAGAAGGTAGGTACGGTTACCTACACGTTCAAGGGCAAGACGGGCGAACAGAAGCAAACGGTTAACCTAATCGCGTCAGAAGATGTAGAAAAGGGCAGCTGGTGGAGATTATTTTTCCGTGCGATCAAAAATTTCTTTGTTGATTTGTTCAAATCGATCGGAGATTTGTTCTAAGTGACATAATCCCGACAATAGCGGTTGTGTATATGTACACCATCATGTACAATAAGTGGATGAAATCAGGATAGCTCCGCAAGTGGAGCACGATATGGCGGGAGGCAGGCAAGGATGGAAACAGGAACAGCTCGAGTGAAACGTGGTATGGCTGAAATGCAAAAGGGTGGCGTTATTATGGACGTCATGAATGCGGAACAAGCAAAAGTTGCGGAAGCGGCAGGTGCAACAGCAGTAATGGCGCTTGAACGTGTACCATCAGACATTCGCGCCGCTGGTGGCGTGGCTCGTATGGCAGATCCGACGATTGTTGAAGAAGTTATGAAGGTCGTATCCATCCCGGTAATGGCGAAAGCTCGTATCGGTCATTTTGTAGAAGCTAAAGTACTGGAATCATTGGGTGTAGACTACCTCGATGAGTCTGAAGTATTAACACCTGCGGATGAAGTATTCCATATTGATAAGCACGACTTCACAGTACCTTTTGTATGTGGTGCAAAAGATTTGGGAGAGGCACTTCGTCGTATTGGTGAAGGAGCAGCAATGCTTCGCACCAAAGGGGAGCCTGGGACAGGTAATATCGTGGAAGCTGTACGTCATATGCGTCTTATCAACAGCCAGATTCGTAAAGTGCAGAATCTGTCTAAAGATGAGCTTTATGCCGAAGCCAAAAATTTGGGCGTATCCTACGAACTGCTGCTTAATGTTCACCAACATGGCAAGCTTCCAGTCGTCAACTTTGCTGCAGGAGGCATAGCAACGCCAGCAGACGCAGCCTTGATGATGCATCTCGGTGCAGATGGAGTATTTGTTGGGTCCGGTATTTTTAAATCGGACAATCCAGAGAAATTTGCGCGTGCTATCGTAGAAGCAACCACTCATTATACAGATTACAAATTAATAGCAGAAGTATCGAAGAACTTGGGCACACCGATGAAAGGCATCGAAATTTCGAAGCTTGCGCCGTCTGAGCGCATGTCGGATCGTGGCTGGTAGGAAGTAAGACACGATACTGCTATTTTCATAATTGCTAAACTTTCGAAGAAGCTTGGTGAGAAGGAAGGTCAGACACGTGAAGATCGGAGTATTGGCGCTGCAGGGCGCTGTTGCAGAGCATGTTCGCAGCCTAGAAGCTGCTGGCGCGGAAGCAGTAGCTATCAAGTGGCCTCAGCAGCTTGAGGATGTACAAGGTCTTGTTATACCTGGTGGCGAGAGTACAACGATTGGCAAGCTCATGAGAAAGTATGACTTTATTGAAGCCATTCAGCAGTTCTCTGAGCAAGGCAAACCGATATTTGGTACTTGTGCTGGCCTGATCGTACTCGCGACACAGATTGAAGGAAATCAAGGTCCTGAACAACCCCATCTTGCATTGATGGATATGAAGGTGCGGCGTAACGCTTTTGGGCGGCAGCGAGAGAGCTTTGAAGCTGACTTGTCGGTTATTGGGATCAATGAACCGATAAGAGCCGTGTTTATTCGAGCGCCGCTTATAGATAAAGTAGGAAGTAATGTGGACGTTATTTGTGAGACCAACGGAGAAATGGTAACCGCGCGTCAGGGCCACTTGCTGGCGTGCTCCTTCCATCCGGAATTGACAGATGATATCCGTCTTCACCAATACTTTGCGGATATGGTGCGCGAAAGTATGCAGCAGCGAGGATAGGTTTCTTTACAAGGCTTTATGCTGGTGGACGGACATCATCGGAAGCACCTTGACCTTGAGCCCTTATTTAGGGTAGGGTTAAGGTGTTTTTATTTGACACAGACTTTATAATAGAGATATGAGAGCAATGTGAGAGACAAGCCTGTTCTACTTGTAGGAGGGATACCCTTTGTTGGATATCAAATATTTACGTAATGAATTCGAGCGCGTTGAGCAAGCGCTCAAGAATCGTGGCAAATCGCCCGAGTTAATTGCAGAATTTCCGCAGTTGGATGCAAAGCGTCGCGAGATGCTGCAAGATACGGAGCAATTAAAGAATCGCCGCAACGTAGTGTCACAGGAAGTGGCGAAGTTAAAGAAATCAGGCCAATCAGCTGATGAACTAATTGCGGAGATGCGCCAAGTTGGCGATCGCATAAAGGAATTGGACGACGAGATTCGTATTGTGGAAGAAGCGATGAATGAATTAACGCTGGCCATTCCTAATATTCCGAACGAAGCGGTGCCGGTTGGCACATCTGAGGATGATAATGTATTAACACGTGTATGGGGTGAGCCGACCTCATTCAGCTTTGAAGCGAAGGCACATTGGGATATCGCTGCCGATCTGGGTATCCTCGATTTTGAGAATGCTGCTAAGGTAACAGGATCACGATTTGTATTTTATAAAAATGCAGGTGCCCGCCTGGAGCGTGCTTTAATTAGCTTTATGTTGGACGTACATACGACCGAACATGGCTATGAGGAAATTATGCCTCCATATATCGTTAACCGCGACAGCTTGTATGGCACAGGTCAACTTCCTAAGTTTGAAGAGGACTTGTTTAAGCTGGAAGGTACGGACTATTACTTGATTCCGACAGCTGAAGTACCTGTGACGAACTATCACCGCGAAGAGATCATCAGCATCGATGATCTGCCGCGCAAGTATACGGCTCACAGTGCCTGCTTCCGTTCGGAGGCCGGTTCAGCAGGTAGAGATACACGCGGCTTGATTCGCCAGCATCAATTTAACAAGGTAGAGCTTGTGAAGATTGTGAAGCCTGAGGATTCCTACGAGGCGTTAGATGCGCTGACGTCGCAAGCAGAGCGTATTCTGCAGCTTCTGAAGCTGCCTTACCGTGTGATGACCCTGTGTACAGGCGATCTTGGCTTTAGTTCGGCTAAGACGTATGACCTTGAAGTATGGCTGCCTAGCAGCAATGCATACCGTGAGATCTCATCTTGTTCGAACTTTGAGGATTTCCAAGCACGTCGAGCTAATATTCGCTTCCGTCGTGATACAAAGTCCAAGCCTGAGTTTGTGCACACGCTAAATGGTTCTGGCCTTGCTATAGGACGTACTGTAGCTGCAATTATTGAGAACTATCAACAAGAAGATGGGTCCATTGTTGTACCGGAAGCACTGCGTCCCTATTTGCGTGGACTGGAAATGATCGAAAAAAAATAAACAGCTTGCATCAAACTTAAATAGCTGTTATAATCGTGATTGTCCGACTCGAGTTGTTCTTGATCGGCAATCACATATGGAGAGGTACCGAAGTGGTCATAACGGGGCGGTCTTGAAAACCGTTAGGGTGCAAGCCCACATGGGTTCGAATCCCATCCTCTCCGCCATAATTTAATTATTCAACCACATCACAGTCGTGATGTGGTTTTTAGTTTATTTAAGGCCTTGAGGAGTAGCAATAACATGTGGCACGGAACACAGCGCTGCACCAACATATATTCACTTGAATAGGGTTTGGAGCTAAGAGAAAATGCTCATCTGTATTCATCTGTATAAAAGTCTGCGCCCATCCACACACTGTAGTTGTGAATAGTGGAGGTGTTGGTTCATGCACAACAATGAAAGCTTGGGAATTGACCAAGCGCAATTAGTGCAAGCATGGCAGCAAACGCTGCCGACTACGCTTAATCCGACGGACAAAGCAATTGTACTGGCGGATGAGGGCGTTCAGAATGGACTGCGCATTCATATCGATGCTGCAGGCCATCAGCATTATTCTTTTGACTTCGAGTGTGCGTACGTAGATCCGCATGAGGTTCGTGTGCAGCTTGTAGATGTAGAGCGCGATGGTCGTACAGTGGATGAGCGCACAGAAGTGATTCAGGAGCTGACACAGAACTATATTCGTCATATCCACGAGTGTGCTCAAGCGCTGCAGGATATTACGGACTAGAAGGCAACATTATAGGAGGTAGCACGATGACTAAAGCAAAGGGCAGTGCAGATAAAAACCTGTCGAGCGTAGTCGAAAGCCTGGACGAGGCGACAGTGAACAGCCATCATGCTCAGCAATTGCAGCAGGATCATAATGATCGACGTCATCAGGATGCGCTGAATCACGACCATCAGGCGTCAGACTCGGTATAATACTTAAGAAAGGGCGATGTATGTATGGGCAACGCAGGCAAGTCGAAGGCCATCCCGGTTCCCGAGGCTGATCAAAATCAGGAGCGTCACCACGCCGGAAATGATGGCGGGGCGCAGCAGGAGCCATTGTCAGGATCAAAGAAAGTAAAAAGTAAAAACCATGTGAGTCACAACAATCCGCAAGGTTAACATTTAAAATTGAATTTCATTATAATAATGAGTCTTTACGATTCTAATAAGTCTCCTTCAGTAGCCCTTTCTCAACAAGAGGAAAGGGCTACTGGAGCGAGGCTTTTTTAGTGCAAAAATATTGAATTCTATGTCTTTGCTCACATATCCGGTATAATAAAGATAAGAATAGACAGAAGGAGTGAGAGAACTTGTCTGATCTAGACGCAAATACCATTGATGAGAAGACTTCAATGGATATCAATCAGGCTAACTTTAAGCCTGTCAAGCATACCAAGATGAGCTTGGGCAACTTGGCGATGCGCATCATTTTTATTACGCTTGGTGCTGTTATGATGGCCGTGGGTCTTGAATTATTTTTAGTCCCGAACCAAATGACAGATGGTGGAATAGCCGGTATATCGATTATTTTATCCCACGTTACAGGTGCTCCGCTTGGACTTTATTTATTTCTACTCAATGTCCCGTTCCTCATTATCGGATATAAGCAAATTGGCAAGACGTTTGCATTATCCACCTTACTAGGGATCGGTATTATGTCGGTAGCTACGTTTCTGCTTCATCCCGTTCCTCCTTTTGTTACAAATAGCTTTTTAGCTGTTGTATACGGAGGCGTTATACTGGGGATTGGGGTCGGCATCGTTATTCGATTTGGGGGATCATTGGATGGTACTGAGATTGTAGCCATTCTATTCAACAAACGTACAGCCTTCTCCGTTGGCGAGATCGTGATGTTCTTTAATTTATTCATTATGTTAGTCGCAGGCTTTGTATTTAGCTTTGAAAAAGCGATGTATTCCTTAATTGCATATTATATTGCCTTTAAAATGATTGATGTGACGATTGAAGGGCTAAATGACTCAAAGGCCGTATGGGTTATCAGCGATAATTATAAGGAGATTGGTGATGCGCTGTTAAGTCGTCTTGGACGTGGTGTAACTTATATGAAGGGTGAAGGTGGATTCTCCGGCGATGAGAAAAAGGTTATCTTCACTGTTATTACACGTCTTGAAGAGGCGAAGCTGAAATCCATTGTCGAGGAGCATGACCCTCAAGCCTTTCTGGCAATCGGAAATATCCATGATGTTAAAGGCGGCAGATTTAAGAAAAAAGATATCCATTAACAGGGATTATATAAGCAGGATTCGACAATATTGGACGTTTTGTATAGGCATGGATGCCTAATTTTAAAGAAAACTGCTATTAAAGGATTTTCAAAATCCTCCATATAGGTTAATATCTAATGGGTGAACTTTCAAGGAAAAGATGGGAGAGACAATCGTGAAGAAAAGATGGTACCAAGGCGCAATTGTGATGTTATTCGCTGTTGCTTTAGTTGTGACAGGCTGTGGCAGCAAGACAAGTTCAAAGGAAGCCATTCAAGGGGCATATACGAAGTCGCTTGAAATGAAGTCTTATGCATTCAAATCATCAGTTAAAGTGGATGATCTTCAATTAACGGGAGCAAGCTTCGATGGTCAACAATCAGCAATGATGGCTGGTTTGCTGAAGAATTCGGAGTTAACGATATCTGGTGTTGCTCAGAATGAGCCACTTCAAGTAGAAGCGACGCTTGATGTAGATATTAAAGGTGATATGGCATTTAAATTCTCGTTGCCATTCTCCATGACACAAGAGAAAATGTACGTTAAAGTACCTAACATTCCGATGCTTGCTGGTATGATTCCACAAGAGATGGTCGGCAAGTTCCTTGAACTCGACTATAAGAAGCTTGCGGAAGAGCAGGGCCAGTCTTTTGATATGAGTTCAGCTAACATCCAGACAACACAAAAATTCGGCAATGAGTTCTTCAAAGAAGTGGTTAGCAAATTCGATGAGAAAACTTACTTTACGGATATTGCAGTAAAAGATGCTGGTTTGCCTGAAGGCGTAGATGCAAAGCAAGTTGTAAAGTTTGCAGTTAATAACGATAATTTTGATCAAGCAGCAACAACATTTGTTAAAGATGCGCTTCCAGCATTGCTTGATTTGATGTCTAAAGAAGAATATCGCAAAATCTTCCAATTGGAAGCTTCCGAGATAGAAAAGGCTAAAACAGAGCTTAAAGCTTCTGATAGCGAACTGAAAAAGGGCTTGGAAGAAATGAAGAAATCGTTAAAGGTAAATGAGCTGAGCGTGACGACAGCAATCAACAAAGATGGCTTCCCTGCACATCAGACTTTTGTAGGTAACCTTGACTTTAACGAAGCTAACGAGAATGTAAAGCTAGCACTTCGTGTGACTACGGAGACAAGCAATATTAATGGCAAGCAAGAATTTAAGATTGGCGTTCCAAAGGATGCTATTCCTATGGACCAATTGGAGCAAATGTATGGCGGCGGCATGTAAACCACTAACCGCATAATGAAGAGACCTGTCAGATGACAGGTCTCTTTCTATGTTATCGTTGCTAACAGTAACGTAAGGGGAGAGTTAGCTGGGCTCTGGTGTTAAGTCCAGATCTCGTGAAGGCAGTTCTTTGTTCCGTTTGCGGAGTTGGCGAAAAAATTGAACGAGCAGATCAGCGCATTCTTCACGGAGCACGCCCTCCCTCACTTCAGCACGATGATTAAAGCGGGGCTCCTGCATCAGGTTCATCAAAGTGCCTCCACAACCTGCCTTTGGATCAGGGGTGCCAAATACAACATAGGGCAGGCGAGATTGCACGATAGCTCCCGCACACATCGGACAGGGCTCTAACGTTACATACAGGGTGCAGTCAAGCAGTCTCCACGCCCTGAGGTGCTCGCTAGCCTCGCGGATCGCAATCATCTCGGCATGGGCGGTAGAATCTGCTGTCGTCTCTCTAAGATTGTATCCTCTTCCGATGATCTGATCTTGATGTACAACAATAGCGCCGATTGGGACTTCACCAATGGCTTCCGCTTTGCGAGCCTCTGCAATTGCTTGCTGCATCCAGTATTCATGCTTGCTCTCTTCAGCGGGGGAGCAGGGGGTAAGGTCATCGATAGGGTTCATGCTAGACTCCTTTATAATTGATCATGTTCTGTTATTCCTCGAACAAATATTCGCTGTTAACAGGATGTGAATAACTCTGTGGATAAGTTGGGCGTTACTCACAAATTTGTACACAACTTATCCATAACTGCTCACAATCTGTGAATAACCTGTTGATAAACTAGCTTAATTGTAGGCAATTTAACGATATAATTCAACTGTGTTATCAATAACCGATCAATTGCGGAAGGATAAGGAAAATATGGTGTATATGTAGAGGAAATGAATAGACAAAATCAATTGAACTCGTTATGATCATGTAGTTAGATCCAAAATAAGCCAAACCCGTTACAGGTACGGTAGAGGTGATGTATGCGATTATCCATTAAGGGCAAGCTTTCCATATCCATTTCGTGCGCACTCCTAATTGTATTGCTTCTCCATATGGTACTGAATTATTACACAACCAAGGACAAGTTAATAGAGGAAATGGAAGCACGAATGGAAGTCATTACGCAACAGATATCTATTTCCATGCGCCAGTCTCAGTATGCAGACCATGTTGTAGAGGACCTGTTGGCAGAGAAGCTGCACATGGCTTCTATATACGCTGCGAGTCGGCTTCCAACCGACATTCGTGACATTACTAATGAACAGCTTAAGCAGATAAGTCATGAAGTTGGCATTTCTCAAGTATCGTTGTTGCAGAAGACAGAAGACGACCAGGATATCGTCATCCGGCGATCATCCGATCCCGCGGAGATTGGGATGTCTACAAAAGGCTGGGGCTTCTGGTTTACAGCGTTTCAGCAGCTATTGGAGTATAAGCAGGTATGGATAGCAGAAGGGCGGGGCCAGAAGCATTTTTGGACAGGCCCGTTTGATATTTCCACCTCTAATCCAAGCCATATTGATAAGTGGGGATATTATTACGATGGCAAACGGAATTATATTATCAATCCGTTTATTCAGGACACTGCCGGGATACAGAGCAGCTTTCAACTAACGAAGCCAGACAAGATTATTGAGCAGACGATTGATAAGCAGCTGAACGTATTGGAAATAACGGCATTTAACCCAGAGGCATTCGGCAAGCCCCCCATCATTACCAAGCGGGTCAACGGAATCAGATATGTACGTTCGCAGGATCAGCCCATCTTGTATGGCAGCTACAAATATGCAGAAGTTGAAGACTATGAGCGAGTCGCACAAGTAATAGAAGACGGGCATTCATTATTTGTTGAGAGCAATATTAAAGGTGAAGCCGTCGTTAAAAGTTATATTACAGCTACGGAAGGTAGGAATCCGTACATCATGACAGTGGTGATGGATGCCAAGCCGCTATTGGATACACTGCATGAGCAATTGATGCAAAGCATAGCGATTGGTCTAGTGCTGCTGGAACTTGTATTGGTGGGGAGCTATTTCCTGGCGGGGTTCTTAATCCGTCCACTACAGTATATTGTACAAAAAGTAAATATGATGGCAATTGGTCAGTTTAACACGACCTTACGAATTAAACGTAATGATGAATTAGGTGTATTAGCATCCAGAATAAATCTGATGGCAGACAATCTCTATCAGTCCACAGAACGTTTAAGAACGCTTTATGAAGAGAATCGGGCGATGAAGCATCATTTGGAATCCTTTATTAATCAGTCTACCGATGCAATACATGTAACGGATCTTCATGGCGATGTAGAACGGGTGAACCAGGCATTTGTTGATATGTTTGGATGGAAGGAGCACGAAGTGCTGGGCAAGAAGCTGCCTACTATTCCGTCTGAGCTCAGCAAGCCGTATGTGGAGATCGAAGAGAGCCTAAGCAGTGGCAAAGCGGGAGGCGCTCAAGAGACTCTTCGTATGACAAAGGATGGTCGAATACTGGATGTCAGTGTGAGCACATCACCGATCCTGGACGAATCAGGACAATGTATGGCCTGGGCTAGCATTACACGGGACATCACAAGCAGGAAGCGTATGGAGGAACTGCTGCGGCGATCTGAGAAGCTGACAACCGTTGGTCAATTGGCTGCGGGTGTAGCACATGAGATTCGTAATCCACTCACAACATTAAAGGGCTTTATCCAATTACAATTACAGACCAGTAAAGTGAATCCTGTTCATACGTCCATGATGCTGTCGGAGTTAGAACGGATTAACTTGATTGTAGGGGAATTTCTTATTTTATCGAAGCCACAGGCTGTTCGCTTTCAGGAGATGAATATTGGTCAAGTGCTGCACGACGTATTGTCGTTCCTCGGTAACCATGCACAGATGCACAATATTGAGTTTGTCACTAAGTTTCAGGATGTGCCACTTGTACTTTGTGAGGAAAACCAACTTAAACAAGTATTCATTAATATTGTGAAAAATGGAATTGAGGCTATGCCTGAAGGTGGGGAAATGGACATCTCTGTAGATCAATATGCGGAGGAGCAGGTCCGTATTACCATTCGAGACTACGGTATAGGTATCCCTGAGGATCATTTGACTAGATTAGGAGATCCGTTCTTTACGAATAAAGAGAAGGGGACTGGGCTCGGCCTGATGGTATGTCAGCGCATCATTTATAATCATAAAGGAACACTGGAAATTACGAGCAAGCTGCATGAAGGAACTATGGTTACGATTAAGCTGCCGGCTGCGAACGTTACAGCATATAAGATAAATGAAGAACGTGCCTACATCAAGATTCGATAATGTGTATTGGCAAATAGAACAGAGGCTGCTTCGCAGTAGGGTATCCTACAGCTGAAGCAGCCTCTGTTGGTTATTCATTAAAGTGGACCGAGACATTAAGAGCCTGCGGCGGGTTGTTTGTTAGACGTGAACTTTCTAAGAATAGACACCTCAACACGGCGGTTCTGTGCCCGGCCCGTATTGGTATTGTTGGATGAGACAGGATGATACTCTCCCATACCTACAGCTTGGAATAACTTCGGATCAAGACCAGATCGCCCAAGCACAATCTTCATAAAGTTAAGCGCACGTGCTGAACTTAAATCCCAGTTCGATTCATACTTGCTGTTCTTGATCGGGACGTTATCGGTGTGTCCGCTGATCACGATCTGATAGCCGGTATATTGTTTGATCATATCACCAATCGTTAAGGCTAGCTGCTTTGCACCTGACTTCAGATCCGACTTCCCGGAATCAAATAAGGCACTGTCGTTAATCGTTATCTTAAGCTCGGAATGATTCAGCTTTGTATTTAATTGATCTGTAAGACCATTTTTGGAAATGTAATCGTTAACCTTGTTTTGCAGTTCTTCTAACTGCTTTTGTTCTTGCTTAGCTTGGAGTGCAAAGCGCTCTTGCGCTTTATCAGCAGCAGTCTCGAATTTACGATCCTTCTCCTCACTTTGTTCCTCTGGTTTGCGTCCGCCTTGAGGAATAACGGCGTTATTATCCAGAATGCCATTGCCTGCGCCGCCGCTGTTAAGAGCAGTGCTAAAGGCTTGACTCATCTCTTGGAACTTCTGTGCATCAACGGCTGACATTGCATATAGGACAATAAATAGGGCGAGGAGCAGTGTCATCAGATCGGCATACGGTATGAGCCAGGATTCATCTGCATGCTCTTCGTGATGCTCTTTCCGTGGTTTCTTACTCACTCACAGCCTCCTCCTTCATATTCATCCGATTACGTTCAGCAGGCGTCAAGAAGACAGAAAGCTTCTGATTGATCGCGATCGTGGACACACCGGATTGAATGGATAAGAGTCCTTCTACCATCATCAATCGAATTTGAATTTCGTTATGGGAGAGCCTTTTAAGTTTGTTGGAAATTGGATGCCATAACACATAACCAGTGAAAATACCCATGAGCGTAGCGATAAAAGCTGCCGCAATCGCATGAGCAAGTTTACCCATATCGGACATATCCGCCAATGCGGCAATCAAGCCGATAACCGCGCCTAACACCCCGAGTGTCGGCGCATACATGCCTGCTTGGGAGAAGATGAGTGCACCACCACGGTGACGTTCTTCTGTTGCGTGAATGTCTTCCATGAGCACGTCACGCACAAAGTCCTGATCATTGCCATCAATAATCATCCGCATGCCGCCGCGTAGAAAGTCGTCGTCAATCTCATCTATGCGGGATTCCAACGCCAACAATCCTTCGCGGCGTGTAATCGATGCCCATTCCATAAAGAGTTGAATTAACTGTACGCGATCAACAAGATGCTGCTTGACGAACAACAGCTTAAATAGCTTCGGAACTTTTTTAAGTTCGTTTAGTGGGAATGCCACAAATACGGAGGCGGCAGTTCCGACAATAATGATCATAAACGCTGCGGGGTTATACAAACTTGTGAGAGAGGCTCCTTTCAGAACCATCCCCACTAGGACAGCAGCAAGCCCGAGGACTATGCCTATAATCGTTGATTTCTCCATGTTCTACATCCACCTCATCCATGAGTATAATGATGCTTCCTGCGCTCTCTTTCGACGGTATTCACCGTCATTATCGAAAAAATGATGCAACATCCTATTTATCGGCAAAATAGGACCAAAAATTTAGACGTCCTGCTTGAACGTACCTGTAAAGTTAGACTTCGCATTGGTGTAAGAAGGGCATTATGCTACAATACGAAGTAATTTGTAATGCAGTATAAAGGAGTGAATATGGATGGGTATGCCTTTTACTAGACCCTATAAAGATATTTTGCAGGAATTAGCCGCAGCAGTAGGTCAGATTCCAGACAGCTATTCCTTTTTTGATATGGAATCGGGGGATTGGCAGGCGATGAGTACAGAGGAGCGCAGCGAGGTGTTGGAAGCGCTGGCAGACGATTTGTTTTATGGACTAGGGCAGGAAAATATTTTATTTATCGGAAGCGGCAGCGCGCAGCATGATCGGCAATTTCATGTTATTGAAGTAATGAAAGAAAATGAGGTCATTGCTAGGGTGCAGTTGGTAGACTAATGGAGTAGTTAGGCAGGACTTATAAATAATTTGTGTAATAAGATAAATTAGGTGATCGGATGTAGCAAATGATCATCTTTATGGCGCATGGATGCTGTTTTTCAGTAGTGCAATGATACGATGATCAGCAGGCATACGGTATATTTCTTTTTTTTGAAATGAGTGTGCTATAGGATTACAGTAGAATCTTTCTATACAAGCAGCTAACCTAACAAATCTGGTATCAAGTGTGAAGGCCATAAGTAGGGCATGGGAAGGGGATATGAGGATGTCATTATTATCACCGATCATACGCGCAGAGGAACTTTACAAAAGAATAACAGGCCAAATGGATGGAGAACGCAAGCAGCAGATCACAGCAAGTACATTAGCGATTGTGGACTGCCGCTTCTGGCTGATGGAGCCAGAACGAGGACAAGAAGCATATAAGGAAGGACATATTCCTGGCGCCGTTTATTTCGACTTGGACCGCGATTTGTCATCGCCAAAAGCGGAGCATGGTGGTCGCCATCCATTGCCGCAGCCGCAGGTGCTGGCGCAGCGGCTAACAGAAGCTGGTATTACACACGAGAGTGTGGTTGTAGCTTATGACGCACAAGGCGGTGCTAACGCCAGTCGTTTATGGTGGCTGCTGCAATGGCTGGGACATGAGGGCGAAGTTCTGCTGCTTGATGGTGGTATCCAGGCTTGGGAGCAGGAGGGTTACCCCCTGGAGCAGGAGGAAGTGGGGAGCGTATTCGATAATAGGCTCGCTGGAGTAGTAAGTTCGAAAGAAACGAGCATCTACACACCCCGTGTACGCGATCATCTTGTAGCGAGTATGGAAGAAGTTGCGTCCAAGCTGGGGAACCCGCGCGTAAGACTCATAGATTCGCGCGAATCGCCCCGCTATCGCGGGGAAGTAGAGCCGATAGACCCGAAAGCCGGACATATTCCCGGTGCAGTAAATACGTTCTGGCAGCAGAGCTTAGATGAAGCGGGGCGCTGGCGGTCCGCGGCTGAGCAGCAAGCTCGTTGGAGTAGCATCGTAGGAGATGCAGACGAGGTGATCGTCTACTGCGGCTCAGGCGTCACGGCCTGCCCGAACGTGCTTGCGCTATGGCAAGCAGGGTATACGAACGCCAAGCTGTACGCAGGAAGCTGGAGCGATTGGATTTCGTATAGCGAGAATCCGATTGCGACAGGGGAAGAGTAAAAGCTGAGAGGCCGCGTCTGACGCGGATTGGAGGGCTGCGACAGGGTACCGTGAGGGGGACTGTTGCGGCCCTCTTTGGGCTTTCTTGTTCAACAGCTTGCAAACAAGAAGTCGGAGAAAGCTGTTGTAGCAGGCCCAGAGCCAGCCATGATTCTACAATTGAGGCTGGTTACTGTTGAAATGCTCGTCCAGTACATCTTTCCACAAACGTGCGCGGTCTCTTTGGCTTGGGAGCAAGAGTCGGACCGTCATGCTAGGGTAGATCTTCTTGATTTTATATTTCACTAGTGTTATATTACATATATGAAATATAATAAGAAGAGGAGATAAGCAATGAAATCTCTTTCCAACGTGGAATTTATGTTGCTGCAAATTATTGCGGAATCCAAACAAGCGTCGGGGTATCAAATCAATAAGTTAATAGAGCTTAGAGGCTACAGGGAATGGGCGAATATAGGTACGACTTCAATTTACGTCGGATTGCAGAAACTGAAAGACAAAGAACTGATCCAATCCGAAGATTCCGTCCATAAGTCTGGCAAAGGACCTGTGCCGTCTACTTATGTCATGATGGAAGCGGGGATAGAAGCATTAAGGAATGAAGTCATCGTAAGCCTAGCTTCTGCGCGGGAACGGGATAACCGTTTCGATCTTGGACTGGCGGCCCTCCCTTTTATCGGAAAAAATCAAGCTGTGGAAGCTTTATGGAAACGACAGAACCTTCTAGAGGAGACATTGAGGAACTTAGGTCAGAAATATGAATCGCAAGGCGGCAATCAATTGCCATTGCACGTTAGGTCTCTTTTTCTTCACCCGATGAGTCTCATCGAGAATGAAAAGACATTTGTCGCAAATTTGATCAGTGAACTAACAGGGGAACTGGAGGTACATGCCCATGATAATTGAAGATTTTGCTCTTTTTCAGGGAGAACACTGCGAAACGACAGCGATGGGCAATCTCCTTCAACATGAAGGTGTTCGATTATCGGAGCCAATGTTATTCGGTATTGGGGAAGGTTTGGGATTCATTTATTGGGATTCCAAGGGGATGGACTTTCCTTTTATCGGGGGTAGAGCAAAGCCTGATGAACTGTCTGCTTGCATAGCATCCCGACTCAATTTGAATATCAGGGTGCAAGAAACCTCGTCTGTTACAAAAGCATGGCAGAACGTGCAAAGCTGCATAGACCGTGGAATTCCTGTGGGGCTTAAATTAGATTCGTATTATTTAGATTACTTTACGAACAAAATTCACTTTGCTGCCCACTATGCGGTGATATATGGCATGGATGACGAATATGCCTACATGGCAGACACAAGCCAACAAGGCGGGCTCGTGAAAACGCGATTATCGAATTTGACTATGGCAAGAAACGCAAAGGGGCCCATGAGCTCCAAGAATCGCTCCTTTACGATCGAGCAAACGGATACCCTTCTGCCGCTTGTACCCGCCATACGATCATCCCTTATCAACAATGCTCATAACTATTTGAATCCACCTATCCGCAATATGGGCAATAAAGGGATCAAAAAAATGAGCGGTGAAATCCTGAATTGGCCTTCTAGAAGCAAGGATTTAGAGAAAGATCTGTGTTTGACTGCTTTATTGATGGAAAAAGCGGGAACCGGCGGCGCCTTATTTCGAAATCTGTATAGAGATTTTCTAAAAGAATGCGTGGATTTGTTCGGTGACTCTAAATTAGAGCAGGCATACATTCTGTTTGCGGAAATCGCGCCGATGTGGAAGGATGTTTCGGCATCAATTGATAATGCGGGAAGAACCGGAAATCAACAGGAGTTAAGACTTGCATCTGAGTTTCTAGTCGACATTGCGGAGAAAGAACGATTAGCCATGGAGCTTGTATTGACAATTTAACTTTATAATTGGTTTCGCAACTTAACTCGTTTTGAATCGACATTAGGGAGAGGGTCTGCGTAAGCCGTGTTTGCTTATGAACTCGGAAAGCGAATTCGACCAAGGCAGAATCTTAAATGAAAGGACCGGATGGTCGCTTTCCGGAGGTGAAGTTTGGAAACTCGCTATTATAATTACGGAACAGGCTGTCGATTTTGCGGCAGCCTGTTCTCTATGAGCTATCGTATCCATTTCTTTTAGTGAGGCTGCCAAATATGCCAGCAGCCTTCGTATGTTGAGCTCTCATACCCATTGTTGGCGATTTCGTCCGGTTTGATCCAGCCACAGAGGTACCTAAGAAGATTAGATTTGCCCTAAAGTCATTTTAAGTTCAGCTAATCGTTGGGTCGTTTCCATCACTTCTTTTATCTCTTGATCAGATAACGCTAAGTTCCCTGCTTCTTTAATAAAAGTCATCGCAAGATTTAGCTCATCCATTGAAATAGCGATATCTGCTCGTAATACATAAGCTTTGTAACGAAGCGCAGCTGATACTTCTCCAGCTTTTGAAAAAACAAGATCAAGTACTCTAGCTGCTTCTGCGGGTTCGTCTTTGGCATATGCCAATCGGTACGCAGATTCAAATGCTTTTGTAAATCTTGACGGGTGAGGCACAACGTATTGATCGCTCTGGATAGGCTCCGGAGAGGCATGCTTCTGACCAATCAGCAAGCGATTACCAGCAGGATCGATAAGATTAAATCTGCGGTCTTCTGTAAGATTGTTGAGCTTGGTGATTCTGGGAAATCCCTTTGAGGGGACTTTCTGATAAGTCTTTTTTAGATTTTGGCAGAATTCTTTGTATATGGCATCCACATCAGGAACGCTTACATAGCACATGCTGTATGAGTTGGATGGCTCTAATTGTTTCAAAACAAAAAAGTGTAATTCCATGATGCGGTGTTGGACGCTAGCATATAGGTTTGGTTTGGCCTGCCGATAAGTCAGTTCAAAACCCAGTGCTTGATAGAAATCCAACTGTTCGTCGATGGACCTGCAAGGGAAGATAGGAATCGCTCCACCAATCCGATTTGTTGACAAGTGATCAACCTCCACGTTTCGAATAATCTCATGCTTAATTACATTTTCTTTAGTGAAATCCGCCTACTCTCTTATCGTACATCATTAGTGCAAATGCTAGAGTTTAATCGAATTTATCCTTGTCATACAGTATTTAATAATAAAAACCCGTCATATGGTTTAATTATCATTTTGAAGGTTTATGGAAGGAGTTCAGATGAACGGTTTTGGTATAGCAGCGAAATTGAATATCAGCACGGGTGCGTTACAAATGGGAAGACAAGGTACAGGAATTTGCTTTTATTATTAAAACAGACGCCAATAAAAAGAGAGGCATTGAGAATAGGGATAAATCTAATTTAATTATTTGCTGTGCAAATACAACTAATCTCAGCCCCCACCTTTGTAGATGGGGGCTGACCTATGTTTATAACCAAGGTTAGCTAACTTTGTTCGAGCTACGATATTGCAGCAGTATCCATTACTCCACGTCAGTGGAAGTTTCTATAAGCGTGCATCATCTATGTATACAATACGAGCCTCTCCTTGAATAGCTGTAGGCAGGTATGAAGCAATCATTCGGCATCGTTACTTGCTGCCGAATGACACGCAGTAGGTCCCTCAGTTCCGTGATCGGGACAGCAGTCGTGTGATCAGGGCAATAATAGTAAACAGCACGATTAAACCCAGACTCACTAATGATACCGAGGTTTTGGTCATGGTGAAGATGTTGGCTGTAACAGCGAGAGTGTCGATTCGATCCGGGTAAGCTTGCAGCATGACCGCTATGGTTATATTCTCGCCATAATCAGCTAGTGCTGCAACAAGTGGCAGTAAAGAGAGATGTCGTAATCCAAATAATTGGGGTACGGATCTGCGGATTAGACATGCCATCAACAGTCCCATACCTAATCCGTACAGAATGGGAAGCAAAATATCGACGACGGCTAGATTAGCTATGTAATCGTTTCTGCCTTGCTCACCATAACCGCTTAACATTTCATACACTTGATTCGGTGAGTAGTTCCACAAAAGATCGAGCAGAGGAAGCCCTGCATGGAGCTGTTTAAATCGGACAATGGAATAGGGCCCATCAACTGCGTTGAGATAAACGAGAGCCAATAAGGCCAAAACAAACATCACCAAGGCAGGTTTGCAGCTTGCCTCGTAGTATGCTTTCATAAGCTTGCTCATAAGCTAACCTCCTAAGAAAAATATCTCCGTACGCGATACGTGCATCTTATCACAGTCAGAATGGGGATAGTGAACTAATCAGCACGAGGTGTTTCCAGTATTCATGTTATTACGAAGGATGCATTGATATGTGAAGGTGTCATTACTTTCAAAGTTTGAAAAAGAATGAGAGCCTGCCAGGCAGGCGACCTTTTGTTGCATTGCGGCAGCAAGATATCGGAATAAAAAAATTTCCAGAAAATGATTGACGGCGAAATCGTAACCGTTTACTATTTAATTATTGTAGAAATATTTATTGCGATAAATAAATATCGGACAGGCTAGGAGAACTTATGGATCCCATTGAATCCTGTGTACAAATTGGTGGTTTGCTGCGCGTCATAGATACTAAACACTCGAAGATCGTCAATCAATTCTATTCACCACAGAATCTTACTGGCCCTTCTATCAACATTTTGCTGCTGCTAGAGAATGAAGGACCATTAAGAGTAGGAGATATTGGCGCTGTACTGAATATGGTAGATAGTAATGTGTCTGCGGTATGTTCCCGACTGGAGAATATGGAACTGGTTAGCAGGGTCCGAATGAAGGATGACCAGCGGGTGGTCAAGATTGAGCTAACCGATAAAGCACAAGAGCGAATGCGAGGCATTAAGGCCAATGTCAGCGATTTTCAGCAGCTGTTTGTCAAACATTCATCCCGAGAGGATCTAAACGATATCCTGATAGGCTTAAATAAGCTTGATCAATTGCTTGAAAAAGTGCTTAAAGAAAAAACGGAATAACACAGACAGTAGAAGTGGGGTGCAAATTTTTTTAACTAGATAACCAAGTAAACAAATAAATATTATAAGAATTAAAATGTTGAGTTAGCGTATTAAGCCATCATGCTGTGCATATCTAGGTCCACTAAATGTTAGGGAGGCAGGTTTATGTTGAGAAAAAGAAGTCTAAGCGCTGTTGTTCTTCTTTTGGTGTCGTTGTTGGCCGGTGCCTGCAGTTCATATCAAGTCGTTACTGATAATAGAGGAGGCTTGTCGGGAGAGAGAGGCAACCTGATTATCGCGATTAAGGATGATCCGAAGACATTTAACCCGATCTATGCAGGTGACAGTATGTCACTCACTATTAATAACGCATTGTATGCACCATTAATGAGCGTCAACAACGGAGAGAAGAAATTCGTATTGGCCGAAAGTTTGGCCGCTTCGAAAGATTTAAAGAAATTCACGCTGAAGCTGCGTGCAGGACTCGTCTGGCATGACGGACAGCCGTTAACCACGGAAGATGTTCTATTTACATTTAACAGCATACTTGATGAGAAGCAGCATAGCTATTTTCGCAGCTCGTTTGTTCTTGACGGCAAGCCAATTAGTGTGAACAAAATCGACGAGCGAACAATCGAGTTTGTGCTGCCGCAGGCCTCGGCTGCGTTTGAAAGCTCGCTTGTCCAGATCATTCCGATTCCGAAGCATATATTCGAGGGTGAAGCAGATTTGGAGAAGAGCGAGAAGAATTATAATCCTGTCGGCTCAGGGCCATTCAAATTTAAAGAGTACCGCTCAGGTGAATATGTCCTTGTGGAACGTGCGGACACTTATTTCGCCGAGAAATCCAAGCTGGATTCGATTACATATCGTATTGCCAAGGAAAATAATTCGGCTGTGCTCGCGCTACAGAATGGCGAGCTTAACATGCTGCGTGTTGAACCGCAGGATTATGCCAAAGTAAAAGCTGCGGGCAACGCGAATCTATTGATGTTCCCGTCGGGTGGCGTAACCACCATGGTATTTAACATGAACATTGACATTATGAAACAGAAGGAAGTACGCCAAGCCATCGTGCATGCGCTTGATAAGCAAGAACTGATTCAAGCGGGCTTCTCCTCAACGGAGTTTGCAGAACCGGCACCATCTATTTTTTCGCCTGACACCTTGTATATAAAGAAAGAGCTGCCAGCTTACCATTATGATCCTGACAAGTCGAAGGCATTGCTGAAAGCAGCTGGAGCGGAAGGACTCAAGATCCGATTTGCCTACTTTAGCGCGAGCACCCCGGAAACCAACATGGCGCTCTACCTTCAACAGAAACTAAAAGAGGTCGGCATTCAGGTAGAACTCATTCCACTAGATGGGGCGGCACTGGGCAAGAAGGCGCTAAACAAAGACAATACGGACTATGACATGTCCTTTGGCGGCTACAGTATGGGGTTTGAGCCTGACGCTTATAAAGTGCTGTACTTAAGCGATGCGGCTTACAATTATTCGCACTACAAAAATGAGCAGTTCGATCAATGGTGGCAGCAGGCAGCGGTTGAGACGGATAGCGCCAAACGGGAACAATTGTATGGGCAAATTCAAGAGTTGTCAGCACAGGAAATCACCACTTATCCAATAGCTTATGGAAAGTCCATTATAGCCGTTGACTCCCGATTTGCTGGCATAGAAGAAGCTGGAGCGAAACCCGTAGTGATGTTTGATGATTTTGCCAAGCTATACAAGCAGAAATAAGACTACAACGGATGGGCGAAGGGAGCGCTGTCCAGAAGGAGTAACAGTTGAAAAAGTATGTACTACGACGATTGCTTCAGCTTATTCCGATGCTTCTGTTTATCTCAATAGTCTCATTTGCGCTCATTCGACTGGCTCCCGGTGATCCTGTCATGTCGTTTGTCACGCCAAACATGAGTCCCGAGGATATAGACCGAATTAGAGCCAGCATGGGACTAGATCAGCCTTTGTATTTGCAATACGTGTATTGGCTGCAAAATGTTCTGACAGGTAATCTAGGCTATTCCCTGATCAATCATAGACCTGTGCTTGATCTTATAGTAGAACGTATTCCAGCAACGCTCGGGCTGATGGGTTCCTCTTTGGTGCTCTCGTTAATTATTGGCATTACGCTTGGATTAGTCGCTGCACTGAATAAAAATAAGCCGATAGACCGTGCGCTCAGCTTCTTATCTTACATTGGAATATCACTGCCTGGTTTATGGTTTGCTATGATTCTTATTTATGTGTTTTCGATTCAGCTTCATTGGCTGCCTAGCCTAGGGATGCGGACCATAGGCGTAAATTCTGCCTGGGATGTGGTCCTGCATGGTGTTATGCCATGTCTCGTGCTGAGTATTACGAGCATCGCTGTATTTATGCGTTACATTCGTTCAAGCACAATTAGCCAACTGGAAGAAGACTATGTGCATATCCAATATGCTTACGGATCTACAAGCACGATTATTTTGTTCCGACATGTACTACGTAATGTGCTTCTTCCGGTTATTACTATTTTAGGATTGTCACTGCCAGAGATTATGACAGGCGCTTTTATTGTGGAAAGTATCTTCTCGTGGCCTGGTATGGGTTCGCTTGGTATCAATGCCGTCTTTGGTCTTGATTATCCGATGATTATGGGGATCACGATGATGTCGTCGTTCCTGCTTATTTTCGGCAATTTGCTGGCCGACATGATGTACGGTGTGGTTGATCCCCGAATTAAATCGATGAGGTGAACAAGATGAACCGAATGAGATGGACACTGCTTGTTAGTCAGCTAAGGACACAAAAGTCGGCTCTGATCGCCTTGATTATGCTAGGGGTATATGTGTTGGCCGCGCTTGCTGCGCCACTTGCGCCGCACGACCCCAATACCATTCATCTGAATGAAAGGCTGCTGCCTCCAAGCGGACAGCATTGGTTTGGCACGGATGATAACGGCCGCGATTACTTTGCACGAGCTTTATATGGTGCCAGAGTCTCGCTGAGCGTTGGTATACTCGCCATGCTGGTGTCGGTTACGATCGGGACTATAATTGGGGCAATTAGCGGGTATTTTGGCGGCAAGCTGGACACGTTGCTGATGAGAAGTATAGATATTGGGATGTCGCTGCCTTCCTTCTTCCTCATGCTCATATTAAATGCTTACTTGAAGCCAGGAGTGGTCACAATTGTGCTCATCATTGGCTTGTTAAGCTGGATGTCGATCTCGCGCATCGTGAGGGCGGAGACAATTTCAGTGAAAGAACGGGAGTATGTGCTGTACGCGCGTGTATCGGGACAAAGCGCCTTCCGTATTATTTTACGTCATATTATTCCGAGTATTGTGCCGACAATTGTGGTCGCTGCTACGCTTAATATTGCAGGTGTTATTATGATGGAATCGGCACTCAGCTTCCTCGGACTTGGCATTAGTCCACCAGATGCTTCTTGGGGCAGCATGCTAAACAACGCCAAGGGTTATATCGGGGAAAATCCAACGCTTGCTTTGTTCCCAGGACTGCTTATTTTAACGACAGTGCTAGCCTTTAACTATTTGGGAGATGTGTTTCGCGCCGCTTTTGAACCGAAAGTGAACCGGCGATAAATATGACTAATGGAGTGAGGACCATGACTGAGTTATTGTCTGTCCATCAATTGCGGACCTCCTTTTTTACTCGTGAGGGCGAGGTGCAGGCTGTCAGGGGAGTCAGCTTTTCGATCAACGAGGGGGAGCTGATTGGCATTGTAGGCGAATCAGGGAGCGGCAAGAGTGTCACGGCCAAATCGCTCTTACGCCTAATGCCGCCTTCCGGTCAGATCGTTGGTGGTCAATCGAAGCTGCGGGGAGTGGATTTGCTTGGCTTGCCAGAAGAGAAGCTGCGTAAAATCCGTGGTAATCAGGTGGCCATGATCTTTCAGGACCCGATGACGTCGCTTAATCCGGTGTTGACGATAGGCGCGCAGTTAACTGAGGTGCTGAGGCGCCATCAAAGGTTGAGCAGACGGGATGCACGTCGGGAAGCTATTGAATGGCTAAGGGAAGTCGGCATTCCCTCGCCAGAGATTAGAATCGATCAGTATCCGCACGAGTTCAGCGGTGGGATGCGTCAGCGGGTTATGATTGCCATGGCCTTGTCCTGCAAGCCAGACTTGCTTGTCGCGGACGAGCCAACAACCGCGCTTGATGTGACTATTCAGGCGCAGATTCTTGCATTGGTAACAAAGCTGTGCAAGACAACGGGAACATCGGTACTGCTGATTACGCATGATCTGGGTGTGGTCGCACAAGTGTGCTCACGGGTTATCGTGATGTATGGTGGCCTGATTATGGAAGAGGGAACAGTGGAGGACATCTTCGGGGCACCGCAGCACCCTTACACACAAGGGCTGTTACGATCGATACCGAGAATGCGCGAGGGAAAGCGTGAGCGTCTGGTTCCTATTGAAGGCTCGCCGCCGAACTTGCTTAATCCGCCTCCAGGTTGTCCATTCATGGAGAGATGTCCACATGCGTCAGGTGAGTGCCTAATACTACCACCATATGTAGAATTGAAGCCAGGGCACCGATCGCTCTGCTGGCTTGCGGCGGTACGACATAGCGAACGCCAGGAGGGAATGCAGTGAGCGATAACAGCATGTTGGATGGACGTGGGCAAGCGAGGACAGGCAAGATACCTTTATTGGAAGTTAGTAGATTAGCGAAGCACTTTACCGTTGAGAAGTCTTTGTTCGGGAGAACAACGAAGGTGCTTAAAGCAGTTGACGATGTCAGCTTCCATATTCATCGGGGGGAAACATTTGGCCTCGTGGGAGAGTCGGGTTGCGGAAAGTCAACGACTGGGCGTAGTGTCATTCGACTCTTTGATATCACCTCCGGCGAGATCCGCTATGAGGGGGTCGACTTGGCTCCAATGAACGAGAAGCAGCTCAAGCCTTATCGACAGAAAATGCAAGCTATCTTTCAAGACCCATATTCTTCGTTGAATCCGGGCATGAACGTGTTGGAACTCATTAGTGAACCACTAGAGATTCACGGTGGTTCCAGCCGATCCAATCGACGCGACCGAGTTATCGAGCTGTTGGAAAGAGTCGGGTTAAAGCGTGAGCATGCGGATCGTTATCCCCACGAATTCAGTGGGGGGCAGAGGCAGCGCATCAGCATTGCAAGATCTATTGCTTCGGGTCCTGAGTTTGTGATGTGTGACGAGCCGATTTCGGCACTGGATGTATCTGTGCAGGCTCAGGTGGTCAACATGCTGGAGGATCTTCAGCATGAATTGGGATTGACCTATTTGTTTATTGCACATGATCTGTCAATGGTACGCCATATTTCGAATCGCATCGGGGTTATGTATATGGGCAAGCTTGTGGAAGTCTCCTTTAGTGAGGAATTGTATACTCATCCCGCCCATCCTTATACCGAGGCGCTTCTTGCAGCAATTCCAATCCCGGACCCGAAAGTCTTAATGCCAACCGATCGGCTGCTGCAAGGTGAATTGCCAAGTCCAATCGATTCTGCTATAGGCTGCAAGTTCCGATCCCGGTGCCCATACGCTTCCCGCCGATGCGGTGAAGAAGAGCCTGTTCTTAAACGTATCGCCCCGGGTCATTATACGGCCTGCCATTTGCATGAGTAATCTTAACAATAAAGCAGCAAGGCCAAAAGGAGAATGGATCAGATGAACCCAAATATCAAACTTTCGCAGCATACCGCTATTTTGCTAGAGCGGGCACGGCGCTTCAACATCACCGACGCTGTCCTACTTGCTTGTATTACAACAGGTGACACAGTCCCCTTACAGGTTGCTGCTGCTCAATATTACAGCTACGACGAGTTTGTGACTTATGCTCGTGTCCATCATGAGCGGTTGGAGGACGCCGTCCGCTATGGGTATCAAATGAAGTTCAACACCCCAGGTGGGGTGCAGCTATGGTTGCAAGAACGATTTGGCCTTGAGCCTAAGGTGGATTTCGAAGTGTTTACGGGGCGGCTGGAGCAAGTCCGGCTGAACAATGAACAGCTCCGATTGCTAGGTGCAACACTAGCTGACAACTGGGTCATTATAGAGCAAGGCAACCTTGTAGACCGAGAGCTGTTGAAGTCGGACAGCAGCGATGCAGATATTCGATCAGCAGCAGCCGGTGAGCTTCGAACGTTAACCTTAGTTATCCGGTCGGAGCTAGCGGCCGTATATCAGAAATAAAAATGGATGAAAGTTTTTATTGCTGTGAGGTCTCTTTATTATTGAAAGGATGCATCACTTAGAAGTACCACCCTTTATACCTAGTCAAAAGAAATACGTAATCAAGCTTTTCCGCCAGTACTCCTGGTAGGAAGGCTTCTTCCTATGGGCCCCATAAATACTATGGGGCTCTTTTTTTAGAGTAGGGTATTCCTGCTATGAGTGAGAATGTTTATCATTTATAATAAGTGGAGTTGTAGTGAAGGAACATGCAGGTTCTAGAACGATAAGTAACATGATAAGAAAGGGTGGAACGAGTGTAGATGAATGTAGATGATCATATTGAATTATGGAATCAGGCTGTAATTCATCTTATAGATGTACGTCATATCATGATGGAGCTAAACGACGATTTAACTGATTATCGACTTCCTTCTAGTGCATTTATATGTACGATACGGGGCGAAGCCCAGGTTTGGCTGGAGGGTCAAGTTCATCTCGTTCATCATTTCCATGTGCTGCATGCGGGCAAAGGGATCTTTCTGAATATAGTTGCAGGAGACCTATTTGAAGGATATTTGATCCTGTATAAAGCGGCTTTGCCTCATCCGCATCGACTAGAGCAGCAGCTGTTGCTGACAAAAAATAACCCATTTCAGCAGTGTTATGTATGCAAGGCACCGTACCCTGGCAACTTGCTGGAGAAAGTAAGGCGGATGTATGAGAACTGGCAGCAACCTGAGTCATTAGGTAAACTGCACGCCAAGTCGTTATTTTATCAGTTTATTTATGATTGGTTATGGCAAATCAAGTATCAAAGTGCCGATACACATACCCCTGATCTGTCTGAGCAGGTGATTCGTTACATGATGGAGCATTATCAGGACACCATGACGGTTGAAAATATAGCAGATCTCCTTAACTACAGCCCACAATATTTATCTCGGAAGTTCAAGGATCAAATGGGAAAGAGCCCTATCCAGTTTCTCATTCAAATCAGAATGGAAAAGGCACAGGAACTTCTGCTTACGACAGACGCTTCTTTACAAGAAGTGGCGCTTAGCGTGGGATATACGGACTTTTTTTATTTCAATCGGATGTTCAAAAAGTACACAGGTGTAGCTCCCGGCAAGTACAAAGATCGCAATCGCATTCCTGAAAATGTACAACTTCGTGCAAAGAAGACGTTACAAATCCCCATTGTGAAATACGGCGTCCGACGATATATTGCTAATGATGATAATCGTTATCAGTATAAAACAGAGGGGGATTTAACGATGTACATAAACAGAAGATCTAGAGCATCGATGGCAGTTACTTTTCTGCTGTGTCTGACACTGCTGCTTAGTGCTTGTGGTACGAGTGGTAATATGACAAATGGAGGGAGCTCAGCAGAAGCGGGTAATCCGACGCAGACAGAGGTTCATCCTGCAGGTGCAGGGAACAAGAGCCTGACGTCTAGTGGCCACCAAGGCTCAGTTGGAGATGGAACAACGAAGACCGTTTCGAGTTTGTTTGGAGATGTGGTCGTTCCGGTGAAGCCTCAGCGCATCGTTGCGGTAGATTATCTGGGCAGCTTGGTAGCACTTGGGGTGACTCCCGTTGGATCATCAGAATGGATTATGCAGAACCCTTACATTAAAGATAAGCTTGTGGGGGTTGAGAATGTGGGCGATCCACCTTCAATCGAAAAAATAATGGAACTGGAACCCGATCTCATTATTACGTTATCTACGAAAGAAGAACAGGTTGAAAAGTATAGCAAAGTAGCCCCTACTGTCAGTGTGCCGTTCGGCCAACTTCATTCGATTTATGAAGAAGTGACCTATTTCGGAGAACTGCTTGGCTTGCAGGATAAAGCGTCTGCCTGGCTTGCCGATTATGATGCGCGCGTGGCTGCTGCCAAAGCAAAGGTGGACAAGGCTGTCCCGCAGGAAGCAACCTTTACGATATTGGAGGATCAGGGAAAAGAGGTTTACATATTCGGAGGTGATGCTGGTAGGGGCAGTAGAGCTATATACCAATCATTTGGGCGTAAGCCCCCAACAGGAGTCTCTTCCAAGATCATGAAGTCTAATTACACTTTATTGTCCAAAGAGTTGTTAGCTGAAAGTGCTGGGGATTACATTGTGTTGACCAGCTCTAAGACTTTAGAACAATACAAGGCTGATCCGATATGGGGGAAACTAGAGGCATTCCAGAAAGGACATGTTTACATTTGGAATGAGGAGCGCTCTTGGTTCAAAGACCCGATCGCACTGCTATCGCAGATGGAGGAACTTGCTGACTGGCTGACAACTCAAACTAAGCTCTGATGCTTTAGCCAATGGAAAATAGAATGATAAACCAATTATAAGGTTAAAAAATTTGTACCCCATCAGGAGATAGAACGATGCTTACGTCTGCTACTACGAACACGAGATTGTCTGCGGCTGCGCACTGCTTTTATATGCCGATCCGAGTGGAAAAATTGAATGCTATCAGCCTTTGCGGCAATCAGGATGAAGTGCAGCACGATGCCTGCATGATCATCGTGTGGGGCGGGACAGGGACACTATGTGTTAATGGGCATGAACACCAAATGTCCAGAGGCAGCGTGTTTCTTGGTGATGCCGCGCCTCAGCCTCATCTATACTGGCAGCCCGGCGCCACGCTGCGCGGTATTGTAATAGAGTACTGTTGTATCTCCAATGATGCCTCTGGCACGCGAGGATTGGATCATTCCGTGCCGATACATCGCTGTCCAGCTGCCATCATGAGGCTAGCTGGAGAGTTAGAAATCATTTGGAGGGAGCCGCAGCTGGGAGGGCCGTTCAGATTGCAACAGATTTTTACAGAGCTGCTGACGGAATTGCACAAGGAGTTAACATCTAGACAGGAACCCTCCAACTCATGGATTGAACAAGCATTGTGTTACATGGAGGCCCACTATCGGGAGGAGTTGACGCGAGAGCAGATGGCAGATAGGTCAGACGTAAGCCCTGAACATTTTTCACGTATGTTTCGCAAGTATACGGGTCGTACCTTTAATGCCTACTTAACCTTGCTTCGGATACGAAGTGCGCAGCGCCAGCTATTGACCGGGATATCTAACTTACATGTGCTGGCACAGGAGGTCGGATATAAAGAAGGGGCCTATCTAAGTCGGAAGTTCAAAGAGTCTGTCGGACTTTCCCCTACACATTATCAGCGTAAGAAGAAGCGTATCGCAGCTTTAAATCTGAATCATACGGCTAGTCTGCTGGCGCTAGGCATTACCCCGGAGATTGGTGTCTATACACCCTGGTTGGAACGGCGGCAGAACACCTCGGGAAAGAGACAGATGCTGGATCCTTATGTCAGTACACCAGCCGCTTATTATGAAGCAGTAGCCTCTTCACACCCAGATGTGATCATTAGTTATAACACTGCAGTGGAGAACAAGAGCTTACTGCCCTTGGCCCCGGTGGTGGAATTGCCATTTATGACGATGAGTTGGCGCGACCAGTTCCGTCTTCTAGCCGATATTGTCGAACGGCGAGAGCACGCAGAAGAGTGGCTGCTGCGATATGACGATCTCGTCAGCAGCATTAACGAGCAACTGGATCGCCAACTAGGCGATCGGGGTACGGCTATCGTATGGGAGGTATGTCAGAACGCAGCCTATTGCTTTAGCAGCAGCTACGGAAGAGGATGTCAAATTCTCTACGATGATTTGGGCTTTCGTATGCCAGAACAGCTGATGGAAGAAGGGATAGCTTCAAAAGGATTTGTCGAGGCCACAATAGAAGCTATAGCAAATTATCCTGCTGACTACATCTTTATAACGGATCTGCCGTCATGCGCGGACGGTCAGCAGCAGATACATAAGTTATTTGAGTCGGCAAGATGGAAGGTTCTAGAGGCTGTACAGCAGAAACAGGTGTACATATTAAACGATGCAGAATTGTTCTATGGGTATGATCCACTTTCCTCGCTTGCCCAGCTTCACGAACTAGTACAGGTGCTTGGTGGCACGCATCACAATAATACAAAGTGATATATCATTTTAAGGCATAGCCTATTCGCTTACTCCGTTGTAAAGTTATAATGATAATCATTATCACTTATACAAAAGGGGGATTTACATTGCGTACTAAACAGCAAGGCAGCAGACGCTTCCTGGCTTTTATCTTATCAGTTGTGTTTCTTACAGGACTCGTACTATCGGGTTGCGGTAACACGCCGTCATCAAATAGTGACGCTGGTGGAACGAAACAGGCAGAAAGCGGGACAAGCAGCACGGTATCAGGTTCTGATACAGCGGTCGAACCTAAAGAAGCGAAGATCAAAACGATCTCTACCGTTAACGGTGACATCGAAGTCCCGGTTCACCCGCAGCGTATTGTAGCAGAAGAGTACTTGGGGAGCTTGATCGCCCTGCAAGTAATTCCAGTAGGGGCCCCAGGACTAACCCTCAATAATTATTACTTTAAGGAAGCGCTGGCTGGCGTCGCAGACAGTGGTGTGTACGGCAAGCCTTCGGCTGAAGGCATTATGAGTCTGAATCCGGATCTCATTATTACCGGCAACAAGGATGTCTACGAGATGCTTAGCAAAATCGCTCCAACCCTAGTGATCCCCTATGGCCAACTAAAAAATGTGCATGAGGAGCTAACCTACTTCGGAGCTCTCTTTGGCAAAGAAAAAGAAGCCAAGGCATGGCTTGCTGATTACGACCGTCGTATTATGGCAGCCAAGGCCAAAGTTGATGCCGTCATTCCTGCCGATGCATCTTTTTCGATCATGGAGGACGCTGGCAAGCGGATTTTGGTTTATGGAGATAACTTTGGCCGGGGCGGACAGCCAACTTATCAGGCATTGGGACGCAAGCCTCCAGCCGGAATTGGGGATGAGATTATGGAGAAGCAGTGGGCTGAAATATCAGCCGAATTGTTGGAGAAATATGCAGGCGACTATATTATTATGACCTCAAACGAACGGACAGTAGCCGATTTCCAAGCGGACACGATCTGGTCGAGTCTGCCCGCAGTCAAGAATGGGCATATCTACGTATGGCCAGAAGAGCGTTCCTGGTACTACGACCCGCTCGCTGTTCTTGCACAGACAGAGGAACTAGCGGAGTGGCTCACGAAGTCAGCTAAATAAATGATCCGAGAGGGCGCTTCACATTCGAATGCTGCGTAAGTGGCGGTCAGGATGCTGGAGCGCTTTTGTTTGCCATTAAGAGGACACCAACCCCTGTTTGAGATTATACTACGACCTTTGACTGAGCGGCAGCTCGGTCTCAAGACCATTCCACGATATCATAGTTTAATGGTAAAATGAGGGAATGTTATACGCGTAACCTTAAATTGATGGGGGATGGGGATTGTACAGGCAATTCACAAGAGCTCAAATATGGGCCTTTGGCATGTTGGCCTTGCTGGCGGTCTTAATAGGAGCTTACGCTTTAGTCATGTATGGTTCACCTGCAGGTATCCGCGAGCAGCCTTTTGTGACGGGTAAAAAAGGTTTGCCGACCATAATCCAGTTGAACATGGGCGATGGATGGCTCGCAATTATGCGATCTCCTGTGCAGCCATTACACTGAGGCTTTACATCCCATTAGCAGCTGTACTGTTCGGGTACATCGACACCAACGATACATTTGCTATCATTGCATGGTTATGCTGGGTCCCTAATTTGCTTATTGTCGAGAGAGTCATAAGTCGCAGGTATGCAGTTAAGGCGTGGGAGAGAACGTCATTGCATTAATTTAGAGGCTGGGGGATCGAGAGGTATGTTGCATAAAGAGATGGATATCAGACTTTTAACCTTAGATGATGCTGAATCGCTTCTTCATTTGAGGATGAGTAATCGGCAATTTCTTCAGCCTTTCGAACCGCTGCATGCGGAGAATCATTATACTCTAGGGGAACAGCAGAAGCTGCTTGCTTCTAAGGTAAAAGCAGCGGAAGCTGGTCAAGCGTATGCTTTTGGTATTTTTTCCAGTTCGGGGCATCAGTTGATTGGAAAAATTGAATTGTCAGCCATTGCCCGCGGACCGCTTCAAAACGCTAATATAGGCTATTACCTTGATCAACACCATAACGGTAAAGGATATGCCACTGCGGCGGTGTCTTACTGCGTTAACTATGCGTTTGATCAACTGGGACTGCATCGAATTCAGGCTGGTGTGATGCCGAGGAACATACCGTCTAAACGTGTGCTGGAGAAGGCGGGGTTCCGTCAAGAGGGGCTGGCCTTGCGATATTTAAACATTAACGGGGTATGGGAAGATCATGCGTTGTTTGCCATTACAACAGAGGACAGAGCTTAATGAGTCGTTCTGTCCTGTCTGACGTGATGCTTATGCATATTTTGATGCTGTAAAGGCGAAAGGGACAGATCCGGAAGGGATACATAAGGATGTAAACTAGCAATGATTATGATGTAGATATCAGCCAGGAATGTCTCAATGGAGCGCTTCCTGGCTGATGTCTATTATTCCAGCCAGCCTTTGTCCTGCGCCATGCGAATGGCTTCCATGCGGGTTGAGGCACCAAGTTTGCCGATCGCTTCCGACATGTAATTGCGAACAGTGCCATGAGACAGGAACAACTTAGCGCCGATGTCCTGCATAGTCAAGCCCTGAGCGGCCAACTGCATGACCTCACGTTCACGTGCAGACAGGGGGCAGGGGTCATCCCATACTGCAAGCGACAGCTCAGGGCTAATGGCTCGGCGTCCAGCATGAACACTGCGAATGGCGTCTGACAGCTCCTCGCTGGGGCTGTCTTTGAGCAGGTAACCCGATACACCTGCGGCCATTGCTCGCTGAAGGTAGCCGGGTCGCGCAAATGTAGTCAGCATAATGACGCGGCAATTGAGCTGTTCTTGCTTAATAGCTTCTGCTACGTCCAAGCCTGTTTTAAGCGGCATTTCAATATCAAGGACAGCCAGATCGGGCTGCTGCTCACGTATAAGTGCAAGCGCTGCTTCGCCATTCTCGGCTTGTCCAACGACTTCAATATCGTCTTCAAGCGACAACAAGGTAGCTAATGCGCCACGCAGGAGTCGCTGATCTTCACTTAGGATGATTCGTATCATCCGACTTCACCTCGCTGTTCACTTCGTAATACGCGTGGAATAATAAGATTAATACTTGTTCCGGCCTGAGGTGCGGAATCGATCTGCAGCCTGCCATCTACAAGTGCAAGCCGCTGCTTCAAGCCAGTCATGCCTGAACTGCCTGCGCGATACTGGGCGTTCTTGTCAAGACCAATACCGTTATCCTCAACGGCAAGTCGTACTTGGCCTTCTTCGATATGCAGGATAGCTGTACAAGCCTTGGCTTGACTGTGCCGGACTACATTGGTTATCACCTCGCGGAAGCACATCGCAAGGATCGTCTCCTGGAGGGGAGACAACGGCAGCACCTCTACTACAGCAATAACGGAGCGGAAGGTGTCCGCCTCTGTGTACTTACCCGCATAGTCCTCGCCGCCTACAGCATGTTGTTCGAACTGTAGGCGAATATCAGCTGCTGCACAAAGGGTCTTTGCATGTTGATATTCCTCAACCAGCCGAACGACTTTCATCTCGGTAACAAGCTCACGCATCTGTTTTAACGCTGCTCGAGCTGTCTCTCGGATGTCGCGGGCTTCCGTAAGAGCGCGGTCAGGATCGCGGGTAATCAGCTTCTCTGTTAATTCTCCCTTCAAGGAAATTAAAGATAAAGTGTGTCCCAACGTATCGTGCAGCTCGCGGGCAATACGTTGGCGCTCTTCCTGCTGCGCCATACGTTCGAGTTGAGATGTGGCTGCCTGAAGTCTTTCAGCCATCTGTTTGTAGCGAGCGGAGGCCCGCATAATGAACGGTACGATTGCGACCCCAAAAATAGGCGGCAGCAGCATAATCAAAATAACAGGCCCCATTGTTTTCAGGTGTGGAATAGCTGCAAGTATGGTACCAACCACGAATACAACTGATATACCCACCATAAATGACTGCTTTTGTCGACTTAGCGATAGTGACATGAGAAAACCGATATAAGCAAACATCGGATGGTAAAAGGCAGTGAGAACAAGCAGGATAGCTAATTGGCATCCAAGCAGCAACGGGGCTTGTTGGCTCCGCCAAAAGATCTCACGATACGCAACGGCAAATAATAAAACGAGCAGGAGACCAGCCGCCAGCTTAAACGGAGGTTCCTGCAATACGAAATAAATGGCCACTAAGAGGTTGGTGAGTGATACGGCAGGGGCCCATCCCTCTTCAGCAGGAAACATCCGCCATGCTGTCAATTTCACTTACATCGCTTCCCGTCTATTCAGTATATATCCTGATAATACCATGAATAATACGCCGCTAACTACGAGAATTAACCAATCCAGTACTACGGGTGCACTTCCAGCAAGCATGTTCCAAGCTCCATGTGCAAAGCGATAGGAGGGCAGCCATTGGCCAATGGATTGCATCCATTGGGGGAGCGTACTAAGCGGCATCCATAGTCCCCCCAGAATAGCGAGTCCCATATGCAGGATGTTGCCAATGGCGATGGAGGCATCGGCATTTTTTATGGTGCCTAAAATTGAGCCAAGAGCCAGGAATGGAAGGCTGCCGATCCAAAGCCATAATCCGCAAGACACCCATTGAGCAAGAGTCAGGTCAAAGCTGTAAGTGAGTTGGGCTGCACTGAAGATGACAATAATCGTGATCAGATGAATACCCATATGTGCGATTAGCTTACTGCCGATCCAAACAGATGGTGTCAGCGGCGTGAGTCGGAGTAGGCGTACCCAGCCATCACGGCGTTCATAGGCCAGTCGGATGCCGAACTGGCTGACCGCTGTTCCGATGAGGCTGAAGGCGGTCATCGACATTAGCGAATACGAACCATAGGTCGTTGAGGCAATACTTTTGTCAGCCCCATTTAAGCTAGCAAAAAGAAAGTAAAACGCGAGTGGCATTAGTATGGAAAACAGCATAAAGAATGGGCTGCGGATGATACGTAAACTTTCGGCTTTGGTTTGAGCAAGTAACATGATGGAACTCCTCCTCAGATGGTATGGGTAGCGTAGGATATTACTTTTTTAGAACGAAAATTCCTTACAGAGCTGAACAATGATCTGAATAAAATGACACCCTCATAGCATTAACGCTTCATATTTAGGTGTTCTGGCAACCTACTGTTGGTTTGTAATGATGCGGAACGCTTCCTCGAGCTTGGCAGATTGAACCTCCAGGTCATATATGCCCCAGTCTGCCTGGAGTAGTGTTCCGACTAATGTATCCGTTTCTTCAGCGTACAAATGAATTTTGTCTGCCCGCCGTTCGAATTTTACGATCCCTGGAAGCTGCATGAGCTGAGCATCAGACAAGCTGGATCCGGATCGGAATGAAATGGATCGCAGTGCGGATTGTGCCTTTAATTGTGCGGGCGTGCCCTCGGCCGCAATGCGCCCCGCAGCGATGATCGCGATGTGGTCAGCAACCGCGTCAGCTTCGGTCAAGTCGTGCGTGGTCAGCACGACGGTCCGGCCATCAGCGGCTAATGTTCGGATGGTATCCCAGAAGCGACCGCGAGCTTCAATATCCATGCCTACGGTTGGTTCATCCAACAGTATAAGTTCAGGATTTCCAGCCAGACTCTGGGCGAAAGCCAATCTTCTGCGCTGTCCGCCTGACAATGCAGATGCGCGGCGCTTGGCTTCTTGATGCAACCCTGAGAGGTCCAATAGGCGAGCTAATGAGAGTGGATTCCGGTAATAGCTGCGGAACAATTCCAGCACTTCTTTGACAGTCAGCCCATCAGCAGCTTTCACATCCTGCATCAATGCTCCTATGCGCTGGCGAATTTCTTTAGTCCCGGCGGGCATGCCCAACACGCTGATGCTGCCTGAGGTTGGCTTCTGCAAACCAAGAATCATAGATATGGTAGTAGTCTTACCGGCGCCATTTGGACCAAGCAATGCACTGATTTGTCCTTGATTGAAACATAAATTTATATCATTTACAGCGTGAAAGCTGCCATATTGCTTGCTAAGTTTGGTACACTCAATTGCGTATGTCATTTGTCATCACCCTTTGATTTATTATGTGTGCCGTTTATCGTGTGGCTATATTTGTATTGTAGTCTCACGAGTAATCGTCCGTTAGTGTACGATGTCATGAACTGCTAATGACAAATGTCAGAATCGGAAACTGTCCCGGTTCCAAACCGTAATAACGTACACAGGCTTATTTGATTCGGAATGAGCAAATGAACTTAAATTATTATTAAGTATTCATTCAGCTTGTCTTCATGTGCTGGCTTCATACTGAAGAAATTGCAGTTTGAAAGGAGGTGAGAATATGAAATGGACGACATCATCGGCGGTCGCCTGGTCTACAGCTATGATGCTGCTGCTTGCTTCTCCGGCAGCGGCGCAAAGCGAACATGCCGCTGCTGCATTTGCGAAGTCGCCTGAAGCGCGGGTTGTATTTGCATCAGGAGATGACACGGATTCTTCCCGCAAGAGTGAATCACAGGGCGGAGTACTAGCGTTGCTGCCAAGCTCCGCGACTTCGAAAGCAAGCAATTTGTCGGCACAATTAAATAAGAAAGATCACACAGAGAAGAAACAGCTGAACAAGGAGCAGGAACAGCTCCAAAGTCAGATAAAAGAGCTTCGGCAGAAGAAGCTTATATCGATTGCACAGAAATATGGTATTGTTGTCGAAAACAAGACATTTGAGCAAATACGTCATGAATTGCGACAAATAGTTGGACGTAACGGCAAAATGTTCCACGAGAAACATGTCGATAAGCATGCACGGCCTCAACAACACATGAGGGAACAAGTGAAGAAAAAGGTTGTGAATTCGGAGCATTTGAATACTGAACATACAGGGAGCAAGTTAAGGGAACAGCAGCAGTAATGGAGTCACAAGCTACGTGGTACATGAGACATTAAGTTGTCGTGGATTTTGAGGACTTAGGCTGGTAGTCGTGAATAAGATGTAGAGGCATGTTGGAAGAACGCCCAGCATGCCTCTTTGGGTTAAACGCAGTGCGGGGATGTAATGTTATATCCTACATTGTCAAAATCTGAGGATAAGTAGTAAGTAGGGTTTACGAAAGGTGACTCTACAGTGAAATGATATATCACCCTTTTCAAGGCTAGTAGAAACTAGTTGGCACCATCGTTATATGTAATGTGCGTGGCGTGGTGACTAGGAAGTTAGAGAATTAATTATTGCAGGTATATCGATATCACGGTGATGGAGCTAGTTCCTGATTAGGACAACAAGAGAAGAAGCGTGATTCATCTTCAGGTTCACGTGTTAATTATCATATAAGGGTGCTGGACCTGGGAATGGACAGGGAGAATGATGGTTAGCATGCTTCTCTTCAGCTAGATGCCCATATAGCAGTCAGAAGAACAGGGAAACATGGCAAGTGTAAACCCATTTTATACAGATTTATGTTTATAATTGTCGTCTTTTTCCTGTATTAATTTGTGCAGGACCATGGCTTCTTAGTTGGCACGTTTCAGTTTGGCGTGCATACAGTGTATAGAACAGTGCAATATAAAAGCCCGACAGGCTGCATGAGGCAATCCATCGGGCTTTCGGTATAATATTCTATTATTTCTCGTAAGAAGCAAAGCTATCATATTGCTTCGAGCTGAGAATGCGCTTAGCACCAACATAACGCTTCTCATAATAATCCATGCTCAGATCGTCGACACGTGTTCCTTTGCTTGTCGAAGCGTGGGCGAATTGACCGTTGCCTACATAAATGCCGACGTGGGAGATTCCGCTGCCACTAGTATTGAAGAATACCAAGTCTCCAGGGCGTAGTTCGTCTTTTTTTACTTTGTCGCCAACTTCATACTGGGAAGAAGACGAACGAGGCAATTCAACATCGAATTTGTCAAAAACATACTTTACAAATCCAGAGCAGTCAAACCCCTTCGTTGTAGTTCCACCATACTTGTAGTCGATACCCATCAAATCTTGGATAGTGTTGTCCATCTTCGTTGCGGCGAATGCGCTACCTGTTCCGATCGAGAACAGTAAGCTCAGACCGACCACCGCAGTGACCAACTTCTTCTTCAATTGGAAAAGCTCCTTCCGTGCCTGCGAGGTTAGCTGGAGGGTTCGGTTGAAGGTTCCCTATGATCTCTGCATAAGCAAGATCAATTCACCCAGTATTAATGGTTCCCCCGCTTCCCGGATGTGTACGGGAATTTGGCCTATTGGATCACATCAGATTCCGTTACTTCTGATTACAAAATTGCAAGAACTAAGTGTCTTTCATGACAAAGTTGTAACAATCTAAGCCTTATTTTAGCAGACCTTTTTTACTTTGACAAACACTTTTTGTCCGGAAACGCCAAAAAAACGCGCTTAAACCTCGAGAAAAGGCTTAAGTAAGCGTTTTTTTGGCGAAAAAATATTTAGAAAGGCCGAAATTTACGGTTTCCGATGATTCCATGCGTGATAACGGCTAGAAAGACTCCATAATTTCAAAAATGCGCGTAATGCAGGATATGCCTGCTGTAAAATGAGTGCGGTCATGCCGGTCCATAACATGGCAGCGGTTGTCACTAATGTACTGCATACTAGTGAGATAAGCACAAATAGGAGCGACAATCCAATGACAGGCAGAACGTGAACGATGCCGTTTTTTAGTGCATGCAACAGCGACATGTCTGACCCAGCGCCGAATTGCAGAAATAAAAACAAATGATGAAGCAGCCAACCTCCAACCAGCCAAGCGAGACTAACAGGAAGAGCACCAGTTAATAGCATCTGCCAGCTTGGATTAGAAGCAAGTACTTCGGCCAGATAAGGGACGGCCCAATAGGCGGGAGCAAGCATCAAGGCCGTTTCCAGAAGATACAATAAAGCAAAAGGTTTCCACACTGCTGCGATTCCCCTGAAAAAGGTCAATCCCGATTCCGTTCGGTGATTAGCCATTGAATAGCAGATGCCAGCATGAATGATCGGTGTGAGCAGCATCCGTACCGCAATAAAAGCGACTATGATCCAGAGGTACGGTGTATAGGTAGACGTTTTAGTTAATTGGAACTGGGATTCCAATAAGAAGAGTTGTGAACTCATCTCCGTAGGAGCTGGGCTCGGATACCGGCGAAGTATTGGCATGATGACGGAATCCATAAAGCGAAATAATAGAAATCCCCACAATAACTGATATAGAAATAGGATGATCCAGATGTATAAATGGTCTTTCAGCCAGTCCCACCCTGCGCGCATATGCAGCTTCATGTCCATCACCACCCCAATACGTTTGTTATCACTTCCAGCCATTTGACGGCTACCCAATTAACGCGCGTGCGCACCGGTTCTTCAATTTGAGCACGCATATAGTTGTTAATGTGACGATTCTCTACCATGATCGTATAGAGAGGATCGATCATTACCCATGCGAGCGGGGAGGAATGACTGAGCTTATATTGGATGCGGTCGCCTTCCACAGACCATACTTTACGAGTTGTACTTCCGTCTGCAAATTGAAATACGATCGGTACGTTCGGGTAGTCAGCGCCGTTCTTTTGAATATTTACCGTTGCTTCATAACGTGGCGTTCCTCCTTCATTAAAGGTGCGGGTATGGATGCTCTCGACGGAAAAGTCAGCCATCTTCTGCCCATATATATACTGATTAAAGAAGTCGGTCCATTTACGGTTGGTCACCAATTCTACGATACGTTGAAAGTCTGCTGTGGTCGGATGTTTAAAGCGATATTTTGTTGTATAGATTTTCAGAATACGCTGCATCGTCTTTTCTCCAACCTGCTTTTCTAAGGCAAGCAGCACAAGCTTAGAGCGATAGTATACGTTTTCGGCATAATGGTTCTGATTTTTGTATTGCCACGCATGCTGTTTGAGTGGAGCGGGATCGGTCATATAACTTGCTTGTACCGCCAAATTAGGTGTCACACCGAATTCCGACTCCATTAACTTATCCTCGGCATAGGAGGTGAAGCCCTCGTCGAGCCAAGCCTCCTCGAATTCATTGGACGCCAGCAGCCCATAGAAATATTGGTGTCCGATCTCATGGACGACCGTTCGTTCCAAGTCATAACCGGGGCTTTCATCATCTGCACCGAATGCGGTTACCAGTGTCGGGTATTCCATTCCACCTGCCCCGTTAGCCTCTTTTGGGGGGACTACAATGGAAAGCGTTGAATATGGGTATTCACCGTACCATTCACTAAACTTGGTGAGTGCGGCTTTTGCGGCAAAGAAGTAACGTTCTTTCAACTGTTCGTGCTTAGGGTCAAGGTAGAGTTTAATACGAACACCCGGCACGTTAGCTGATGAGAACGGTTCTTCCGCATAGACAAAGTTCGGAGAGGCCGACCACGCAAAGTCATGCACATCGTCTGCATAGAATTGATACGTTTTGGTTCCATCTCCGAATACAGGTGTTTTGGTTGGAAATCCGGTTGCTGCTACGATGTAAGAGCTAGGAACTTGTATCCTGACGTTAAAAATACCAAAGTCGGAATAAAACTCAGAGTTGCCGTGATACTGGTGCAGATTCCACCCTTCCGCGGCTCGTCCACGAATACCAGCTTTCTCATACGCGGCCAGCTTAGGGAACCATTGACCAGCCATGACAAATTGGTTAGTAGCTCCCATGCGAGCGAAGACTTTAGGGAGCTTGACTTCAAATTTGAGTTTAAGCGTAATTTTGTCCAAGCCTTTGACAGGCTGCGGCAATCGCAGCTTAGCCAGAGTCTTGTCCTTGATGTTGCCGTCATCAGGCTGAACGAACTCCAAACGGTTCATCAATGATAGCCCGTCTACCGTTTGCAACGACGTAATCTGCATGCTTCCGTATCCATCCTGCGGCATACGGTCCTCTCGCAGCATGCCGCCGGACTCTTTCATAAAGGTGGTATCCGCAGAAGCGAATGCATTTGGGTACAGGTGGAAGTAAAGCTCATTTACCGTTCTTTTGCCTGGGTTGGTCCATGTGACGGTCTGTGTGGCATAAAGGGTCTTGGACGTCTCGTCCAATCGGACCTCAATGTGGTACTCCGAAACCCGCTCACTGCGGGCCTTTGGTGTGACAGCTTGAATCTGCTGCGGCGTAATCGGCTCACTTATCTTGGTCTTCCCCTGCGTCACTTCTGGACCGAGGGAGGGCAAGGGCTGTGTAGGCGTGAGCCATTGCGTAAGCAGGATACCAACTGTGATAAATACGAGTGAATAGAGGAGTGAGCGATAGGCATTGCTTCGAGTCATCCGATTCTTACCTCCCGTTGACAAGCATCTACAGCATGTATATGTTGGCTTTTTACAGAATATTAGCTAAAATGAAAATGATTTTGATTCCAGCCTAGGCTTGGTTTCCTGGTAGGAATGGGAACGATAGAGAGGGCGAGGAAGGAGAATAATATAATGGAACAAGAAAAGAAGGTAAAAAAGCCGCTTGCACTTAACGTCGTAAGCAGTGGTAAGCATAAAGGCTTCGGTGCGGGCAGCATCGATCTGAATAATGTGTCTCCTGTCATGATCGAAGGAGGACGCGCCTACATTGATATTGGCGCTATGCACGCTAAGAGTAAGCTGGAACGCGGCATTAAGTTCTCTATGAACAAAGAAGATGTGCCTAACGGACGTCAATGCTGGATTGTATGGGTGGCAGTTGACCGCAACGCCGAGGGTGGATTTTATGCAGGGCTGACAGCTTGCGAGATGCTGGTGGATGCTGAAGCGAGACGTGGATGGAAAGTGCTCGCGGAGCATGTTAATAAGATGGATTCTGCCATGAAACGCCGCGTTATGCTTGATGGGCTTGGCCAAGAAGAGTTAGGATTACTGCGCGAGCTGCTGCAAACACATAATGAGGAATGGTGGACTAACACATCTGACGAGGTTAAAGCGGCACTAGTGTAGTCATACTAGAAGTAATATCGTACAAGAGGGATGCTGGAGCGTCGTGGAGCCGATGCAAAGGCTCCTTCTTTTTTTGAGGTAAGCTGATATGAGGATTAGAGAACGGATGATGCAGTCTGATGCAGGAGATACCTCATCTTCAATTATCCATATTTACAGCTTGTAAACGTCGACAATGAGATGATGGGAAGTGATATGAACATGAGTGGTAAGTTGCGTGCTGACATCAGGCCAGGTCTAGAAGTTGATATCGTGCTAAAGCAGGATCAACGTACAGGCAAAAGAACGCGGGGCATTGTAAAGGATATATTGACCAACTCCCCGCAGCATCCGCACGGAATTAAGGTAAGGCTTGCAAATGGGATGGTTGGACGTGTGCAGGAGATTATTCAGCCTAAGTAATTCACGTTCCGTTTGTAAGTGTCGAAGGCAGCTTGCAGTATTTGGGCTACTGCTGTGCCACGCTGCGTACATAGTACCCACGCTCAAAAAGCCGTGAGCTCCACTAGAAGGTGGTGTTTACGGCTTCTTTCATTAAAACTGCAAGTGCGGTTATTGCTCAAAGGGCGTGACTACCATCAACAAGGTTACATGATACGAGATCTAATTTCAAAAAGGCACAGGGCATCAACCATCAACCATTCTTAGGAATTGATATGCCTGACCAGAACATGTCAACAACGGCTTCTGCCAGCTGTTGCTTAGATGCGTACAATTGAACGGCGCTGTCTCGATTACCTAACATCACAAGCGCAGAGAAGGCGTGAGCCATCATCATTGCATTACCGGCTCGAATAATCCCCTGGCCTATGCTTATCTCAAAATATTCGGCCAGCAGATCATGTATATGCTGCTCCGCCTGTCGGATTCGCTCCATCTGCTCGGTAGACAGTTGAGCCTCGGCTTCACGCATCATCGTTTCCATATCCACATGAGACTGTTGCATTTTGGATACTGCAATAGCCTGAAGTTGTTCTTTGAAGCTAACAGGCGCCAACAAGTGCTGCTGGGTAAAATAATGTCCCTTCTCTAACACTTGAACGACAGCAGCTGTAAACAGTTCTGCTTTATTGGAATAGTAATAATAAATAGTAGCTTTTGTGACAGCGCAGGCTTTAGCAATAAGCTGCAGCGAGATGGCTTCAAAGCCTTGCTCCATAAACATTCGTGCTGCCGTCTGTACAATCACGGTCTGCAGAGGTGTGCCATGGTCATCCAATCTTGGTCTACCCGGTCTGCGTGGGCGTTTCGAGTTCATATCGATACGAAGCTCCTTTATAACGTTAACATCAGTACTCTGTTTATTATACTGGTAACGTATCTATTCACATATAGTTTAATGAAAGATGTAAAATAAGGATTGCCAATTAATTAACCTTCCGGTATATATAATATTATAAATTATTTCTCTCAAGGGAAATGAATATAGGAGGATTAGGATACGATGGAACAGAAACGCGGAATAAGCGGATGGGTATCTGGTCCGCGCGGTCAATGGATCACTTTGATCATTTGGATTATGATTGTCGCCGTGTTGAATGGGGTGTGGCCATCCGTAAAGTCGCAGGAGCAAAATAGTGCGGCCAATCTTGCAGCAGATACCCCGTCAGTGCAAGCCACTCTGGTTGCGGAACGCGAGTTCCCTAGCAAAGCGGGTACACCAGCTCTGCTTGTCTGGAAGCGAGCAGGGGGATTAACGCAGGAAGATCTGAAGGATTTGCAGTCGCTGACTAAGCAATGGGAAGCTAGTCCGCTTCCTGACCAGACAGCGGTCATGCCTTTGCATAAGCTGCCACTCCCTGCGCTGCAAGCGCAGTTATCAAACGATAAGAGCACACTGGTACTTCCCGTTTTGTTCAGTAAGGAAGCGGATGTGGGACAACTCAAGGAAGCTGTTGCACAATTAAAGCAGCAGGCAGCCGCCCAATTTGGCAGCAATCCATTTGGTGAATCTGTTGATTCGACTGAAGCATTAAGTGCCAGAGTTACTGGGCCTGTTGGTATTTCCATAGATGCGACAGGTCTATTTATGAATGCTGACGTTTCTTTGCTAATTGCAACTGTGCTGCTCGTATTGGTCATTTTACTGCTAATTTACCGTTCGCCGATGCTGGCACTAATACCACTTATTGCTGTTGGCTTTGCCTATGGTGCAGTTGGACCTATGCTCGGATTTATGGCGCAGCAGGGTTGGATAACGGTTGATGCGCAAGCGATCTCTATTATGACGGTGCTTTTGTTTGGAGCGGGAACAGATTATTGTCTTTTCTTAGTGACGCATTATCGACATTTGCTAGCTCATGTTTCCGATAAGCGACAGGCATTAGTGCAAGCCTTGAAGGGCTCTTCCGGCGCTATTGCGATGAGTGGATTTACAGTTGTGATCTCATTATTAGTCCTGCTGCTGGCGAAGTATGGCGCTTATTATCGCTTTGCTATTCCTTTTAGCTTATCTATTTTAATTATGGGCATCGCAAGCTTAACGCTTGTTCCAGCATTGCTTGCTATTTTTGGAAGAGCATCATTTTATCCGTTCGTTCCCCGGACGCCTGAGATGGAAGAAGATCGTGCCAAACATAGAGGCAAACCTGTTCGGAACAAGAAGGCTAATAAATCTTCCGGCTGGATTGGTCGGGTTGTGGTGACACGTCCTTGGACGATAATAGCTATTACAGTTCTTCTGTTAGGCGGGCTGGCGGGTTTGTCTACGCGAATCCAATACACATACGACATCTTATCTTCTTTTCCTTCTACGATGGAATCAAGAGAAGGGTTTAAGGTGATCGGAGATCAGTTCTCCGAGGGGGAGCTGGCCCCTGTGAACATAATGATTGATACAGAGGGTAAAGAGGTTTCTTTGCAAAATGAGCTGGATTCACTGCCTTACATCGATCAAGTATCTGCCCCACAGAAAGGGCAGAACAACGAGCATATGTTAGCGTATAGCGTAGAACTAAGCTTGAATCCGTATTCGCTGGAAGCAATGAACCATATCCCGGAAATCCGCGCAGCGGCGGAGGCTGCTTTGCTGGCGTCAGGGATTGATGGCGTGGAGCAAAAGGTGTGGATAGGCGGCCAGACGGCCACTCAATACGACACGGAATTCGTTAATGACCGAGATACGATCATTGTCATTCCCGTTGTCATTGGTTTAATCGCACTGCTTCTGCTCTTCTATTTACGTTCTATCGTGGCAACCGTCTATTTAATTGGTACTGTTGTACTTTCCTATTTTTCCGCGTTGGGATTAGGCTGGCTGATCCTGCACTATGGGTTTGGCGTGGAGGCCATTCAAGGAGCGATCCCATTGTACGCGTTTGTATTTTTAGTAGCGCTTGGAGAGGACTACAATATATTTATGGTGTCGCGCATCTGGCAGAAGAGCAAGGAAATGCCGATTAAGCAAGCGATCCGTGAGGGTGTTAACGAGACTAGCTCCGTGATTACTTCTGCGGGAATCATATTGGCTGGAACCTTTGCTGTGCTGGCTACGCTGCCTATTCAGGTGCTGGTGCAGTTCGGCACGGTTACCGCGCTTGGAGTACTGCTGGATACGTTTATTGTACGTCCCTTTATGGTTCCTGCCATAACGGCGGTACTGGGACGACGAGCATTTTGGCCAGGCAAGCTTAGCCGTGTAGAGGAGCAATCCGCAGCAACGGATTAAGGGCATAAATGAAACGGAAACTGCTCTGTCTGACCTAATTCCCATAACAACATAAAGGCCGTCAAACGAGAGTTAAACTTTTAGTTCAGCTCATGTTTGACGGCCTTCGCTTGTATCAGGCTCATTTTACCTCAACCAGTCCACCAGCGCTTCAAATGTCTCCACCAGGATTGCTTCTCTGTAGCATCCGCTGGCTTGCCCTCAGGCTGCTTCTGCTCTGGTGGATTGCCCCCAGGGTGAAGTCCGCACCATTCTGTGGGCTCCGTGCCGCGAACAAACGTCTCAAGACGCTTGTTTACACACCCTTCACCAGCGAGCTTGCCCGAATCGGAATCAATATAGACACTGACGACACTGTCTGGAATCGTAAAGAGCTTAGGAGGTACACTTTCCAGCGCTTTCTCGGTATATTCGGCAAAAATTGGGGCCGATAGGTGCGCATCTGTAGTCGTAATCGTCTTCCCCTTGTCATATCCGACCCAGACTGCTGTAGACAGCTCTGGCGTATAGCCTACTATCCACGAATCACTGTCTGTTGTACCGGTCTTGCCAGCTACCGGCCGTTTGATCAGCGATGAAACACGATTGCCAGTACCTCCTGCTTCAAATACACTTTCCATAAGGTTGGTTAATACATAAGTCGTACCTGAATCTACAATTTGAACAGGCTTTAAAGTTGCTGCTTGATAGATCACACGTCCGGTCCGATCCGTTACGGCTAATACGGCCCTAGGCATCATCTTATTGCCATCATTGCTTAGCACAGCATAGACTGAGGCCATTTCATAAGGGCTGACAGGGTAAGTGCCAAGTGCTAAGGAAGGCACGGGCTTCATATCGGCATGGATGCCGAGGCGCTTGGCCATCTCTATCACTTTGTCTGGTCCAATCTGCATAATCGTATTCACGGCAAAGATGTTGTCCGAGGCAGCAATTGCCTGACGGAGATCGATATCTCCGTAATATTTGCCGCCAAAGTTGCTCGGACTGTAGGTCTTGCGGCCTTCATCGTAGCTGAAGGATGTCGGCTGACTGGTAAAGCGTGAGGCTGCCGTGAGCTGTTTTTGCTCAAGCGCCGTCAAGTACACGATTGGCTTAAACGCAGATCCCGGCTGCCGTGTATTTGCGAATACGCGGTTAAACTGATTCTCACGATAGTTTTTGCCGCCAACCATTGCCTTGATATCGCCTGAACGCGGATCAATCGAGACAAGGGCTGCTTGCAAATCGCCTGACGATGGAATATTCTTGGCGACGGCTGCCTCGGCTGCTGCTTGTGCGCGTGCATCCAGTGTGGTGTAAATACGGAGGCCGCCTGATTCGATCTCGTCCTCCGTTAAGCCAAGTGCATACAATTCCTTGCGTACATAATCACGGAAATAAGGGGCTACAAGTGTATCCGAGCGTTCTTCCTTTGTTCGAAATCGAAGTGTAGCGTTGTAAGCGACATTGGCTTCGTGTTGTTGAATGGCACCTGTCTCCACCATATTTTGCAGCACAATTTTTTGCCGATCCTTCGCATTTTTCATATTTATCCAGGGCGAATAATAACTTGGACCACGCGGTATGCCGGCTAGCATGGCACTTTCGGCGAGCACGAGCTCCTTCGCAGACTTGCCAAAATACATCCTGGCAGCAGATTCAATGCCATACGCACCATGGCCATAATAAATTTGGTTTAAGTACATCGCTAAAATATCATCTTTGCTGTGCTTCATTTCAAGCTGCAGTGCAAAGAGTGCTTCTTTCGCTTTTCGTTTCCAAGTTCGTTCGTGTGTCAAATACATGTTGCGGGCCAACTGCTGGGTTAATGTACTTGCTCCCTGCTTGGTAGAAAGGTGCTCCAGATTGACAACAGCCGCTCTTGCGATCCCATAGATATCGATCCCAAAATGATTGTAAAACTTGCGGTCCTCGGTCGCTAACGTGGCTTGAACAAGGGCAGGCGCAATATCCTGGATGCTCACAGATTGCTGCAGCGTTTGTCCTGAGGCTAGCAGCGCGAGAGGCTTGCCACTACGGTCCAGCAGCTCCGAAGATTGCTGCAGTTGGGATTCTGGCAGGTCTGTCATATACAAGTAACCAAGCGTGCAGGCGGCTGATCCGATCCCGAGTGCAATAAACACTCCCAATATATTAAGAACGGTGCGCCAGCGTTTCTTCTTGGTTTTGGTTGCTGCTCGTTTGAGTATGTCGCTCATGCCCGCCGTCTCCTTTTATAACCAATGACAAATGTTAAATGGTTGCTCTATCTCATCAGTATGGAAAAGGAATCGACAGGATATTCCAAACAAAATAATAATTATTGTGTGAAATAGTTGCATTTTGGGGGGGATTATATATAATACATTTGTTTGGTGCAATATGGAGAAGAAGTGTTACGAATGTTACACAGGAACCATTACGAGCATTTCGCTGGACCAACGATACCATCACCGGTCACCGGAAGAAAGCAGGTTGATTATTATGGAATTGTGGTATACAGAGAAACAAACGCCGAGCTTCGGCATTACGGCTAAGATCCGTGAGACGTATGTAAATGAACAGACGCCGTTCCAGCATTTAGTTATGCAGGAAACCGAAGAATTTGGACGCATGCTCGTATTGGACGGCATGGTAATGACAACGGTTAAAGACGAATTTGTCTATCATGAGATGGTTGCCCATCCTGCACTGTTTACTCATCCCAACCCTAAGCATGTGCTTGTCGTAGGCGGCGGAGACGGCGGTGTTATCCGTGAAATTATGAAGCACCCGTCCGTTGAGAAGGCCGTTCTTGTTGAAATTGACGGAAAAGTCATTGAGTATTCGAAGCAGTACTTGCCTGAGATCGCAGGTGAACTTGATAATCCGCGTGTAGAAGTCATCGTTAACGATGGTTATATGCACATTTTGAATAGCAAGAACGAGTACGATGTTATTATGGTTGACTCCACAGAGCCAGTAGGTCCTGCGGCTCCGCTCTTCGAGCGCGGCTTCTACCAAGGCATTTATGAGGCACTGAAGGAAGATGGCTTGTTTGTAGCACAGACGGACAACCCTTGGTTCAAAGCGGATCTGATTCAGCAAGTGAACCGCGATGTGAAGGAGATCTTCCCGATCGTGCGTGTGTACGGTGCGAACATTCCGACTTACCCAAGCGGCTTGTGGACGTTCACTATGGGCAGTAAGACATATGATCCGTTAAAAGTGGACGCAGACAGCATTGCTGAGATCGAAACTAAATATTATTCTCCACGGTTGCATCATGCAGCGTTCTGCCTGCCTAAATTCGTGGAAGATTTGACGAAATAAGCAGGGAGGCATCAAGATGCGCTTAGATCAAAGATATTCCGGCAACGTATTTATATTAAGCTCTGACGACTACGAGAATTCCAAAGCTGTCATTTATGGCATGCCGATGGATTACACAGTATCATTCCGCCCTGGTTCCCGTTTCGGCCCTGGTCGAATTCGCGAGTCATCTGTTGGTCTGGAGGAATACAGCCCGTATCTCGATAAAAGTCTTGAGGACATCACATATTTTGATGCAGGTGATCTGCTTCTGCCTTTCGGTAATGCAGCGCGTAGCTTGGACATTATCCAAGAGTACATTGCAGGCCTAATGAAAGACGACAAATTCCCGGTAGGCTTAGGCGGGGAGCATCTGGTTTCCTGGCCAGTCTTCCAAGAGGTATACAAGAAGTACCCGGATTTGGCAATTATTCATATTGATGCTCACGCCGACCTGCGTGAGAACTATGAAGGTGAGCCGCTCTCTCACTCCACTCCAATTCGTAAAGCGGCGGAGATGATCGGCAGCAAGAACATTTACCAGTTCGGTATCCGTTCCGGTTCGCGCGAGGAGTGGGAATATGCGCGTGAGAACATCAATTTTTATCCGTTTGAAGTAGCTGAACCGCTTCGCAAAGTATTGCCAGACTTGTCAGGGCGTCCTGTTTACGTGACGATCGACATCGATGTGCTTGATCCGAGCTGTGCCCCAGGTACGGGGACGGCTGAGATTGGCGGCATTACAACCAAGGAACTGCTTGAAGCCGTGCATCTAATCGCAGGTTCGCAAGTAAATGTGGTAGGATGTGACCTCGTTGAGGTTGCACCGATCTATGATCCGACGGAGCAGACACCGATTGCGGCAAGTAAGATTATCCGCGAGATGCTGCTTGGATTTGTAAAGTAAGAATAAGGGACTGTTGTACACCTTCCATTGGAAGGTGGCGCAGTCCCTTTTTTTTATTGAAAAAGCTAGAGGCGTTTCTAGTTGGGCAAGAAAAAGAGTCCCTCTTGTGTTGAGGGACTTTTTCTATATATCTTTATGATCTGGGTCTAAGCGGGTTACAGGTGTGAGGGCTATGAGACCCCTTATTAAGACATTGAAATGATGATTACATCATTCACTACTGTGTTATTCTTATTCATTAGCAGCTAGGATACGGAAAACATGCGCTAACGGTGCAGAATCGTTGCTTAACTCGGATGGAGGAAGCTGTATCCGCAATCCCTCTTCTAAGCATTCAAAGTGAAGGGGATCGCTTGAACCAAGCAGATTAACACGGCCGACTTCACCTGAGTACGGAAGTGTTACTGACGTCTTTACAACGCTATCATCGGATGGATAGCGATAGAAGCCGTAGACGGTGTCTCCTTTGCGAGTAAAGGCGCAGTGCTCTGTGTAATATGGTGCACAGATACGCGTGCCATAGATCGCTTCTCCGTTCACTTTCAGCCATTCTCCTAAGCCCTTGATGCAGTGAATTGCACCTTGGGGGAACCGTCCGTCAGGCTGTGGCCCGACGTTGAGGGCCAAGTTGCCGCCCTTGGAGACCACTTCTATTAAGAGGTGTACCAATTGGCGAATGGATTTGTATTCATCATCGTATTTATAGGAGAAGGAAGTTCCCATGGTAATACAACTTTCCCAAGGCACCTGCAAAGCTGCTGAAGGAACGGTCTGCTCAGGTGTAATGATGTTCTCGTAAGGGCCTCCAACCGTACGATCTGCAGCGAGCAGCCACGGCTGTGTCTGGCGTGCACGCTCGACGACTTCACCGAGCCGGATATCTTGCGGCATACGGCGGCTTTCCGCACATACCCAGCCTGCGTCCAACCACAAGACGTCAATGCGTCCGTATTCAGATAGAAGTTCCATAATCTGCTCGTGTGTGAACTGCACAAATTGCTCCCACAGCTCAGGGTGCTGCTCTGGATGATAGGAGGGCCCGCGCCAAGTCGGATTGCTTCGTTCCATATCAGGCGCCCAATAGTAGGGTGTATTCCAATCCGCCTTAGAGAAATAAGCAGCAATCCCTAGCCCACGGTTACGGAAAGCATCGAATACATGCCGGCAAATATCCGCGTAGTGATGGTTGCGGAAAGGCGACTCAGAACCGGTAATGCGGTAATCGGTTGTTTTTGTATCCCACATGCAATAACCGTCGTGATGTTTCGTTGTAAAGATTAAATACTTAAACCCGTTATCAGACGCAAGCTCTGCCCAGGCATCAGGCTGGAGGCGAATAGGGTTAAAGGTTTTGTTCAAGTCCCAGTATTGTTGTTTAAATGTTTCTCCGTCTTGTTCCCAATCGATGCCATCACGGGCCCAATCTGCATCATCATCGCTTAACGCCCATGACTCTACAATTCCAAGCTGAGAATAAGTACCCCAGTGCATCATTAGACCAAGCTTCTGATCTTGGAACCATTCCAATTGCGCAAGGAGCTGCGGGTTGTCAGGTCGTACCCATTCACTTTCTTGGCTAAAGGTATGCACTCCAGCCTCTACTGCTTGCACTTCTTGTGCATTTGCGTCGCTCATGTAAATCATCCTCCTGAGATGTGATCATCATCCAAGCATCATCATAACGATTATGAGTTATCGGTATCTCAAATTTACAGTTCTATTATAATAGAAAAGCGCTTTCAAATGATAGTGCTAATGATAATCTTTTAGATATCGATATCATTTTTTAATCATAAATTGATTTGCTCGATCCATTTAGAAGAGGAGGCGTCTAGTCAAAATGTAGTATGAAGCTAGTCAAATAGGAGAAAATAAAAAAGGGAGTTGCCGGACACTAACATGTGGCAATTCCCTTATATTTACCTTGTCAGCATAGCAGAATGAGTGCGTCTAGAGGCTGTGGCATGCGAGGTAAGCTTTGTATAGCGAATAAGCATATAAATAAATAGCCCAATAACCGGCGTAATTGCCGCGATAAGGGTAATCATCAGTGTAAACAGTATCGAGCGTTCAATGCGAATGCTGTCCACAAAGATCCATAACACGGATACTAGGTGAAGACCAAGTAAAGTTAGCAGTAGGATATCCTGATTAAGGGTTACCCATGAGACAATCATAGTCCATTGCATTGATGTCAGCTCCCGTCCGTTCAAGTTTCTTTAGCAAATGTGACGCAAGCACAAATGTTAGGTACTTCATTTTATCTATTTAAAATTATAAGGCAGACCATGAAGAACATCCATAGATTTACTATTGAGGTGTCTTACAATATTGTAAGCTTCTGCAATTTGCGGCTCGACAACTGTGGCCTGCCCAAATTGTAAGTAAAGTTGATTAGTGAGAATAGGGCTTTATTTTAAAGGAACAACGCGGCAAAAGAGGTTGCAAAAGCAGCGCCTTTCCTAGATAATTGTTGAATCAGACTTTACTTGAGATAGGGAGTAGCAATGATGATAGGACAACGTTCAGATAAGCAGCGTGTTCGTATTCATGTGACGAGCAGGCAGCAGCATGAATGTGTTGAGCTGCATGTTGATGGTGACTTGTATCATAAAGGCAACAGTATCTATATTCGATACATTGAACCTGCCCCTGAAGAGAATCAGGCAAAGAGGCAAGGCGGCTCTTCTCAACCTTCAGCATTATTGACAGATACGACTGTTATGTTAAAACTGAGTGCCAAGGAGTGGAAGCTGTCACGACGAGGAAATGTGCAATCGGAGATGTCATTTGCAATGGAGCGTTCGCTTCAAGGCACTTATATATCTGAGGTACTACGCTTTCCTCTGGAGACTCGAACGCGTCGAATGGAACGCAGGGATGAACCTATAAGATTATCAGATGGCTCTGAGACTTTGTTTCCGTCTTATATCAGCTGGTCGTATGATCTATATATAGAAGAAAAATGTACGGGGCAATTTGAGATTGAGATGCGGCTGGAACCCGCGCACGAAAATTGAGGAGGAACCATTTCATGAGTAACGGTGTAATTGAACAGATGAATGCTGCGGTAAAGATGGCAATCGAGGAGTCTATATTAAAGTCAGGTTTATTGACGCGGGACGAATTGCCTGCCTTTGTTATCGAGGTGCCGAAGGATAAGACACATGGAGATTTGGCCACTAACGTGGCGATGCAATTGACACGTATCGCGAAGCGTAACCCTCGTCAGATTGCGGAAGCTATCATTGAGAATTTGGATAAGGCTTCTGCATCCATCCAAAGTGCAGAGATTGCTGGTCCGGGTTTTATTAATTTCCGTGTAGATAAAAGTTATTTGTATGGCGTCGTGGGTGAAGTGGCCGCACAAGGTGCGGATTACGGCCGCAGCAATTCTGGTGAGGGTCAAAAGGTGCAAATGGAATTTGTCAGCGCGAACCCAACGGGAAGTCTTCATCTTGGACATGCACGTGGCGCGGCAGTAGGAGATGCGTTATGTAATGTGTTGGACTTTGCCGGTTACGAAGTAACGCGCGAATACTATATTAATGATGCCGGCAATCAAGTTATGAATCTCGCTTATTCAATAGAGGCTCGTTACAAGCAGGCGCTCGGTCAGGATGCTGAGATGCCGGAAGATGGATATCATGGCGAAGATATTAAGGGCTTTGCGCAGGAATTGGTAGCTCAAGAAGGAGAACGCCTGCTTCAGCTATCGGACGATGAGCGTATTAAATTTTTCCGTACTTACGGCTTGAATAAGGAGCTTGATAAGATCAAGCGTGACTTAGGTCGATTTAATGTTCAATTTAATTCATGGTTTAGTGAAACTTCTTTGTACGAAAATGGCGAGGTTATCAAAGCACTCGAAGCACTTAAAGAAGGCGGAAAAGTCTTCGAAGAAGAGGGAGCAACGTGGCTGCGTACAACGGACTTCGGCGACGACAAAGATCGCGTGCTCGTGAAAAATGACGGATCTTATACGTATTTGACGCCTGACGTAGCTTATCACCGTGATAAATACGCGCGTGGTTACGATCGTATGATTAACATTTGGGGTGCAGACCACCACGGCTATATTCCGCGGATGAAAGCGGCTATGGAGGCCCTCGGCAATGATTCGAACAAGCTAGTAGTACTGATTGCTCAGATGGTCAGTCTGTTCCAGGGCGGCGAGAAAGTGAAAATGTCCAAGCGTACTGGTAAAGCTGTGACGATGGAAGATCTCATGGATGAAGTAGGCGTGGACGCAATCCGTTATTTCTTTACGATGCGCTCAATGGATTCACACCTTGATTTTGATATGGATTTGGCTGTATCTACTTCGAATGAGAATCCGGTGTTCTACGTGCAATATGCGCATGCACGCGCATGCAGCATTTTCCGTCAGGCCGAGGAGCAGCAAGTAGTTGTGAAGCCGCTTAACGAGGTGAACCTCACTGCCTTGACGACAGAACATGAATTTGCTTTGCTCCGCAAGATGGGGGAACTGCCGGATGAAGTAGACGTTGCTGCACGTGAATATGCTCCGCATCGCTTGATTCGTTATGTATACGAGCTAGCTTCGCTGTTCCACAGCTACTACAAAGCAGAACGCGTCATCACGGAAGACGCGGAACAGACACAAGCGCGTCTTGCGTTGCTGGGTGCTGTTCGCACGGTGCTGGCGAACGTGCTGCGTTTGGTCGGCGTATCTGCGCCGGATCGTATGTAATTGAACAGTACACAAGGCCCTGTCTCAGATAAGAGACGGGGCCTTTATGTACTGTTCAAGTGTTACAGACATCATGAGGAGTGCACATCTGAGATTCACTGCCCCACAAAATGTCGTTACTTTTGGTTTAATGTTGGTTATTGTCTTGTTGCAGTATCGCCTATTTTATACATTCGCCTCTCGTAGAAGACGAGCAATGTCAATCTCCCCCGCGATGCGGAGGGCATTCTGCCTATTCGTACGGGAACGGGTCGGATTAGCGGTACGCTTTAGCAGTACTTTAATCTCATTAGGCTTTAATCCTGGCTTTATCGCCAGCAGAAGTGCAATGGCACCGCTGACGTGTGAGGTTGCCATAGAGGTACCGCTCATTTCATGGTATTTACCTTTTAGCCATGCAGACACAATCTTTTCGCCAGGCGCGTATATATCTACAAAGCTGCCACGATTACTAAAGGGTGCAATATGTCGATTACGGTCGGTTGCGCCTACCGATATTGTCTGACTGTAACGTGCAGGGTAATCGATTGATTTACGCTTCGAATCGTTGCCGGATGAAGCAACAATCGTAACCCCTGCGTTATAGGCATTTGTGACGGATTGCAGCAGCGATTTGCTGCGCGACTTCATGCCAAAGCTCATGTTGATCACTTGTACTTTGTTGCGGACACACCAATCAATACCTGCAACGATATCAGATACGTATGCCGATCCGTTTATATCGAAGGCTTTGACCGGATGTATGAGCGCGCGCGGCGCAATGCCAATGATACCGTACATTTGGTTGGAAGCGGCGATTGTGCCAGCAATATGCGTGCCATGCCCATTGTCGTCTCGAGGAGGCAGGCCACGATGCACCAGATTAATACCAGACAGCAGCGAATGACGAAGGTCGGGGTGCTTGTAGTCCGCGCCTGTATCAATAACACCAATAAGAACACGGTGTCCTGTTGTGGAGCTCCAAGCCTGGGGGGCTTTGACCTGGCGTACTCCCCAAGGAATGCCGCGTTCCCAAGATACCGGCTTATGGGAAGCGGCATGCATGTTAATTCGGATATCTTCTTCTACGAACAATTCACGTTCGTATGACGCCCATTTCTCTTGTGATTGAGTCGGAAGCATGCAGCGAAAGCCGGTCAGCAGCGGTTCATCACGGACTTGAGCAAGCAGCGGCTCATCTAATGAAGTGATACGCAGCCCTTCGCGGCATTGTTCATAGAGGTGGCGCTCCTGAAAGCGAATGAGATGTGGGCATGTGTCTTGTCCGTCAGAAGAGAGCTCTTGCAGCAATAGCTGGAGAAAGGCAGATACATCCAATGTGGAGTCCCCTCCCGACAGTTCCTTGTGCAGTATCGTATGCGTACACGATGAGGGTGGACTGGTATAGCAGCCTTTTTTCATAAAGATAGGCCGTCTTCCGTGTCAAAGTGAGGGCGGATACATAATATGGAGTAGAGCCAGCGAAGGGCTCTGCACGCCATGGTCGAAGGCGTTGTACGTCTTCGATTGCGGATACAGTCGAACGCGGAGGAGGTCCCTTCGCGTTTCTTAATTTCTACATAAGGCGTAAATCAGGACTCAGGTTGGACAAGTGTGCGAAGAAAACTTGCATTTTATCGGCAAATCGGTTTTACTTATGTGTGAACATGGATATGTTTGTAGATAAACATGCCGTAAATGAACACTTGTGAGAGGATGTGTAAGTATGAGCACACCGTTGGATTTGAAGCTAGATCCTGACAAAGTGCATGAAATGCCGATGGTGGATTTAGCTTTTATGATATTGAAAGCAGCCAACACGCCTTTCTACTACCGCGATCTAATGAATGAAGTTGCGAAGCTCCGCGGTCTTTCGGAGGAGCAGATTCTGGATGTTATCGCTCAGTTATATACGGAAATTAATATTGATGGCCGTTTCGCTTGCGTAGGAAGCAACATGTGGGGCCTGAAGCGTTGGTATCCGGTGGACCGCTCTGAAGAAGCGTTGGCGGGTGGTGCGAAGCGTCCGCGTATCATCAATGATGATGACGACGAAGATGAGGATATCTACGTGGAAGAAGACGACACGTACAGTGGCGATGAAGACTTCGACTACACGGACGAGGATAGTGAAGAAGAAGAACTGTACGTTGATGAAGACGAAGCTGAAGTGGATGAAGAAGAAGAAGGCATCTTGGAAGATGAAGAGCTGGATGAAGAAGAATCCGACGAAGATGAGTCCGAAGATGAATATGAAGATGGAGACGAAGCAGAGCGTTAAGCTCCTTTGTTTGCAGCTCAATAAGTGCCGTCTGTTCCGGTATGTCATGACATGCGGAGTCAGGCGGTATTTATTTTGTTTAGGGGCACCTTGTGCCATGATCCGATAGAAATTATGCTCTTTTTAGCAGAAGCGAGGGCTCCTCACATGAGATGAAAGGGGTCTTTTGCGTCGTCAAATGCTTCCAATTTTAATGAGCCTTAATTCCTTGACATGGGACAACTGAACAGTTAAACTAGCATATGGGCTTTGGATTTGTAGTTAATTAAATAATAGAGTTATTCGAAAGTGCCCCGTGACTACGGGAGTCACTTTTTTGTTTTTTTAAGGTATTGATTTGTGGAAATGAGGCAGTTGAAGCGCAATTATAATCGTTTTTAATTCGCATCAATTTTTCGCCTGCAAATGGGTTACGATATCATTATGCAATTCACCATCGAACCTGATTCGCAATCAAAGCCTCCCGAGAACTTGTCATGAATGCACTTGATCATAGGAGGGTTTCACCAGTGACAAAATATATTTTCGTAACGGGTGGCGTCGTATCATCTTTGGGTAAAGGGATTACGGCTGCATCCCTGGGTAGACTGTTGAAAAATCGAGGCTTAAAAGTAACGATTCAAAAGTTTGACCCATACATCAATGTGGATCCAGGCACAATGAGTCCTTACCAACACGGAGAAGTGTTTGTAACGGATGATGGCGCGGAGACGGATTTGGATCTGGGGCACTATGAGCGCTTTATTGATATCAATTTGTCTAAGAACAGCAATGTAACAACTGGTAAAGTGTACTCTTCGGTTATCTCCAAAGAGCGCCGTGGCGAATATTTGGGCGGAACAGTTCAAGTAATCCCCCACATTACCAATGAGATTAAAGAACGTGTTTTCCGAGCAGGTAAGGAAGCAGGCTCCGATGTTGTTATTACGGAGATCGGTGGAACAGTTGGGGACATCGAAAGCTTGCCATACTTGGAAGCTATTCGTCAGATCAAGAGTGACGTTGGCCGCGATAATGTGATGTATGTACACGTTACGTTGATGCCTTACATTAAGGCAGCAGGCGAAGTGAAGACTAAGCCTACTCAGCATAGCGTTAAAGAGCTGCGCAGCATCGGTATCCAGCCGAACATGCTTGTGCTTCGTACGGAGCGTCCAATTACAGAGGATATGAAGCGTAAGATTGCTTTATTCTGTGATATTGACGGGAATGCCGTAGTAGAGTGCCGTGACGCCTCTACGCTGTACGAAGTACCGCTTATGCTTCGTGACCAAGGTATGGATGAGTTCGTAGTCAACCACTTGAAACTGCAAACCCCTGCCCCGGATATGGCCGATTGGGAGAAGCTTGTACAACGTGTGAAGTCGCTTGAAGAGCAGGTTGAGATCGCAATTGTTGGTAAATACGTAGAGCTTCATGACGCTTATTTGTCAATCGTTGAAGCCTTGGCTCATGCTGGTATTGAGGCTAATTCCGAAGTGAAGATTCGTTGGGTGAACGCAGAGGAAATTACAGGCGAGAATGTCGCACAAGAATTGAATGGTATTCATGGTATATTGGTTCCAGGTGGTTTTGGCGATCGGGGTATCGAAGGAAAAGTTACGGCTATTCGTTATGCGCGTGAGAGCAACACACCATTCTTTGGCATTTGCTTAGGAATGCAAGTTGCCGTTATTGAGTATGCTCGCTCCGTAGTGGGCTTGAGTGGAGCGAATAGTTCAGAAATTAATCCGGCAACAGAATACCCTGTCATCGATCTGCTCCCAGAGCAGAAGGATATTGAAGATTTGGGCGGTACGATGCGTCTTGGTCTCTATCCATGTAAGATTCAGGAAGGCTCTTTGGCTATGACTTGCTATAACGATGAGCTTGTATATGAACGTCATCGTCATCGTTATGAATTTAACAACGAGTATAGAGAAGCTGTTGAGCGTGCAGGTCTTAAAATTACAGGAACATCCCCAGACGGTCGTTTGGTGGAGATTGTGGAATGCCCTTCGCATCCATGGTTCTTGGCAGTACAGTTCCATCCAGAGTTTACATCTCGTCCGAATCGTCCGCAGCCATTATTCCGTGAGTTTGTTAAGGCGGCATTGGCGTATCGCGGCTAATATACCTATAATGAGATACGGTTTATAAATAAAGAGCACCTCTCTTAGAAGAGGTGCTTTTTTTATGTATGGACATTACCTCATTTTCCAAAGTCTTTCATTAGATTTCCTGCCATAAGGAGGAATTTTATTAATTAACGCGAATAATTTAGGGATGCGGCTCCAAAATTTATTATTTTTTCAGGAGACCAACTTATATTGGTGAGGCGAGATAGTGATTGCTCACAACTGCTCGCTTGTGATACATGGTGGGAGGGGTACCAGTTGGATAAGAAGAAAGTGTTGATCGTGGATGACCAGAACGGTATTCGTGTTCTTCTCATGGAAGTATTCAGCAGTGAAGGGTATACGACATATCAAGCATCGAACGGCAAGATTGCTCTCGAAATCGTGCGGGATGAGGTACCTGACATTGTGCTGCTTGATATGAAGATTCCAGGAATGGACGGATTGGAAATTTTAAAACAGATTAAGCAGATGAAGCCCCATATGAACGTCATTATGATGACGGCTTATGGTGAGTTGGACATGATTAAGGAAGCGACTGACCTAGGCGCTTTAATGCATTTTACGAAACCGTTTGACATTGATGAAATGAGAGTAGCTGTTAATATGACGCTTGAAGGTTCGGCCCCCTCTATTACGCTGCCATCTTAAGATCACAAAGCGAGGGGATTTGCGCTGCTGCTCAGCAGGCCGTAAAGATCACATATCATTCACATTTGTATCTGATTTACCGATAGCTGGGCATAGCCCGGCTTCTTTGTCTGCCGTTCAATATACCCGCTAATGGCGGTCATTGTCGATAAATTAGGACTAAAGTCGGTTGTCAAGAGGTTGTATACTTTTCCGCGGGTAATTGTGGTATAATAACGTGGTACAAGATGTCGGCTACATCAAGAGAGACAGACGACGAACAGAACCTTTATAGGAGGATGGAAACCATGCCATTAGTTTCGATGAATGAATTCCTGCCTAAAGCGAAAGCAAACAAATTTGCGGTAGGACAGTTTAACATCAACAACTTGGAGTTTGTACAAGCCATTACTGAAGCAGGAATGGAAGAGAACTCTCCACTCATTTTCGGTGTATCTGAGGGTGCATTGCGTTATATGGGTATGGAGTATACTGTAGCAATGGCGAAAGCAGCGGCTAAGAAATCCGGCTTGCCAATCGCTTTGCACCTTGACCATGGATCTACATTTGAAGTGGCTATGGCTTGTATCCGTGCGGGCTTCTCATCCGTTATGTTTGACGGTTCCCACCACGCTTACGAAGATAACATTCGTTTGACAAAAGAAGTTGTACGAGCTGCTCATGCAATGGGCGTATCCGTTGAGGGTGAGCTGGGTACAATCGGTGGCACAGAAGATGACCTGACTGTTGATGAGGAAGCAGCTACCTTGGCTAAACCAGAAGAAGCTATTCGCTTCTACGAAGAAACAGGCGTTGACGCTATGGCAATCGCAGTTGGTACGGCACATGGTATGTACAAAGGCGAGCCTAAGCTTCACTATGATATCATCGAAGCAGTAGCAAGCAAAATTCCAGTTCCAGTTGTATTGCATGGTGGTTCCGGCGTACCGGACGATTCCATCAAAAAAGCAATTGCAGCAGGTGCAGGCAAAATCAACGTGAACACGGAGAACCAAGTTGCGGCTACAGCAGCAATTCGTGCAGCATTGGCGAAAGATGCTGAGATCATCGATCCTCGCAAATACTTGACTCCTGCTCGCAGCGCAATGGTTGAAGTTGTTCGCGGCAAAATCCGTTTGTTCGGAAGCAGCAACCAAGCTTAAGAAGCGATATGGCATTCGCATTTTGACGAATGATGGGAATAACGCCGGTTTTATCCGGTGTTCTTCCCTTTTTTGCAGTTTAGGACTCCCTACAGTTACGTAAGTCTTGTCATAGAATCGTCCCCAAATAGATATAGAGTAGCTAGTTCATCACGACATAGACATGGCACCACAGATAAATATGGGAAAGCATATCGTTTTCGCATCGTATAATTTAGGAATTTCGTGCGATATTCCTTTTTTAAGCAGGGAAATGAAGGTATCTGTTTGAATACTAAACAATTAGATGCTAAGATGCACACAGATAGTTTATTTAGTCATGTATATTTTTTGGAAGCTGCGGTTTTGGACTTGAGGTACGTTGTAGGAGGAACGGAATAATAATATGGAAAAGTTAATGATTGCCGGCGGTCGTCCGCTGATTGGCACTGTGCAGATTAGTGGTGCCAAGAACAGTGCGGTAGCGCTAGTTCCTGCTGCTATTCTGGCAGAGAGCGAAGTTGTATTAGATAACCTGCCTGAGATTAACGATGTTGCTACGTATGCAGATATTATGACGGAGTTGGGCGGATATGTGGAGCGAGATGGTTCCACAATGCGTATCGACCCTTCACGAATGATTTCTTTACCGATGCATAACGGTCTAGTAAAGAAGCTAAGAGCATCCTATTACTTGATGGGGGCGCTTCTTGGTCGCTTTGGAGAGGCTACGATTGGAATGCCTGGCGGCTGCAGCTTTGAGCCGCGTCCAATTGACCAACATATTAAGGGATTTGAAGCACTAGGGGCAACTGTAACCAACGATCACGGATCTGTGCACATTTCTGCAAAAGAGCTGCGCGGAGCCAAAATATATTTGGACGTTGCGAGTGTAGGCGCAACCATTAATATTATGCTGGCGGCTTCAAGAGCCAAAGGCTTAACGATTATCGAAAATGCGGCGAAAGAGCCTGAAATTATAGATGTGGCAACCTTGTTAAATGCAATGGGCGCCAAAATTAAAGGTGCAGGCACTGAATCCATTCGAATTGAAGGCGTTGACAGCCTGCATGGCTGCCGCCATTCCATTATACCTGACCGGATTCAAGCTGGAACTTATATGATAGCTGCTGCGGCAACGCGGGGCAATCTGTTAATAGACAACGTCATTCCTAAGCATATGGAAGCTGTGACGGCAAAGCTGCTAGAGATGGGTGTAGAGGTTCAGGAGCTGGATGAATCCATTCGGGTCATTGGTAAACCTGAATATACGCAAGCTGATGTTAAGGCACTCATATATCCTGGTTTTGCAACTGATTTGCAGTCCCCGATGGCGAGCTTACTTACGCAAGTCAATGGAGTAAGCATGCTGACGGATTATGTATATAGCAATAGATTTAAGTATGTGCCGGAGCTTGTCCGCATGGGGGCCAAGATTCGAGTAGAAGGTCGTTCTGCTCTGATTGAAGGATCAAGGCTTAATGCTGCCAAGGTTAGTGCAAGTGATCTGCGCGCTGGTGCGGCGTTAGTTATTGCCGGATTAACCGTAGAAGATGGCGTTACCGAAATTACAGGGGTAGAGTATATTGACCGCGGTTATGACCATTTAGTACCTAATTTATTGCAATTAGGCGCTGAAGTGTGGAGACAGGCCGAATAGATTTAACCAAATTGGTCTAATATAAGTAGTAAACCTTCTTTCGAACGTACCCATCTGTCAAGAAAGTCCTAGATTGTATACCGCAATTTATGTTGATCTCGAGCCCTTTTCCCATCATGTTGATGGACCCTCTACTATTGTTCAACGTATATTTTAGTATTTTAATAACAGAAATAGGCGAACCATTCTTGGAATGGTTCATCAAGCTTAGTCGGTTTATTTCAGACATCAACGTTATTTCTCGAATAGAATAGGAGTTGTATTCATGGATTTACAAATTTCCGATTTGGAAACAAAGAAGCTGACTGAGCTCTATAAGCTAGCCAAGCAGTTTCAAATTGCCGGTTACGGGCAATTAAAGAAAAAAGAACTGATTTTTTCCATTTTGCGCGCACAAGCGGAGCAAAGTGGTTACTTGTTTATGGAAGGCGTGTTAGATATCCTGCCGGAAGGCTTCGGATTCTTGCGTCCTATTAACTATTTGCCAAGCGCAGAGGATATTTATATTTCCCAATCCCAGATTCGCCGCTTTGACCTGCGAACAGGTGATCTTGTGTCAGGCAAGTGTCGACCGCCTAAAGAGAACGAAAGGTATTTTGGCTTGCTCCAAATTAACGCGGTTAATGGTGAAAACCCGGATGAGGCGGCGCAACGTCTCCATTTCCCAGCCCTTACACCTCTTTACCCTCAGAAGAAACTCGTCCTGGAAATGGCAACAGAGAAGACTTCCACTCGTATTATGGATATTTTGGCACCGGTTGGTCTTGGACAGCGCGGATTGATCGTTGCGCCTCCTAAAGCTGGTAAGACATTGCTGCTCAAAGAGATTGCCAACAGCATCTCAACCAACAATCCTGAAATTGAATTGTTTGTCCTACTTATCGATGAGCGTCCGGAGGAAGTAACGGACATGCAGCGTTCGGTTAAAGGGGAAGTGGTTGCATCTACATTTGATGAGGTGCCGGAAAACCATATCAAGGTTGCTGAATTGGTATTGGAACGTGCACTGCGCTTAGTTGAGCATAAGAAAGATGTTGTGATCTTGCTTGATAGTATTACACGACTTGCTCGTGCCTATAACTTGGTTGTGCCTCCGTCTGGCCGTACATTAAGCGGTGGTATTGATCCTGCTGCTTTCCACCGTCCTAAGCGCTTCTTTGGATCTGCACGTAACATTGAAGAAGGCGGCAGCTTGACGATCTTGGCTACAGCACTGGTAGAGACGGGCTCTCGTATGGACGATATTATTTATGAAGAATTTAAAGGAACAGGTAACATGGAGCTTGTTCTTGACCGCAAACTGGCAGAGCGCCGTATATTCCCGGCAATCGACATCCGTCGTTCTGGCACACGCCGCGAAGAAATGCTGCTTTCCAAAGAAGCGTTGGATAAATTGTGGGCTATTCGCAAAAATATGAACGAGTCACCTGAATTTGTAGACCAATTTATTAAGAAAATTCGTGATACAAAAACCAATGAGGAATTCTTGGAAAAGCTGGAGTCGAAGGAACCGAACGGTAATGGGACACCAACACGCCGTCCGCGCAGCTCGTCCGTCAGCTAATAGTGCAATTGTAATACGGGAGGACTAACGGAACGATGTATTTAGTTTACGCGGATCAAAATGGAAATATATTTGAGCATGAGGAATGGATCGGGCTGGCACGAAGCGGTGATATGATCGTTGAAATATTTGAAGATGAACTCATACCGCTGCCTGACGGTGCAACGCTTGTGGGGCTCCCTGGCACGAGACCTGTTGGCCTTGATCCGGAGAGTGGTGAGATGGTTGCTATGCCTGGAGAGGTTCAGGCAGTGGGTGCACTTCTGCCACAAGGATTTACCCGCCTGCACATCCCTAGTTATTTTAAAAGGGACAAGGAGCAGGTCCTTCCTTTGTTTGGTTACACGGCTGTGGTATGGAATGACGGCAAGTTCTACGTTGCGGCGCATGCCTCGGATGATCCACACAAGTGGGATCCGTTGAATTGTGACACTACAGAACTTCGTGGGCAAGTAACAACGTTAGTTAATAAATATCCGGATAATCGGCTGTATCAGCACTTATCTCATTGTGCTTTGCAATATGAATGTCTTACTGCTTCCAATACGTTCCTGCAACGTTGGGAAGGAGCGGTACCGGTATCATATTCCTGTAATGCGGGATGCTTTGGATGCATTTCAGAGCAGCCAGAAGATAGCGGCTTTCCGGCTCCGCAGACGCGGATGAACTTTAAACCGACTGTCGAAGAGATTGTGCAGATTATGATGGAGCATCTTAATACACCGGAATCTATTATTAGCTTTGGCCAAGGCTGCGAAGGTGAGCCTTCAACCCAAGCTAAGATCATTATCGAGGCGATTCGAGAGGTTCGACGGCAGACGGATATGGGATATATCAACATCAACACCAATGCCGGGCTGACGGATCATATTCGCGGAATTGTGGATGCGGGCCTAGACTTAATGCGTGTAAGTACCATTAGTGCGCTGGACGATCATTACAATGCTTACTACCGCCCGCGGGCATATACACTGGCTAACGTGGAGAAGTCGCTGCGATATGCAACTGAACAGGGTGTTTATACTTCAATTAACTACTTGGTATTCCCTGGTGTGACGGATCGCGAAGAGGAAGTGGAGGCGATGGTGGAATTCGCTCGTCGTTCTAAACTTCGTCTTATCCAGCTTCGCAACCTGAATATAGATCCAGAGAGTTATCTATCACTTATTCCTAAGCCGCAAGGAGATATCCTCGGTATGAAGACGATGATTGACATCTTTAAGGAAGAACTCCCTGATGTAGTTATCGGGTCATATACGCATGTTCCTCCTGCATTGCTGGCGCGTGAGAAAGCCCGATATTAATACGTTAACTACACAGCAACTCGTGTAATTTGCAGTGCTAATAATGGATGTTAATATGACTTGCGCCATGAGGCGAGCTTGTGTTATACTGCACATTGTTCCATATAACTCTGGGCACGCAAAGGGCTCAGGGCCGAAAGAGGTGAATTCGATGAACCAAGCAATTCAACCGAAATACCATATCACGTCTGTATCTTGCGCTTGTGGCAATACATTCGAAACAGGATCTGTTAAGGAAAACCTTAAAGTAGAGGTTTGCTCCGCTTGCCACCCATTCTTCACAGGCAAACAGAAGTTCCTGGATGCTGGTGGTCGTGTCGATCGATTCAAGAAGAAATACGGCATGTAATCCATATTGTTTATACAATCAAACTCCCTTGTCTTCTAAGACGAGGGAGTTTATTTTTTATGTACATATAAGCTCAAACAATCATGCGGATGGCAGACAAAGGAACATCAACTCAGGTTCAGATGTCTGCGTGGCCGTTTCCATAATCGCACAAAATGTCAAAACAGAATAAGAGATGATAACGTACGATGAAATTGTAGATAAGCAAGAGGAGGATCGCGGATGTGGTTGGAGCATAAGCGATGGGTGGAGGATGCTATTCGTTATATTGAACACCACCTGAAAGAAGACGTGGACTTTGAGGATATTGCCAAGCACACGGCGGTCTCTAGGTATCATTTACACCGTGTATTTCAGGGTCATGTCGGAGTGAGTGCAGCCTCTTATCTACGAGAACGTAGGCTATCAGAGGCGGCAATCGATCTGCTTTACACCGATAAGAGAATACTTGATATTTCGTTAGAGTACCGATTTGCCGGGCAAGACTCGTTTACACGATCGTTTAAGCAGTATTATGGCTTTACCCCGCAGCAGTACCGTAAGGGGTTCAGATCTTTTCAACGAATGGAGGAGGAACAGGCTATGGACCAATCGATACCGCAAGAGGCGCATCAGCACACAAATCTCAGTATACCGCCTGCCGGCTGGATGCTGACTGGTGTATACCCCCATCAATATACGGTAGGGATCGATCGTAAAATCGTTAACCGAGGTACCGCATCTGGAACGATTCGTGCGGCGGAGTCTGCACACGTGCAGGGTTTCGGAACATTAATGCAGATGTTTAAGGCTGATCTATATAGAGGTAAACGTTTGCGCCTGACTGGATTTCTAAAATCAGCTGAAGTTCATATGGCCGGACTGTGGCTGCGAATTGATGGTAAAGATGAGGAGCCGCTTGCATTTGATAATATGATGAATCGTGCGGTAAGAGGTACGACGGAATGGACATCCTATGAAGTGGTGCTTGATGTAGCTGAGAATGCACATGCAGTGGCGTTTGGTGTGCTTTTAAGCGGACCTGGTCAAGTGTGGGTGGATTCCATACGATTGGAAGAGGTAGATATGTCTGTACCTACTACAGATACGATGGACGAGGATAAGACACTGCCAGCAAGCCCGAGCAATCTTGACTTCGAAGATGATACCCTTGTTGATTTAGGGGATTGACGGATTAATTTGCTTAAAAAAATGGACTTGAGCTGGAGGTTGTGGTCTTGTGGGAAAAAGTATTCGAGTATAGCTTTGGCTTTTTTATGGATATTATCCGTGGTACATACTCTGCTGAAGTTATTCTGTATTTGATTCTTTTAGGTGGTTGCGCTGCAGGTATCGAGATTTGGCGGGCAAAGCGTCGAGAAATGTCAGTAACCTCTTTTCAATGGATAAAGGAAGGCGTGGCAGCCTTTATTGGGTGCCTCGTTATGGTTGGAGTCTGTGCATTTACCTATAAATGCTTGCAACGGGCGATACCCTCGCTAGGCATACCGGGTGTAGATGCGGCCTTTAATGTGGCATTTTTCAGCCTCGTCACTGTTGGTATAGCATTTGTTGGTATAGTGGTTTTGGAGCTTCTTAATGGGGGCTCGCCGACTCGCTTAGAATCGAACTTGTTCTGGAGCCTGTTTAACCTTGCTGTTCTGGTAATTGGTGCTTTTTTATTAAAGTTAATTGTTCATTTACCTACCATGTCCGACTATGCTTATTTGCTAGGAGGATTGATAATTATGTTGCTGGTTTTGGTTGATTGGATGCTCAGAAAAAGTTACAGAGTAGATGTTGATCTTACATAAACTATGTACGCTGAATAATGATAAAGAATAGTGAATCAATGGAATAATAAGTTATTAAAATTTGTAAATGATTGCTGTTGGTTGCACTTTGTCCAAAAATGTTCTATACTAATCCTTGCCGTGCTAGATGGGGAGGTAGCGGTGCCCTGTAACTCGCAATCCGCTGTAGCGAGGTTGAATTCCTGTTAGAGGTTTTGTCGATGTGAGGTCTGGCGTTTGCGTATGGTGTTGACGGCCGGGTCCTCCGCAATGGGCACTTATGAATCTGGTCAGGTCCGGAAGGAAGCAGCCATAAGTAGGTTCGCTCATGTGCCGGAGGGAAGCCTAGCCTGAGCCGTGGCGCAGAAGTGCCGCTCGGATCGCAATTATCGATAACAGGTGCACGGTTTCGATATGAGTAACGTAACACCGATGAGAATCGGTGTTTTTTTGTGTGAACATATATTATTTACTTAAATAATGAGTATATGATCAAATATATATATTACTTTGTCTGTGCAGGATTCTGATTTGGGATGGCGAATCCAATAGGTCAATACAGACTATTGGTATGTCATCGTCATCGCAATTCGGAGGAATGGGGTGATCGCGTGCACAAAAATGAAAATATGGTTTATGAAAACGAGGCTATAGCAGGTGGTTCGAGCTTAGCCGCCTCAATTGCCGCGGAAGGGCAATCATTAAGTTTGCTGCAGAGATTTGCCGATTCGTTTCTACGTGATGTCAATTTAGGTGTTATTTTGGTGGATACGCAATATCGTTTAGTTGATATTAGTGATTTGGCATGCCACTTTCTTGGGTGGCAGCGAGATCGGCTGCTACATAGACGTGTGAATGAACTATTCGGTGAAATGCCAACGGAGCACCACTTAATTCAACGTTCGCTGTTAGAAGGCGTTGTGGTTCGCAATCATGCGGTATCGTGGATGAACGGTACATATCGCTATGATTTGCTGATGGATTCCAACGTGCTTCGCGACGAGACGGGTGCCATTGTTGGCGCATATGTACTGCTAAAAGATGTGTCGAACTTGCGCTCGCTCGAAGAACAAGTTCAGCGAAACGACCGACTGGCCATGGTTGGACAGATTGCTGCTGGAACTGCGCACGAGATACGTAATCCGTTAACCTCGATCAAAGGTTTCTTACAGATGTTCAAGAAAACATTGACTGAGCGTGGGATGACAAAGGAAGTAGACTACACCAACATCATGCTGTCGGAGATCAATCGGATTAACGAGTTGGTAGGGGAGTTTTTGTTGTTAAGTAAGCCGAAGCATGTCAGTATCGAACAATTACATGTGCAGCATGTTGTAGAAGAATTACTTCCGATTATTCGTAATGAAGCTGCTCTGTATGATGTTCAGGTGCAATATGAAGCTCCGCATACGATACCTTCCGTTGTAGCCGACAGAGAGCTGCTGAAGCAAGTGTGCCTCAATATCGCTAAGAACGGTATAGAGGCCATGGTTGATGGAGGTATACTCCACATTCAGGTTAAAGTGGACGAAGCAGGCAGGAGGGTGCTTGTTGATGTTCATGACTCCGGTCCAGGGATTCCGGCATTTCTAATTGATAAGATCTTTGACCCGTTCTTTACAACCAAGCAGAATGGAACAGGGCTGGGATTGTCAGTGTGTCAACGCATTATCCATGATATTGGTGGCACAATTCGTGTTGCTTCGAAAGGCTTTGGAACAACCTTTACAATCGCAATACCATATTAATACACACAATTTACAGTCATTCCCTGCTTCAGATGTGAGGGGAATGGCTGTTTTTTTAGCAAATGTGATATAGTATAATATAAAAAGCCTCATAAATGAGGCGTCCTTCTGTTCTGTGTGAAGTTAGTTTTAGAGTGCCGCTGTATAACGTACTAGAGGACTAGATTCTGCAGATATGGGAGAATAATACGTTTTTCGAGGTTAGAGCATGACTCATATCGCATTGTATCGCGCTTGGCGCCCCCAATCCTTTCAGGAGATGGTTGGCCAGAAGCATATTATTCAGACGTTGCAAAATTCGTTGCGTGAGCGGCGTTTTTCGCATGCCTATCTGTTCAATGGACCGCGAGGCACCGGAAAGACGAGCGCAGCAAAGATTTTGGCCAAAGCGGTCAACTGTGAACATGGTCCTGGCCCGGAGCCTTGCAATGAATGTGAAGCGTGTCGTCGCATTACGACGGGCGCAGTGATGGATGTGGTGGAAATTGACGCCGCTTCCAACCGGGGTGTCGAAGAAATTCGAGATCTGCGGGAAAAAGTAAAGTACGCTCCAACAGAAGTTCGCTACAAAGTGTACATCATTGACGAAGTGCACATGCTCACCACAGAGGCTTTTAATGCACTATTAAAGACGTTGGAAGAGCCGCCAGCTCATGTTATGTTTATATTGGCGACAACAGAGCCTCATCGACTGCCAGCTACGATTATATCGCGCTGCCAGCGCTTCGACTTCAGACGAGTCTCGTTAGAGGAACAAGTGGAACGACTGGAGCAAGTTTGTCGACAGGAAGAGATTACAGCGGATGGCGAGAGCTTGGAGTACATCGCTAAGCTTTCTGATGGTGGAATGCGGGATGCACTGAGTCTGCTTGATCAAGCTGCATCATTCACGGATGGTCAAGTTACGTACCAGCAGGTTCTGGATATAACGGGTGGCATGCCTGAAGAACAGTTTGCCAAGTTAGCAGTTGCTGTGCGTGATCAAGATGTTGCTGCTGTATTAACCGGTATCGAGCAGTTGATGCTTGAGGGCAAGAGTGCGGACAAATGCATGGAAAGTTTGTTATACTTCTTCCGTGACTTGTTGATGTTAAAGTTGGTGCCTAATGGCGATCGTATGACGGATCGTATGACACGCGCTGATGACTTCAAAGAATTAGCACATTCGTTTGCTACAGATCGAATCTTCAGTATTATCGATGCCTTGAATCGTTATCAGACAGAGATGAAGTATGCGGTTCAACCCCAGACACTGTTCGAAGTGGCACTGCTGCATATTGCAGCTCAGCAGCAAGGTGCGGAGGGTTCGAAAGAATCCAATCAAGAGACCGCTGGAGCATCTAGTGGAAAAGTTGATGGATTAGTGCAACAATTACAACGTCAGATAACGTCATTAGAAACAAAGCTGAATCAGTTGATGAAGTCGGGTGTTCCGACTGCTTCCTCTGCTGCAGAAGCTTCACCTTCAGAGCGAGCTGCTGTCAGACAAGCGGCGAGACCGTCTGTTATGGCGAAAAAACCACCTCAATTTGATCGATATGTATCCAGTCATCAGTCTCCGGACTTTGGCCGAATACGAGGACAATGGGGGTTGGTGCTGCAGAAAGTGAAGGAAGCAGGCGTTACGATTCATGCTTGGTTGGTTAACGGTGAGCCGATTTCAGCTCTAGAGGACAGTCTTCTACTAGGCTTTAAGAACAGTATCCATCGTGATACAACGGAGAAACCGGCCAATAAACAAGTGATTGAGCGTGTGCTGCAAGACGTATTGGGCAAGCCCTATCGTATGGATACGATGATGCTGAAAGACTGGGAAGCTGCGGTCGATACGGCTGAGGAAGCACCAATAGCGTTCCAACTCGAACCGGAAGGTGAACAAGGCGGAGCGCGAGAACCATGGATTGATGAGGCTATTCAGATGTTTGGAGAAGACCTCGTTATCATAAAAGATTAAAACCCAACACTTTTGGAGAATAAAGGAGATTCGTAACGATGAATAATATGAATCAAATGATGAAGCAAGTAAAGAAAATGCAAGAGCAAATGTTAAAAGCTCAGGAACAATTGGCAGACAAAACGGTATTAGGTACTTCCGGTGGTGGAGCTGTATCCGTTGAAGTTAACGGACATAAGAAGATTTTAAGCATTACCATTAAGCCAGAGGTAGTAGATCCAGAAGATATCGAGATGCTGCAAGATTTGGTGATTACTGCAGTTAATGATGCATTGGTTAAAGCGGAAGATCTGGCCAATGACGACATGTCCAAATTTACTGGCGGTATGAAAATTCCTGGCCTGTTCTAATTTGTTAAATGAAATATAAGCAGCATCGATAGTGGTGTCAAGCTCTACGTTAAGGGCAGGGCACCACTATTTATATACAGCAACACTGCATGATTGCCAACGTGAAATGGAAATAAGGAGGAACGGGCCAGTGTATTATCCAGAGCCGATAGCCAAATTAATAGACGCTTTTACTCATTTGCCCGGTATCGGACCAAAGACGGCGGCTCGTCTTGCGTTTCATGTACTGCGAATGCAAGAAGACGATGTCATCGATTTTGCGAAGGCGCTTGTCAATGTGAAGCGAAATCTCCACTACTGTTCAGTATGCTGCAATATTACTGACACAGACCCGTGCCGTATATGTCAGGACAAGACACGTGACGCCTCTGTGATGTGTGTAGTACAAGAAACAAGAGATCTAGTAGCGATGGAAAGAACCAAGGAGTTTCAAGGTTATTATCATGTCTTACAGGGTGCCATCTCGCCTATGGAAGGCGTTGGACCTGAGGATATCCGACTGGCTGAATTGCTGAAGCGGTTAAGCGATGAACGAGTGAAAGAACTCATTCTAGCGACGAATCCCAACATTGAAGGGGAAGCTACAGCTATGTATATATCGAGACTTGTACGTCCTTTTGGAATCAAAGTGACGAGGATTGCCCACGGATTGCCTGTAGGTGGGGATCTAGAGTATGCAGATGAAGTAACGTTGTCTAAAGCACTGGAAGGTCGTCGCGAGTTGTAAGTTTCGTCATATTTTCTCATCATAAAGATTCTCATTAATGGAGTCCCAATAGAAATAGTCCACAACAAAGACCACCTTGATTCTAAAATGAATCAAGGTGGTCTTTTGTTTGTGACATATTGTATGGGCACAGCGTTCTACTCTAGGTGGGACAGCCATAGGCTATATAAGACGAGCCTAGGGAGGAATCATTGTGATGATGAAATCGAAGGTGTCCAAACCAGTTGTCGCAAAAGAGAAAGATGTTACGGCTATAGCTAGCGTGTCGCTGTCGCCTGATGAAAAAGAGGATCTTATCGAACAGATCCAACAGGCATTTAGAAATTGGGAGGAAGCACAGATTCATTTTAATTATGCGGATAACGAAGATGAAATTGATTATACGATTTATATGCTGGAAGCTGCTGAGAAGCGTTTGTCCATGCTGTTACGTAAAGCTAAGCAATCGCATGCCCATGTGTATTATTACCGATAAGGGGGCAATGTAAGTGAAAATGATTATGTTGGTCATGTTGGTTATCTCTGTAGTGGGTTTGTTAGTCGTGTTGCTTCGTCAGCGTTCTGCGTGGAAGGTGGTTATGGCTTTTCTATTGCACGGGGTAGCGGCGTTTGTGTTGTTGTACCTACTGAATTCGACAGGTTGGATTGCAGGCTTGCATGTTCCGACTAATCCGATAACTCTCCTGACGGTTGGACTCTTGGGAGTGCCGGGATTGGCAGCAATTGTTTTCTTGAAAATGGTAGTTATTTAAGTGTTGACGCAAGGGTACTGTGTGTGATAAATTAATAAACGTCGCTTCGGGCGGTACGGTATTAAGCGAAAAGAAGTTGTCGAAAGACAACAGAAAATAACTTAAAAAAGTGCTTGACACTGAAGATGATAACATGGTATATTATAAAAGTCGCCGCTGAAAACGGCAGACGAAATAATTAAAGCGAAACAGCGCTTTAATTAAAGTAAAAATTGTTCCTTGAAAACTGAACAACGAGCAACGTTGAATGAAGGACATGATCTTGATCATGAAGCGCATTGAACGTGAATGTTAAGAATCACGAGATTTATCTCGTCAGCAATACAATGAGCAAGTCAAACACTTTAATGGAGAGTTTGATCC
>NZ_JASOYK010000011.1:0-101896 GCF_030226685.1 Paenibacillus sp. UMB4589-SE434 | reverse complement strand
GGTGCCACGGGCGCTACTGGTGCTGCCGGCGCTACTGGAGCCACCGGGGCTACTGGGGCTACTGGGGCTACTGGGGCTAACGGTGCTACGGGTGTTACTGGAGCCACCGGAGTTACTGGCGCCACAGGCGCTACTGGTGCCACGGGCGCTACCGGCCCCACTGGAGCCACCGGGGCTACTGGCCCTACTGGCGCTACCGGAGCTACTGGAGCCACAGGCGCTACCGGGGCTACTGGAGCCACAGGCGCTACCGGGGCTACTGGCGCTACTGGAGTCACTGGAGCTACCGGAGCTACCGGCGCTACTGGCGCTACCGGCGACACTGGAGCTACCGGCGCTACCGGAGCTACTGGCGCTACCGGTGCCACGGGCGCTACTGGTGCTACTGGGGCTACTGGGGCCACTGGCGCTACCGGTGCCACTGGAGACACGGGCGCTACCGGTTCTACTGGTGCCACTGGTGCTACCGGTGCTACCGGAGCTACTGGAGACACGGGTGCTACTGGTGCCACTGGGGCTACCGGGGCTACTGGTGCCACCGGCGCTACCGGAGCTACCGGCGCTACCGGCGCTACTGGCGCTACCGGTGCCACGGGCGCTACTGGAGCTACTGGTGCTACTGGGGCCACTGGCGCTACCGGTGCCACGGGTGCTACTGGGGCTACCGGAGACACTGGAGCCACTGGCCCTACTGGCGCTACCGGCGCTACTGGCCCTACTGGTGCCACCGGTGCCACCGGTGCTACGGGCGCTACCGGCGCTACCGGCGACACTGGAGCTACCGGTGCTACGGGTGCTACGGGCGCTACTGGAGCCACTGGCGCTACGGGCACTACTGGGGCTACCGGCGACACTGGAGCCACTGGCCCTACCGGCGCTACCGGTGACACGGGCGCTACAGGTGCCACAGGCGCTACTGGTCCTACGGGCGCAACCGGAGCCACTGGTCCTACCGGTGCTACCGGAGCTACCGGAGCTACGGGCGCTACGGGCGCTACTGGTGCCACCGGCGACACTGGCGCTACTGGGGCTACCGGTGCTACTGGGGCTACTGGAGCCACTGGGGCTACCGGTGCTACTGGCGTTACTGGAGCTACCGGCCCTACTGGTGCTACCGGCGCTAACGGTGCTACTGGCGTTACTGGAGCTACCGGCCCTACTGGTGCTACCGGCGCTAACGGTGCTACGGGTGTTACTGGAGCCACCGGAGTTACTGGCGCCACTGGCGCTACCGGTGACACGGGCGCTACTGGCGCTACCGGGGCTACTGGAGACACCGGCGCTACCGGAGTTACTGGCGCTACTGGAGACACGGGCGACACCGGCGCTACCGGCGCTACCGGTGCTACTGGAGACACGGGTGCTACTGGCGCTACCGGTGCTACTGGCGCCACCGGTGCTACTGGCGCTACTGGCGCTACCGGCGCTACTGGCGCTACTGGCGACACTGGAGCTACCGGCGCTACCGGAGCTACTGGCGACACCGGGGCTACTGGCGCTACCGGCGACACGGGAGCTACCGGAGCTACTGGAGCCACGGGTGCTACTGGCGCTACTGGAGCCACCGGCGCTACCAGTGCTACAGGCGCTACCGGTGCTACGGGCGCTACCGGAGCCACGGGCGCTACTGGCGCTACCGGTGCTACTGGTGCCACCGGCGCTACTGGCGCTACCGGTGCTACTGGTGCCACCGGCGCTACAGGCGCTACCGGTGCCACGGGCGCTACTGGTGCCACCGGTGCTACGGGCGCTACCGGTGCTACCGGTGCCACTGGCCCTACCGGCGCTACCGGTGCCACGGGTGCTACCGGCGCTACCGGCGACACTGGAGCTACCGGTGCTACTGGAGCTACCGGTGCTACTGGAGCCACTGGCGCTACCGGCCCTACCGGCGCTACTGGCGACACTGGAGCCACAGGCGCTACAGGCGCTACTGGGGCTACCGGAGACACTGGAGCCACCGGTGCTACTGGAGCTACCGGTGCCACTGGCGCTACTGGGGCTACTGGTGCTACTGGAGCCACCGGTGCTACGGGTGCTACGGGTGCTACCGGTGCTACTGGCGCTACCGGCGACACTGGAGCTACCGGTGCTACCGGTGCTACCGGTGCTACTGGAGCTACTGGAGCTACCGGCCCTACCGGAGCTACTGGCGCCACGGGCGCTACTGGCCCTACTGGTGCCACCGGTGCTACGGGCGCTACCGGAGCCACTGGGGCTACTGGAGTCACTGGCCCTACTGGTGCTACCGGTGCTACCGGTGACACGGCCGCTACTGGAGCTACTGGTGCTACTGGTGCCACCGGCGCTACTGGCGCTACCGGTGCTACTGGTGCCACCGGCGCTACCGGTGCTACAGGCGCTACCGGTGCTACCGGTGCCACTGGCGCTACTGGTGCCACCGGTGCTACGGGCGCTACCGGTGCTACCGGTGCCACTGGCCCTACCGGCGCTACCGGTGCCACGGGTGCTACCGGCGCTACCGGCGACACTGGAGCTACCGGTGCTACTGGAGCCACCGGAGCTACTGGCCCTACTGGCGCTACCGGCGCTACCGGTGCCACCGGCGCTACTGGAGCCACCGGCGCTACTGGTGCTACCGGAGCTACCGGTGCTACTGGTGCCACCGGCGCTACTGGTGCTACCGGTGCTACTGGTGCCACCGGCGCTACCGGTGCTACCGGCGCTACCGGTGCTACCGGAGCCACTGGCGCTACCGGGGCTACCGGCGCCACGGGCGACACTGGCGCTACCGGCGCTACCGGTGCCACGGGTGCTACTGGTGCCACCGGCGCTACTGGTGCCACGGGTGCTACCGGCGCTACTGGCCCTACTGGCCCTACTGGAGCCACCGGCGCTACTGGTGCTACTGGCCCTACTGGGCCCACCGGCGCTACTGGTGCCACCGGCGCTACTGGTGCCACCGGCGCTACCGGTGCTACTGGCCCTACTGGGCCCACCGGCGCTACTGGCCCTACTGGTGCCACCGGCGCTACTGGCCCTACTGGTGCCACCGGCGCTACTGGCCCTACTGGCGCCACCGGCTCCACTGGGGCTACCGGGGCTACGGGCGCTACTGGTACCAGTACAACAGCTACTTCTGCATTTGCTGCCAATACAACTGGTGCGGTTATTGCTGTTATTCTCGGCGGCACAAATATCGCCCTGCCTAACGCGCAGAGCATTGGTCCAGGTATTACTGTGAATGGAGCCAACACCGTGTTTACAGTAGCAGTAGGAGGAAGATACTATATCACCTACCAAATCAACTTAACAGCTGCATTATTAGTCAGTTCACGTCTCCTTATTAACGGTGCTGCCAACCTTGCTTCAACAATTACTCCAGTACTATCTCTATCTTCATTTAACAACGATATTATCGTTCCACTCACAGCTAATTCCACCATCTCATTACAACTATTTGGACTGCTGGGCGCAGCCACACTGCTAGGCGGCAGTGCCGGAGCTGCATTAACAATAATCCAATTAAGCTAGCTAAGTGTTATTATTTCATTATTAAAAAGCTCACCTTTATTCATGAATATGAACGAATAAATACACGTTTTCAGCCATGAAGAGCACCTCGTCCCACGCTTTCTAATGGGGCGAGGTGCTTTGATCATCATGCAAATAAGCTCACCTTATCCTTACGGACTGGTGAGCTTATTCATTGCTATCGCATGCTCAAGTGTTATGTGCTCTTAATCCTCATCGTCAGCCTGTTTCCGGTGTTTGGCCTTATTTTGCAATCGGAATAAAAAAATAAACACAGCAGACAAAACGGATACTGACAAACGGTAGCCAGTGGAAGTCATACCCGTCCATACAGGAACAAGGAGCAGCAGTGCAGCGATCGTCTGAATTTCAGTACTGAGATGTAATACCGCCTTTGTTCGAGCATCCTTTTCCAGCGGGTACAGCTGCCTCCATACATCATGCCGGTGCATTTGATACAACGCGTTACATTGTGCACTAATCGCTGTCAGGAACAACAGTATTAATAGCCCATTCCACATCGTATTCCTTGTCCACCAAAGCAATAGTAGACCAATCGCAATAAGACGCAAAATGATCCCTAACAACTCACTTCGTAAAAATGTCTTCGTCAGTAAGTAACGATAGGCTTGATCCCGTCTAAATGCAAAACGGTTGCCTAACCAATCCAGCCAAGGCCGTGCGAATCTTCGCTCATTCATCGTAGGTAGATCCACAAATCCACTTAAAAAAGTATACACTCGGTTCACGTGAACCCGTTCTGCCTCCATATGAGCTTCCCATGGAAAGCGTAAAGCTGGGATACGACGTGCGCAAAAAACATACATAATTCCTGCAGCCCCTGTAACGATGCCCGCCAAAGACACATCCAGCCACAGCCAACACGCAGTTGCCCCCCATGCCCATATATATCGGGCTGTACGCATGATGAATCGCCAACGCACATCCGAAATATGACGTTCTACCCAAGACCCATACAAAGCAACCAGCTTCAATACCATCAGCACGAGAAGCATAACAACAAATGACTTGGGCTCAGGGTCTGCACGATGGTAAAGCGGCCATAACACAGCCCAACCCATCATAAGAAACAGCATTCGAGGAAACAAGCTGTAACGAAGGCTCTTCCTCAGATAAGTTCCCAATTTATGTTCCTGACGAAGGAGGAACACCAAGTCTGCCGGAACCAAAAATGTTCTTAACGTCATGTAGGCAACCAGAGGTGACATCAGCACCCATGCTAACTCCCTTACTGGAAACTGCGGCGGGATATGTTCAATAAAGGAAGCGTATAATGCAATTCCGGCGACAATGCCAAAAACAAGCACCATGCCAAGGCCACTCTGTACGACATAACGCAGGTAAGGTGCTATTTCCCCCCAGAACGTGCTAACTCGTTTCGCCCACAGATTTTCAGGTGTTAACAGCCGCTTTATGTTCGATCCTGGTGAAGACTGGCGGCTAGCCTCTACTCGTGCCATGACAGACCCCCGTCACTGTCCAAGCCTTCGTTCCCTACCCATGCATAAAATACGTCTTCTAGTCGATCAGTCTCCTGCACATGGCCACCACGTTGAAGCAATTGCTCCTTTAGCTCCTCTGCTGTTCCGGACGCCAAGACTTTGCCTTGATGGAGAAGTACAAAGCGATCACAATAATGCTCAATCGTCGATAAAATATGGGAGCTGACTAGCAGCGAAGCCCCTTCTTGCTTCATCTGGCTCATAAATTGCAGCAGCGAACGAATACCAAGTGGGTCAAGCCCTAGAAAGGGTTCATCGATAATATACAAAGGAGGCCGCACGGCAAAGGCACACATCAACATTGTCTTCTGCTTCATCCCCTTGGATAAGTGCTGGGCCGCTTTATCCAGGTGTGACGTCATATGAAACAACTTGGCCAGGTGCTCTACCCGCTTCTTAAAATCATCCTCATCCACTCCGTAAGCAGTCGCGCTCCAGACAAGATGCTCTCGTACCGTGAGTGCTTCATATAACAGTGGTGATTCTGGCACATAAGCTATCCCTGATCGATACTCCTCTGGTTGTTCCGCCAGTGTCATCCCTTGGAGTGTGACTTTGCCCTTTTGCGGCTCCATTAACCCTAAAATATGCTTCATTGTTGTGCTTTTCCCTGCACCGTTTAAACCAATCAAGCCAACCATCTCTCCTGGATTCACAGTAAAATTTACATCATGCAGCACAGGCTTGCCTATGCTGTATCCTCCAGTAAGATGATGTACATTTAATAAAGGATTCATCTTCCATTCACCTCTCTTCTGTATTATAGCGAACCAAGGGCGAGGAAGCGAACGCTATCATTTATGGTTCCTTAATATTCGCACGCGCGTACTGCCATGAGGAACAGTCTGGTCATCCGCCAACCATGTATGACAGCATGAATTGAAGAGCATATTAGGTGCAGGGTGATGCAGATGAACATAACAAGAATCATGGAATGGGACATATGGGCTGGCGCAATTGTCATCTTTGCAGGTCCATATGGGATGTATCTGCTGATGCAGTGGCTAAAACAACTGAAACGTCAGTCAGGAATGCCATACAACCAAGCTGCTAATTTATATAACAACAGCAATCAACATTCAACATTGGATTCATCCGCTGGCGATTCGTCTTTAAATCAGACAAATGCCGATTATGAGCGGCACAATCCAGCTATAAGCAGCTTTTTGCATCAAAATGTCGACTATGTTTGTAACCAATTGGGCCATAGCAGTGACTTAACCATCAGATATTTGACGTTATGTGACAACAGTTCCCGTAATAGCGCTGTCTTGTTTATTAATGGCTTAGTTGATGAAAAAATGATCAGCGACTTTATTATTTCTCCTATCATGCAGAACCGAGATTCTATCAGCTCAATCCTGTCAAAGCAGCCGGAACAATTACTGTCCACGCTGCACGAGTCCTATATACCGATATGCAAAGGAGAACTTTCTCCTAACTCCGAGGATGTTGTATCCAAGCTTCTTAGTGGGTCAGTCGCTCTGCTTGTTGATGGGGTAACAGAGACACTCGTTATGGATGTGAAAACTAGCAATGGCAGAAACAGCGAGGAACCGATTTCCGAACCGTTGGTCAGAGGACCGCGTATCGGTTTCGTGGAGTCTATTGGGGATAACATCTCTATGCTTCGAATTCGTGCGGCAGATCGAAATTTAACCATTCAACCATATGAGTTAGGAGCTCGGATCAAGACTCAGGCCGCCCTTATATACATAAGAGACCTAGCAAATGCTGAATTAGTGGCAGAAGTGGATCGGCGTATACGAGCGATTGATATCGATGATTTGCCAGAATCGGGTTATTTGGAACAGCTCATTGAGGACGACTTCTTGTCCCCCTTTCCACAAATGCAAAACACGGAAAGGCCAGATCGAGTCATTGCGGCGCTGCTGGAAGGCAGGATAGCCATTCTACTGGATGGAACGCCTTTTGTACTCCTTGCACCTGTGACATTTAGTATGCTGCTGCAGTCCCCGGAAGATTATTACGAGCGCTGGCTGCCTAGTACCCTTATTCGAATGTTGCGATATCTTGCTGCCTTTATCGCGATGTTTGTGCCGGCTATCTATATATCGTTTGTTTCCTTTCATCACGGCATGATCCCAACCAAACTGGCAGTGTCCATGGCGGGGACCAGAGAAGGAGTACCTTTTCCCCCTATTGTTGAGGCGCTGTTGATGGAAATATCCATAGAAATACTACGAGAAGCAGGGTTGCGTCTACCTAAACCTGTCGGACAAACAGTGGGTCTTGTGGGCGGGTTAGTCATCGGCCAGGCAGCTGTTGAAGCGCGTATTGTCAGTCCAATTATGGTCATCGTGGTCGCTTTGACCGCCATTACCTCTTTTGCTATTCCACATTACGAAGCCGGAATGCCGATTCGAATTTTACGTTTTGTGGCCATGTTTTGTGCGGCAACGTTGGGTCTCTATGGGGTACTGTTATTTTTTATTATGCTGTACACCCACATCGTCCGCCTTCATAGCTTTGGTATTCCTTATGATTCGCCCACAGCTCCGCCTCAAGCTGCTGGTTTGAAAGATTGGAAGGACTTTTTGATCAGAGTTCCTCTGTTCCTATTGAAGAGACGGCCAAGAATGAACCACCCGAAGGATGCTGTGCGCCAAGATCCTAATCCTAAGCCCAAAGGATGATACATGTGAAGACACGGTCCCAGTCCTTGTCCGCGATGCAAATAGCCATACTTCTGGCGAATAACATTTTAGGCACCAGCATCCTTCTGCTGCCTGGCAGTCTCTCATTAGCTATGGATACACCTGACGGATGGCTGTCCATTCTAATTTGCGGGTGTCTGGTAATAGGCTGCTGCTACCTGCTGCTCTGGTTTAGCAAACGTTTCCCCGGAATGACGCTATTTGAATGTACGGAGCTTATTATGGGCAGATGGATTGGCAAGTTCATTAACGGGATATTAATAAGTTACTTTATCATATTATGCAGCTATGAGATGCGAATTTTGGCAGAAGTGGTGAACCTGTTCCTGCTCGAGCGAACACCCAAATCAGTTATTATCATCGCCATGATGGCGGTGTCTCTTTATCTACTATTTGCTGGCTTAAATGCGATCACCCGCATGCTGACTTTTATTTTACCGTTAACTCTTTTTGTACTGGCGATTTGTCTTGCACTTAGCTTAAAAGTGTTCGACCTTAACAATTTGCGTCCCGTATTAGGTAAAGGATTTGGACCTGTATTAAAAGGCGTCAAGGAAACGTTTCAATCGTTCCTTGGTATTGAAGCGCTGCTCATCTTACCTGCTTATCTGAAACAATGGAAGAATGCTTATCATGCAGCTTGGGTGGGTGTTGGTATTCCAACGATCGTTTATTTTCTAACAACTGTTATTGTCATCGGCGGGTTGACGTTAGATGGAGCCAAAATAAGCGCTTGGCCAACGATCTCCTTAATCCGTTCCTTTGAATACACAGGCGTTCTCGTTGAACGCTACGATTCTTTTCTCTTGACGGTTTGGATCTTGCAAATATTCACGGTTTATGTCCTCTATCATTTTTTTATGGTAGAAGTATTAAAGACTTTCCTAGCACAGTCTAAACCAACCATTTGGATTTTTGTATCCCTGCCTGTCATTTATATACTAGCTATGCTTCCTAACCATATAGATGACGTCTTTTCTTTGCTGAAATACATCTACATGCTCTATTACTTTATGCTGCTGTTGCCAGTACTGTTGATGCTTGTTAGCTTCTGCAGAAAGGATATTCGATATGGCCGTACATCCTAGTTTAATCAGTAAATGGAAGCTGTTGTTCGCCCTTTTGATCATCATAAATATAAACACCGGCTGTTGGGATAGTCAAAAGATTGAAGACCTCACCTTTTCAATTGGTGCGGGATTCGATCTAGTCACCGAAGAGAATGGCGATCAATCAGCTGCTTCACCACCGTACAAATTGAAGGTCACATACCAGAATCTCATTCCAACCCAGACTAGAGGAAGCTCCAGCGCTGGCGCTAGTACTCCGTCCGAATCCTATCACAACATAACAGCTATAGGTGATTCAATACATGAGTTGACGCGAAGAGTGTCTTTACTAACAAAGCCTGTATCCGGAGAGCACGTAAAAGTAATTGTCATTGGGCGAAAATTAGCCGAAAGGATTGAGATGGAGACGCTGTTAAATTTATTTTTTCGGGATGAGGAATTCCGCGAGAGCTGTCTTATCTTTATCGCTCGCGAGGATGCTGCTCGTACCTTAAGCAGCTCTAAAATAGATATTCCTTCCTATTTAATCAAGTCCATCTCAGATAATCAATACCGCTCCACGAAAATATTGCCAACTTTCACGCTGCAAAAAGCAATTTCCAAGCTGCAAAGCAACTCCAGCTTTATTTTACAGACCATTGATGTTCAAGAGGGCAACATCGTTTTTAGCGGCGGTGGCATTATTGACGGTAACACTCATCTATTAACAAACTTCTTTAGCCCAAAGCACGCGCAAGGCTTGGCATGGATAACAGGGCATAAGCAAGGGGGACTCTTAACGATCCGTAATAAGAACAATCAGACCCAGTTTATATACGAAATATCAAGGATTAAATCTAAAATGAACGCGATTGTTCAAGGAGATAAAATTTCATTTCATATCCATATCCAGTCAACAGGGCGTATTTCTGAAGATTGGCGTAACCTGAAAGTAGATCCCAAACATGCGATACAGCTCGTACGTCAATCGGAAGGACAAATAATATCGGAAGCTAAAACCTATATCCAAGACACTATAAACGAAATGCAAAAGACGAAGGCAGATGTAGCTGATTTCAGTACGACCCTTAGAATTCAGCACCCTCACGTCTGGAATAAAGTAAAACGAGATTGGAACCGTGTATTTTCCACAATCCCGATCACGTACGATATTGCTATTCAGATCGAAGACTATGGACTGGAGAATATGGGGTTAAGTCAAGATTAAACAAATAACCCGCAGGTCGTGGCACCTGGTTTAAGTGCACCTGCGGGCTATTGTTCCTATTCCCTTTATTATCAATTTCATAAATTAAATGGATTTGATGATTGTTACTAATAACACATCCACGAATATTAACTTTTTGCAGGTATAGTGTATTCGATCTCTTTTTAGATCCAGTCATCTTTAACATTATGCTGTCTTCGTTTAAGATACTTCTTGATAAATCGGAACAGCACATATATCACGATCGACAAGAAGTATAGACAATACACCACACCGTATAAGTACAAATAATATATTGAAATACCGCCGTTGTCTTCTCCATCTCGACTCCAACTTGTATTGATCTCAAATTTATTTTCCAGTCTGTTCAATCGTAAATCATTAGGAAAACACAAAAAATCTTCAAGTAAAATATCTTTTCTCCCATATCTGCCTTCTAGGTGTGGAACTTTTGAGGATGTCGTATTCGCGATCCAATATTCCTGTAGCCCACCGGGTAATATCGTCAACTTTTGTATAAATTTAACCTGTACCTCCACAGTTACATCCTCTTTGCAATAGTCTTTATACAACTTGACCAACCCTACTTTAATATCATGCTTCGCTTTATAGTGCAGACCTACTTCCGTGATTAAGGGTAAGCTGATCACTACAAAGATCAATATAAATTTAAATGTTGCACTTTTAAGAAACTTCATGTCTAATTTTTCTCCCTCATAATTCAATAGAGATACTGCTACAATCTGTCGCTATTATGGCGCAGTTTTCTTCGTTTTATCACATTTTTTACTTTATTAACAAAATAAAATACTGCATAAGATACTATAATGATCAAATACATCTCCACATACACAAAAATAATTTCAATCGGAATACCTCCTTTATCATCATGCACCTCCATAAAATTTTCTCTTGGAATAAACCGCTGTAAGTCCTTATCTAGTCTGAACATCTCATTCGAACATCCAAATTCCGAGATTAATATGTTTTTCTTACCATAGTCACCCGAAACAGAAGGAAATCTCTTCGAAGAGGTAACTGCGTAAAACTTGTGCTCCCTATATCCAAACATAAACCCACTCTCTTGGATCAGGTTTGCATTCACCGTAACTTCCACAACTTCATTGCAATACTCTTTATATAATTTTTCCAGACCAATTTTAATTATGTTCTTATTGCTATAATCGACATAGACTTCAAAAATCAAAGGAAGACTGGTAAGTAGCACAAATAACAAAATAAACATTCCTCTTTTAAGATATTTCATCGAATTTCTCCTATAGTTCTTCTTCATGAAAATTATCGATCTTGTACCTTCTCTCTGAACATACAATACCATCCAAAATCTGTATATGAGAACAGATTCCATTTTGAGCAGCACACCTCTATTAATAGAACTGTATTGTATAAGTTCAACAAAACAACACAAATAACCCGCAGGACATAGTACTTAACTTAAGTGCATCCTACGGGTTTATATGAAGCACCATCAGGTGCATCGGTTATAGATTACTTCTTTGGACTGTTCTCAGCAGCATTACGGTGCGTATCCAGCTTCATCTGCAGCTCCTGTTGTATTGCTGCCAATGCTTCATCAATACTTTTCTTATTGGCAACTACATCATCAATAGCTTGTCCCACCAAAGTGCGAATAGTGGTTTCAAAATCTTTGGGTACATCTTTATTTCTAAAATTCCGAATATTTTGTACTAAACTTGGCTTCAGCATGGTAAAGGCTTCCGCACTCTTACCACTACCACCAATTTCTTTTAAGTATGTCGTACGAATCGGAAGGTCACCTAAGTTCTTGGAGGCTGCCTTAGCCATCTCTGGTCCACTCATAAACTTCAAAAATTCCCATGCCAGAGGCTTATTAGGTGAGTCTTGGTTTATGGCATAAATCCCATTAAAGCTAATGTATGGCGACTCATCTGGTCTACTCGGGTTGACAGGCATCGTCACCATGCCCCACTCAAACGGCTTATTATCTTTCTCATATTTGGTCATATTTACAATATTGTAAATAAACCATGAACCTTCCATAGCCATTGCCGCTTTGCCTGACATAAACTCGTTGTTGTTAAAACTCGAGTACCCGCCATTGTTGTTCTGCTCTGGCAGTTTATAGGCTTTGTTCCGTATAGCATCCGTCACCAGTTTAAATGAGTTTTTCCAGCCGTCTGTATGTAGCAGCACTTTCTCATTACGAGAATCCAGTACTTGCAAATTAGTCGATTGAGCCACATCCATCAAAAAATCATAGCTTTCTGAAAACTGATTGGCAATCCCATACGTCTGGTCCTCCCCAGAACCTTTATTAAAACGAGCCGCAAGATTCAACAGCTCCTCCCATGACATTTGGTGTTTTGGCAGTTCGACACCTTGCGCCTTAAATAAGTCTGCGTTGTAGTAAACCGCTGAACCATAATAGTAAGGTGTCAGTGCATACAAATTGCCATCTCCGAGCTCGCGGAACATATCGATCACACCTGGCAGCATATCTTTCATATCCACCTGTTCCTGTGCGAGTATCGGATCCAGATTATATAGCTTGCCTTTCTCAGCCAGCTTAGGCAGCTGCTCCTGATCTAACATGATGATATCTGGCTTCTCCTTCTCAACAAATTCCAGCAGCTTCTGATTCGGATCTTTGAATTCCTTATCCTGATTCTCCTCATCCATGGCGTTCATATTAACGACTTCAAAATCAACATTCTGATACTTGATAGAAAAGAAATTACCATAAAATCGGTAAAATAGCTCCTCATCCCAATACATAACTTTTAACTTGCCACCATTCTCTGGCATTTTCTCCAACACTGGCTTCTCACCCATACATCCACTTAATAACACCAAGATCATCATACTTGCCAACAGGACCTTCCAACTCTTATGTAATTGCAACAACTGTAGTTCCTCCTTTATTTTACACCTGAATGGTTATGATCTATCTATTTTCTTTTCTTCCTTTAACTCAATCCATCCTCACACACGACTTTTCTTCAGCTTGAAATGTCAGTTATAGACCCGGCAATGAATCAAATCGTACCACATAAAAACATGAAAATTATGATATTAATAGAAGGTTAAGAACTATTTAAGGATTTCATAAAAGTATTAAGAAATAATGATCTCTCCCCACTCGCTGAACAACATAAAAAAGCCACAATTGCAATTCATGCAATCATGGCTTTTCTTCCTGGTTACTTTTTGGTTGGTTGTTCTGCCGCTTTCTTCTTACTTGCATCCAGCTTGGACTGTAAATCCTGCTGCAGTGCAGCTAACGCCTCATCTACACTCGCTTTGTTACCTACGATATCATCAATAGCTTTCAGTATGGATGTATTGAGGTTGCCGTAGAAGTCCTGCGGAACTTTATTATTTTCAAATGCACGATACATATTAATGGCAGCTGAAGAAGGCTTTAACATCGTAAACGCTTCCGCGCTCTTGCCACTAATTTCTTTAAAGTAGGTCGTGCGGGTTGGTAATTCCCCACTTATCGTCTTGGAGGCAGCCTTAGCCATCTCAGGGCCATTCATAAATTTCAGGAACTCCCAAGCCAGACGTTTATTAGGCGAGTCTTGATGGATAGCAAAAATATTATAAAAACTAATGTATGGCGACTCATCTGGCTTGGCCGGATTTACAGGCATCGTCACCATTCCCCATTCAAACGGCTTGAGCTCTTTATTGTTGCCGTATCTGTTCATATTGACAATATTGTTGGCATACCATGAGCTTTCCAAGGCCATCGCGGCTTTGCCCTGCATAAATTCATTTTGATCAGATCCCATATAATTGCCGTTGCTATCTGGTTTTGCCGCTTTATAGGCTTTGTTGCGGATCGCATCCGCTACCAGCTTAAACGAATGTTTCCATCCATCTGAATTCAGCAGTACTTTCTCGCCCCGCGCATCCAATACCTGCAGATTAGAAGCTTGAGCGATGTTCATTAACAGTTGGGAACTGTCTGAGAACTGGTTGGCTATGCCGTACATCTGATCTTCCCCAGATCCTTGATTAAAGCGCGCAGCCAAGTTCAGCAGTTCTTCCCATGACATCTTATGTTTAGGTAGGTCGATCCCTTGCTTCTTAAATAAATCCGCATTATAGTATACAACCTGCGTATAATAGTATGGCGCCATGCCATACAAACCGCCGCCCCCAAGTTCACGGAACATATCAATCATACCTGGCAGCATATCTTTCATGTCCACTTGTTCCTGAGCAATAATCGGGTCCAGATTATATAACTTGCCCTTCTCGACCAATTTTGATATTTGCTCTTGGCTCAACATAATGACATCCGGCTTTTCTTTATCGATAAATTCAAGCAGCCGTTGATCCGGATCTTTTTTCTCATTTTCCTTCTCTTGGTTTTGTTCAAACATGGAATTCATACTAACAACTTCAAAATCAACATTCTGATATTTGATGCTAAAATAGTTGCCAAAAGATCGATAGAATTGCTCCTCGTCCCAATACATCACTTTTAGCTTGCCGCCATTCTCCGGCATTTTCTCCAATACGGACTTCTCACCCATACAACCACTTAATAAGACAATCACCATTATACTCGCTAACAATGCTTTCCAACCCTTATGTAATCGCAACAACTTCTATTCCTCCTTTTCCCACTTATATACCAGTATAAAGAGCTATTTTCCAATATTCAACTACAGAACCGTAATATAGGTATCCTAACTCTAGCATATCTTCACTTTTATCTGATCTGATAGAATGCAACATCCCCAGCTACAACGAGGAATATCATAAATTTGTTATTATATGAACGCACTGTTCTGAATGCCCAATTGGGTAGGTGTATCAAGGGAAGAACAACAAAAAGTCCAGCAATATTTAATTGCGGGAGTAGAGTAGAGTCGGTTATCGATGAAAATTACGGCGAAATGATGAACATCAGGCTTCAAGCTGTTGATACCAACATAAAAAGATGAGTTCAATATCGCACTAAAAAAAGACCTGGCATTCTAACCAGATTAGAATAATTGTCAGATAAACAGATGATGATCTTACAATCACGGAAAGAGGCCTGGTATTTTGGGGGTCAGCTAAACTGACAGATCGACCCTAGCGTGCTACCGACCAAAGATAGAAGCTGTCCTGCTGCTTATCTTTTTCCGCAGCGGACAGCTTCTACACATTTATTCAGGCTTCGGTTGATTTTGCTTTTCCTTCAGCCACTTCGGCGCCCCCTTGTTCTTACGGTCACGGTGACGACCATTGGAGCCTTTGTCCCGAACAACCTTCTCACGCGACGGCTTGTCGGATGTAAAGGATGGCTTGGCAGTACGTGGTTTTGCACGGAGATGGTCTGCTTCCGCTTCCGAAATACGACCATCATAGAAGCTGCGTTCCTTAATGGGAATATGCAACTCACGTTCGAACTTGCGTATAATAAAGCGTTCACGTTCCGTAATGATACTTACCGACACTCCCTGTCGTCCCATACGACCTGTACGTCCCGAACGGTGCACATAATGCTCCGCATTCAGAGCAGGCTGCAGGCTGAACACGTATGGCAGCTCGGGAATATCAAGCCCCCGTGCAGCCACGTCCGTGGCAAGCAGCAGTTGGAACTCGCCCTCGCGAAAGCGACGGAGCACGTTCACTCGCTCTTGCTTCGGGGCATCGCCGTACAGCGAGCCAACGGACAACTGTGTATAACTAAGCTTCGACTCCCATTCGCCAATCATCTGCGAATCGTTCACAAAGACGATAGCCTGCTTCGGCTTCCAATGTCGAACCAATCGGCGCAGCAGGTCGATCTTGTCACGTTCTTCCGTGACAAAGAAGAGATGCTCGATCGAATCAGCAACCCGCTTATCTGGCTCGATGCCGATAGCAACGGGTTCGTGCATCCACTTCTCGGCGAGCCGCTTCACATCTGCCGGCAGCGTAGCAGAGAAGAACAACAACTGGCGGTCGCGTTTCGCACGATTCAGTATAATGTCCGTATCGCTGGCTCCGCCCTTTTGTAAAACATGATCCACTTCGTCCACTACAATTGTGTTCACTTCGTGAATTTTCAACTTCTTCATCTCGACCAGCTCGCGGATTCGTCCAGGCGTTCCCACCACTAATTGCGGACGCAGCTTCAGCTTGTCCACCTGACGATGCAGCGCAGCACCGCCAATTAGCGGCTGCACAATCGTATCGCTGCCCTCCAGAAGCGCCTCCGCTTCACGTACAATCTGCATCGCCAGCTCTTGTGTCGGTGCAATCACGGCAGCCTGCGTTCGTTTCTCATCCGCTTGCAATCTCATAATAAGCGGCAGCAAGTAGGCAAATGTCTTGCCTGTTCCTGTCTGGGATTGTGCCAGCACATCTTTGCCTTGCAGCGCTGCTGGAATCGCTTCTGCCTGAATCGGAGAAGCCGTATGGATATCACGGGCTTGCAGGCGTTCTACCAAGCCCGCGTCAACTTGTAAATCAGTAAATGAAACGGTCACATCACTCTTTCCTCTCTATGAAGCAATACCTGATCGCTTGTCTTCTTCGTCTCATTATAACGAATTCCGACGTTTCCTCCAACTTTCATCTGTTGACCAATTATGTTAGCCTGAACATGTCACTCATCTTAACAAAGGAGTTATAACATGGATAAAATATGGAACGATACAATAAATGAAGCGTTTGAGCAGTTGCTGCTCACCTACAGCGAGCGTTTAACAGGCAAGGACGATGAACAGACCATACAAATGCTTAAAGTATGGGCTACGTTTAGTCATATTCACAAAACAATGCCCCACCTGACTCGCCATTGGAACGAGCAGCACCCTGAAGCAAAGGCCGCTATTCGCACAATCTTTGAGCAAGTAAAGTCATTGCATGAGGCCCAGCAGAAGGCTCACCCGACCAACGGAAACACTTAGCTGTCTCAATCCTTTGACAAATTTTTATACATGTCGGTGTGTGGACCGATTGGGGAAAGATCAAACGAATCGCCATGCGCCGACAAGCCAAGTTTAGGGTAATAGCCGCCGACAGATGTACGTCCGCTGCGCAACCACATATGCACCTCTTTCATAACATATGTAAAGAGTCCGCCTTCCCGTCAGGACAGCGGACTCTTGTTATGTAAGCAGCGCGTTATTTCTTATTCAGCATCCTGCCTGCAACGCGGTTTGATATACGCGGAAACAGCTGCATAAACTTGGTTCCTGCCGCAGCCAACCATGGCAGGTCCACCTCCGAAGTGCCGCGCTCCATCACACGAAGAATCCGTTTGGCTACACGTTCTGGAGGCATCATAAACCACTTGATATTGTTCACGTAATGGCCCGTCGGATCTGCCACGTCAAAAAATGGTGTATCTATCGGGCCCGGATTTACGGCCGACACGGTTACCCCAGTGCCTGCCAGTTCCATCCGCAACGAGTTCGTAAATCCGAGTACAGCATGTTTAGAAGCAGAATACGCCGATGACTTGGGTGAACCAATCTTGCCCGCCATAGAAGCCACATTCACGATCCGGCCTGATCGTCGTTCCAGCATCGAAGGCAATACTGCCTTCGTACAGCGGACAGTCCCCATATAATTAACGTCCATCATCGCTTCGAATTGACCTAATGTCAGATCAGTTGCTCGTTCAAACAGGCCAAAGCCCGCATTGTTCAACAAAATGTCAATACGTCCATATGTTTCTATGATCCGTGCCATGACATGCTCAACTTCTTCCGCATTAGTAACATCGAGTTGAACACATTCATGCTGTCCTTGTATTCGGGCAGACACTTGTGCCAGCTTATCTGTAGAACGCGCTGCCAGAACTGGTATTGCTCCCGCTTCAGCGACAAGTTGGGCGGTTAGAGCACCAATTCCGCTTGAAGCACCTGTTATGACAACGACTGATCCTTTTATATCCATCTCGGTCTCTACCTCTCTAACCAATACGCATCATAATATCAAATCGCCCAATGTCCCGCACGTGCAACGGCACCGTCATCGCCGTTGAACCACAGTTCGGCGCTGCCCCGATCAGCAGCAGTTGCGGAGGTGTAATATCAACGTGAATACCTTGATTATACAATAAAGTGGACGCATTACCACTTATCATATTGCCAAGCTCGGAAATAGCACTCTCCCCCATCGTATCCAGAGCCTCCAATTGGAAGCCCCCCATCATAGCCGAGGCCATTTTGAGAGCAGCACCTTCATTTAAGCCGAATGCGACATGAGCGGTCATCTGTCCAGTCAGATTGAATTGAATACGTAGATCATGTGCGCCGCTCCAAGATAACATTTCAAGCTCCCCACGTTCAGGACGAACCTGTACAATCTGTTCGATCACATTGCACGCCGATTGTAAAAAAGGCTGAATCCATTCGGCTTTCATATCTGTAGCTTTCGCCCCTTTCCGACACTAAGGGAGTATATTCGACAAAATCAAACCGTCCTCATACACCCAGAAACTCTAAGACTATTATACTGAAAACGTTTCAGAAAGCACTACTCGTTTTTATATTATTATGTGAAAAAGCTGCAATAACAAGCCCTTATTACAGATCAACAAGCAATTATTCGTGAAAAATGGGTGTTCGATGAACTAAAGAATGGAAATTAGCCAAGTAATACCTGGACGAAGTCAAATCTAAGTGGAGGAATGAAGAAATAGGACGAGAACCCCTCGCCCTATTTCGAATCGTTACAAATCCAGACATGTCCTACTTCTGAATCGCTAAGCTCACGATGATGTTTCTGGACAACTATTTAAGCAGACCACGCTTCATCGCTTTGTACACGAGCTGTGAGAACAAGCTGTTGGACCATGCAAACCATGCACGTGTAAAGATGGAAGGATCATCTGAGTGGAAGCCTTCATGCATAAAGCCAGTATCTGCATCCGTCGCTTCAAGCAGGTTGATCATCTCGACCATTTCTTCATCTGTTGAAGCCGTCAAGCCTTGCATAGACAATGCCATGTGCCATACATATCCATCTGGTGTATGCGGACTACCTATTCCTTTGGCAGCTTTGCCTTCAAAATAGTACGGATTTTCTTTGCTTAAAATAAAGCGGCGCGTATTTTGATAGATCGGATCTGTTTCCGAAGCATATCCCAAATACGGTATGGACATTAAGCTAGGCGTACCAGCGTCATCCAACAAAATCTGGTTGCCAAAGCCGTCTGTTTCATAAGCATATATCTTACCGTATACCGGATGATTAACAACACCGTACAATTGAATACCGTGGTTAATTTCACCCTCCAGCTTCTTCATTTCAGCAACAAATAGCTCGTCGCGGAATCCATACTTAGCAATCTCTTGCATCTGACGTAAGGATACGACTGCAAACATGTTGGACGGAATATTATAATGGAAATCACACGCATCGTCACTAGGGCGGAAGCCCGACCATGTCATTCCGGTATAGTTGACCGGCATACCCATGCCATCGTTGCGAAGCGTGTCGATTTCTGGGCAATTTTCACGATTAAAGCGGTATGGCGACTGTTCGAAATGACGCTGCTCCGTCTTCCATACTTCGACAATTTTCCGCATAGCGGATTTAAAGTTGGAATCAAAAATATCTGTGCGACCCGTTTCTTTCCAATACATATAAGCAAGTCGGATCGTAAAGCACATCGAGTCAAGCTCATATTTGCGCTCCCATACCCATGGAGACATTTCCGTTTGATCATTTGCATCCCAATGCCAGTCGTTCGCTGTTTCATTGAATGCATTTGCATAAGGATCTATATTGATATAATACATATGGCGCTTGATCAGACCACCAATAATACGCTGCAAATCGGCATCATCTTTAGCCAGCGGCACATAATGGATCACCTGCTCAACGGAATCACGCAGCCACATGGCAGGAATATCACCTGTCAATACAAAAGTCGTGCCGTCATCTAACAGCTTCGTTGTTGTTTCTAACGTGTTTGGGAAGCAGTTTTTAAACAATTTTAAGAGCTTCGGTCGATGCGCCAGCTCCTGCTCTGCTTCTGCCAGTACTCGTTTTACGGCCTCTGGCAGTTCGAATTTGGGAACGTCAATCTTAGGTAAGCGGAATTGTTCCATGATGTTTCCTCCATTTTTCTATAGGTTGAAAAGTATATTTGTGAGTAGGTATAAATAGAGTGCCTGGCTATGCTGATAGGGTACTCTCCGTTAGCATTCATGCGCGCGGTCTTTAGGACGCCCTAGCTACGTAATTTAACATATAAAAGAGAACGCTTACGCAAGGAACGGTGGTACCGTTAACCTTATCGTTCTGACCCTATCAGTTTACATGGAAACGCTTTATCAAGCCACCCCTTGCGGGTGTATAAACTTTAGATTATTTGTCAAATAAAAGTTTAGTTTGAACACTCCATCTGCTCGTATATAAAAAAGGCATATCTAGCATCTTATCGCATGAATCTCAACACTTTTACGGAATCTTTTATGGTATTGTGAATATAAAAACATTGACAACTTTATATATGGCCTTCATCGTTATGCCTATAGTGTACAAACTCATTTTAATGTAATACATATGTATTAAAGGAGGACCGGAATGCCTAATATTTGGACACATCTCATTTTTGGACAGGAGGCCATGAGAGCGGCTGGATTAGACACTTGGCTTCAATCCCCCTCTGATCTCAGACTCTTTAATATGGGCTGCCAAGGACCTGATTTTTTATTTTACCATCACTTTCTCCCCTGGCAGACAGATAAAACGATGAACCTGGTAGGAAGCCTGATGCACAATGAACATTGTGGGCCTGTCCTGCTGGACTTTATAACCGAGACAGACCCCAAAGATCGCCAAAGGTCCGTCTATATGCTTGGTTTTATGCTTCATCACGTGCTCGATCGCAACATGCATCCCTACGTCTTCTCCCGTTCCGGCTCGCGAAAATGGGACCATCAGCGCTTCGAAGTGCTGATGGATACGCATGTCGTCAAGCGTAAGCTTGGGCTTGAGACGTGGAACACGCCGGTGTGGAAAGAGATTGATACCGGCGGATCGTTTCCTGAGGCGGTCGTCGACGCTTTCGAGCGGATGACGGAGCGCCACTACGCTGCGTATCGCGGCCTTGTTCGCCGCGAAGCATGGAATGAAGCGAATCGCGCAATGATTGGCGCGCAGAAGCTGTTCCATGACCCGCGCGGCTGGAAGCGGGTCATCACCTTTGGGCAAACCGAACCGCTTGTATACAAGCGCAGGGTTGCCCACTATGATGTCATGAACGAGGCGAATCGCCCGTGGCTTGACCCTACGGGCTCGGGTGAAACCTACACGACAAGTATTTGGGACATGTGGGAGACAGCTGCGAGTGATGCTTCATCCGCTATTGCGGCGGCTTTGGCATATTGGAAAGATTCTTTTAAGCCAGAAGAAGGTACGATTGCTGACGCAGTACCGTCAAACGCACTTGCCAACCTGATCAAGGCAATCGGCAATCGTTCTTATGAGACAGGGCTGTCGCTGGAGCAGAATCGTCCAATTGTGGCTGAAGATCCAATCTGGGAACGTTAAAATAAAAGGCAGCAGCTTCAAAGCTCTCGAGTTAGTCTGACTCGAGAGCTTTGTTTTAGTCTGTATGCTCGGCAGTCTTTCTTTGGTCTACCGCCTGGTTATATCGTCTATCGCCTCGTGGTATTACATCGGCTACGATGACCAGATCATGCTTCAGCCACTTACGGAAGCTGGCTCGCAGCGAATACGCCTCCGATACCTCCAGGAGCAGCGGCGTATCCGCCCGCGCATGCAGAACAACATCTTGTCTGTGTATTTCACAGCGAATCGATTCTACCGATGACGTCCGCATGCGGTCAAAACCGACCGCCAATCGCAGGAGCAGCCCCAGCACCCGTACTGCCTGCTTGTCTTGAGGCAGCAGCAAAGCGTCATAAGCTTTCCAAGATTCGTTCAGCTTCTGCTTACGATCCATGGAAGCAATTAACCCGCTCAAGATAACTTCTCTCGGTGTTAAGCCATACAAATCTGCATTCATAATCATATAAAAAGCATGACGCTCCCGCTCCAAGTGATGGATCGCAATCCCTGAGTCATGCAGCAAAGCACTTGTTCTCACGATTCGTTTCCATTCTGGCCCAAGATCATGCAGCGGCTGAAGTTGGTCAAACAACATGTCCATTAGTTTATCCACTTGATAGGCATGTCGCTCATTTAAATGCAGTCGATGCATCAGGTTGTGCACCGAGAACATCAGCGGCTCGTCAATGCTCAGACCTTCTTTACGCAGCACTTCAAACAGCGCCCCATCTCTGACTCCCTTGGCACTAACCAGCAGCCTGGGAATCTGAAGAGCACGTATCCACACCGATACAAGGGTAAACGAGCCCATTATAATATCTGCCCGGTCCTTTGCCAATCCTGGTACAGCCTCTTTTTGAGCAAGACACATTCCCTTTAATCGTTCATGCCAGTTCAGTACGTCATTAGAAACCACTTCGTAATGATGCAGCGAGTCAAATGGATATCGGCGCTCTGCCTTGTCCATCTTAGCGATCGTACGCATCGTTCCCCCGACGCCAATTAAAGGAAGTCCCTTGGTTCTCTCCAGCCATGGAACCTGTTCAAGCCACTGCAACGAGGCAGCAGTCAAATTGTCTTCTTCTTCCGCAGACAGCTGATCTCTGACATCGAATTCCCCTGCAAGTGTCAGCGCGCCTACGGGCAAGCTGATGCTTGCTCTCATCTCCCGATTCTCAATCCATACCAATTCGAGTGAGCCGCCACCAATATCAAGCATGAGCGCATCCTTAACGTTCATTGTTGATATTACAGCCAAGTAATCCAAATAAGCTTCCGCTTCACCGCTAATGATACTGAGCTGGATACCTGTTTCTTCTTTAATTCGGTGCAAAATAAGTTCCTGATTGGTCGCTTTGCGCAGCGCAGCCGTAGCAACAGCTATTATTTCACAATTCAAATAACTTTCGCCTAGACGTTTAAATAAGAGTAGCGTTGAGATCAAATGATCACATTTATGCTCTGGAATTGCTCCAAGCTCATCGTATTCATCCCCGAGTCGAAGCACTTCCTTCCATTGATCTACAACCTGAAAAGATAAATCCGAATGAACCTCTGCTAACATAAAGCGGACCGAATTCGAACCAACATCTACGATACCGATATGTCGAAGCGGCTGACTCCCTCGGGCCAACTGCAAATTTGTCATATACCCTCACTCCTGACGCTAATAAACTTACGGTCTATGATCCTTGTACAGCCCTGCTGCGTTACGAACCATTTAATCATGTATTTCGTCAAATGACCATTATATGATCTATTTATTTACATTTTCTTTATATATAAGCCTGTAAAATAAAATGAGCTATGCCAGCGGCTTCAGCTTGGTTCTAATAAATGTTTACTTACCTACTGCATACACTACGTAATAAAGTTTCTATGTTCCCACCCACATTGGCTAGTACATTTCTTTCATTCCATTGTCCTGCTTTCCTCAACCGACATCAGTAATCGAAACCAGCAAGCAATGAAATACTCTCCCGCTCTGCAATCATACAGAGGGCCGTCATATCCGCTTTCATTCAAGGCGTCCGCACGCTATTCCTCTTATCCTTATTTAAGTACGTCCAATGCTTTCATCATGATTTACACATTCATATTAAGTATTTGTAAATCTATGACCTGCATAGGAAAGATGCATTAATCTACATTTAAAGACGCATAAGCCGAGTATCTCATATACGTTGATAAATTTCGGCATTTTTTGCGTAGTCAAGACATCGGTTAAGGAGATGTGCAGATGAGTCAACCGAAAATAGCCGCAGCAATCGATATTGGTTCTAATGCGATAAAGATGCTCATTGCAGAGATAGAGGGCCCAGGGCAGCTTCGGGTGCTTGAGGACGTCAGACTAGACTCTCCCATCGGCGATGACACCTTTACAAATGGGCGGATCCGACCTGAGGCCATGTTTAGCGTGTGTCGCTCTCTCAAGCATATGTCACAGTTGATGAAGGATTACGGCGTAAGGCATTACCGTGCTTATGCCACTAGCGGAGTTAGAGAAGCCAGCAACAGCTTATATTTTTTGGAACATGTCCGTCAGGCAACACAGATGGACGTAGAGCTCATCGATCGTTCGGTTGAACGATTTTTGACCTATCAATCTTTGAATTATGGCTTGACAGCTATGCCGACCCTACGAGCAGAAGGCCTGCTCATGGTCGAGATAGGCAGCGCAGGGGTGCAAATGAGCGTATTTGCCGATGGCAAGCTCCGTTTCTCTGACCATGTAAGAATCGGCACTCTTAAGCTGAAAGAAATTCTCGATTCCCTCCGGGGGGAATCGCTTCAATATACAGAAGTATTGCAGCAATACATCGAAAGCCAGCTTGGTATGCTGCATGAGCGGATACAAGCCTATAATCTCCCCCATTATCTTGTGTTAGGTGGAGAAACGGCTTCCTTGGTTCAACGCACACATGAGCTAGTGCTTGACGTCCGTGGCATGAGTACTGATGTGTTTAATCGATATCACCGCGATATTATTCAGTCCGGCACCTTTAAGCTAGCTCACAAGTTTCAGTTGGATGAAGAGCGTGCTGACCAGATGATTCCGACCAGCATTATTATGTCCGAGTTATGGAAAGCAACAGCTGCGGAGCATGTTTTGATTCCTGACCTGTCGCTGAGACATGGCGTGCTGCATCAACTCGCAGCGGAATGGTCCGACGGTACGCTGAGCGATACTTATGTCGCAGATATGATAGCAACAGCTCTCCATACGGCTGAGCGCTACCAGCTTGACATCGCTCATTCTTTAAAAGTCAAAGAACTAGCAACGAAGCTCCTGCACAAGTGCAACGCTTCTTTTCATTTAGACGCATCATACGAACTATGCCTCCAACTGGCAGCTATTTTACACGATATTGGCAAGCACATTTCACAAGAAGGACACGCAGCTAATTCCTATCACATGTTGAAATCGATGGACATGTTAGGGATAACGGACAAGCAGAAAGAGATTATTGCGAGCATCGCACTCTATCATCCCCGTGGCACGATGGTACCTATTCGACCGGAACTGTCCACTGAAGAAAATATCGCTTTGGCTCGACTCACTTCCCTACTTAAGTTGGCTGATGCCTTGGACTGTTCCCATAGACAGAAAGTGCAAGACATTAAGATAACTTGGCAGCATGGAGAATATCTGCAAGTGAAGCCCCTTTACGAAGGAAGCCTTGAACTGGAAACTTGGGCCTTTATGCAGGAAAGCCCATCCTTTGAACAAATAAGCGGATACCCGATCCGTCTAAAACCCTAACTTCCGGTAAGGAGTGATACGATGCGAAAGACACTGATTAATCGAGAATGGAGCTTGCTCGCCTTCCATCGGCGCGTATTGGAAGAAGGCTATGACAAGTCAAATCCATTAATGGAAAGGTGTAAGTTTCTGGCGATTAGCTGCTCCAATGTAGATGAATTTTTTATGGTGCGCGCAGCATCCGTTGTTGATCAAATATTAGCCGATTACCATAAACAGGATCACTCCGGATCAACGCCACAGGATACACTGCGAGGCATCGAGCAGATCGCACGGCAGATCGTAGCAGACCAATACAAGCTGTATGAGCATCTGCGCACCAAGCTCCGTGAGTCAGGAGTACACCTGAAGAGAGCGCACCGCTTAAGCTTACCCGAGAAACAATTTCTAAAAAGTTATTTTACGGAGCATATCTTTCCCGTCCTAACCCCTATGGTCGTCGACCAGAGTAGACCGTTTCCACTCATTCAGAACAAGAGTCTGAATATCGGCCTGCTCGTGCAAGACCCCGAAGATGGCGAAACCGCTTTTGCTACCGTAGCTGTGCCTGAAGTACTGTCTCGATTAGTAGAGCTCCCTTCACATGGCCAAGGGCGGGAATTTGTGCTTTTGGAAGATGTGATGAAAATGCATATGGATATGTTGTTCAGCGGCTATGATATTACCGAGATAAAAGCTTACCGTATTACACGAAACGCTGATCTTGATATAGACGAGGACGGTGCAGAAGATCTCCTGAAAGAGATCGAGCAATCGTTAAAAATGAGAAAATGGGGTAATGTGGTCAGACTTGAGGTGGAAGCTGAGTCAAGTAAAGAGATGATCCGCATGATTACTCAAGATGGAGAAGACGATCCTGATGCAGGCATCAATTACGTTGATGGTCCGCTTGATCTGACTTTTATGAATAAGATCACGCAGCTTACAGGATATGACCATCTGCATGACGCCCCATTCCAGCCACCTATGCCGCATGAACGTGAGGTTGACCTGCTGGAATGGATTCGAGAACAGGATCGGCTGCTTCATCATCCATTCGACAGCTTTGGCGTAGTTGTTAATCTAATCCGACGCGCCGCTAAAGACCCGGATGTACTTGCCATCAAGCAGACACTTTATCGCGTATCTGGCAATTCACCTATCATCCAAGCCCTGATTGAAGCAGCCGAGAACAAGAAGCAGGTTACTGTGCTAGTAGAGATCAAAGCGCGCTTCGACGAAGAGAACAATATTCATTGGGCCAAGCGGCTTGAACAGGCAGGCTGCCATGTCATATACGGCCTTGTTGGCCTGAAGACACACCTGAAGATGCTTCTGATCGTCCGCCGCGAAGAAACCGGCATACGTCGATATGTCCATCTCGGTACAGGCAACTATAACGATGTGACGGCCAACTTCTATACCGATATGGGGCTTCTGACTGTGAATGCCCAGATTGGGAGTGATGCCTCCACCATCTTTAACATGTTGTCCGGCTACTCCGTCCCTTCCAGTTTGAACAAGTGCTCAATCGCTCCCTTGTTCCTCCGCAAACGTTTGGAGCAATTGATTGAATATGAGATCGACGTCGTCAAAAAAGGCGGAACGGGACGAATCATGTTAAAAATGAATGCGCTGGTTGACGTCAAACTGATCCACCTTCTCTACAAAGCGTCCAAAGCTGGTGTGCGTATTGATCTTATTGTACGTGGAGTATGCTGTCTGCGACCCGGCGTCAAAGACCTAAGTGAGCATATTACAGTCAAAAGTATTGTCGGACGCTTTCTGGAGCACACACGTATATTTTATTTCCATCATGGCGGAAAAGACTTGACCTTCCTGAGCAGCGCAGATTGGATGCCGCGTAATCTGGATCGGCGTGTAGAAGCGATGTTTCCGATTGAGCTTCCTGAATTAAAGCACCGTATTATGGACATTTTGTCCCTCTATATGAAAGATAATGTCAAAAGCCGTTATCTGCTGCCCGATGGCAGCTATTTAAAGCAGAAAACCAAACCGCAGCTGCGTATTCATGCCCAACAGCTGCTCATCAAAGAAGCGTCCCGCTCGCATCTGCAGCCTGTCACGTTACAATTACAACCACGTCAAGCTCCTGATCGCGTTATGACGTTAAAGGTATCTGCGTATGACCACTGACCCCTTTAAATTAAGCCATTTTTCATATGAATAATCATTGGAGATATTTGCAGGAGCTTGTTCCCGCTTTGACGGCCAATCTGTAACGGTGATCAGCCAAGTGCAACCAATCTATGCGCGAACTGTATCATTTCGATCAAAGGGGAAAGATGAGCAAACCATAATTATGATCTCGTGCGGATTGCCTGACGGCAGTCCGTTTTTTTGATCGAAAAATTTTGAATTTCTCGCACCTATCCAACCGCGCATTCCCTCATCGTCTAACTAATCACAATGCCAAGAATGAAGATGAATATTTATATATGATAGCTTCTATCTTCTGTCTGCTGTAGTTTCTTATGTGTTCTAATCAATCTATTGAGCACCTTTTTCCTCAGCAAAGTTACCGAACTAGTTGTGCTGCTATCGTATGCAATAACAGCCCTACATCTCCCAACATCTTTATTTATATGTGGAACGCTGTCCGGCTGGTAATATTTACACCCAATGTTCATACATGTATAGAAAGCGCTTACAGAATGTGTGTTTACAAACCCTTTATGCCCAGATGACACCCGTTTAACTTTGATGATTTACGATTGTGAAGGTAAAGACAAGATGTATGCCTTACAAAGCAACACAACCAAACATCTTAAATCAAAGGAGTCCACACATGAAAAACGCATTTATCATTCGTTGTTCCACTGTATTGCTCGTCTCGATCATGTTGTTGACAGGATGCACCAGCGGTTCCACTAGCAGCGAGAGTCTGGATACATCCAAGCTTACGCTAGAACAGATCACAGAGAAGGCAAAAAGCGAAGGTGAAGTGAATTCTGTCGGAATGCCGGATACGTGGGCAAACTGGGTGCAATCATGGAACGATCTGAACAAGAAATACGGCTTGAAGCATATTGATACAGACATGTCGAGTGCCGAAGAACTGGCGAAGTTCGAATCGGAAAAAGATGATGCAACAGCAGATATCGGAGATGTTGGGATTGCGTTTGGTCCATTAGCCAAAGAAAAGGGTTTAACTCTCCCTTACAAGACTTCCTATTGGAACGATGTCCCGGATTGGGCTAAAGACGAAGAAGGCCACTGGCTGCTTGGTTATACGGGCTCACTTGCATTTATTACAGATAAAAATAAAGTTGCCTCTCCTCCAAAATCATGGGCAGACCTGAAAAATGGCGGTTATAAAGTATCTGTCGGTGACGTGATGAAAGCCAACCAAGCTCAATTTGGCGTACTTGCAGCTGCTTTTGCTAACGGTGGTGATGAGAAGAACATCCAGCCTGGTATCGATTTCTTTGCAGAACTGGCCAAGGCAGGACGTATTAATCCTATTGATTCAAGTGTGGCTAATCTCGAAAAGGGTGAAGTCGAAGTTGGTATCCTGTGGGACTTCAACGCCCTAAATTATCGTGACCAAATCGATAAAAATCGCTTTGAAGTCACTATCCCTGCCGAAGCTTCTGTCATTAGTGGTTACACAACACTGATTAATAAATATGCCAAACATCCGCATGCCGCGATGCTTGCTCGTGAATTCATCTTATCTGACGAAGGTCAAGCCAATCTGGCGCGTGGTTACGCGCGACCTATTCGTGAGAATGCCAAGCTGCCAGATGACGCCAAGAACAAGCTGCTACCAAGTGAAATGTACCAAAATGTTCGCCCAGTCAAAGATATGAAAGCGTGGGAAGCAACGACCAAGCAGCTTCCGCAGCTATGGCAGGAACAGGTACTTATTCATGTTAAATAATATGCTAACAAATCAACTTATCTTTATTATGCTAGACGGCCTGAAATACAGCACGGCCGTCCAGCAGTTGGGCTACATGCATCATCTTGTTGAAAACGGCTTAGCGGCAAGATTCAAGGTCAAATCCGAGCTGCCGAGCCTTTCTAGACCGCTTTATGAAGTACTGCTCACAGGCACACCTGTCTACCGACATGGCATTACGACAAACCACACCGTTAGACTGTCTCATGAGCAAAGTCTGTTCCATCTCACACGACAGCATGGCTTAACCAATGCAACCGCTGCCTATCACTGGGTCAGTGAACTGTATAACAAAGCACCGTTTAATCCTATGACAGACCGCTACCAATGGAACACAGATCTTCCGATCCAGCACGGAACCTTTTATTGGGAGGACCATTATCCGGACTCGCACCTATTTGCAGATGCCCAGCATCTTCTACAAACCGCTAAGCCCGATTTCTTATACCTTCATACGATGAACATTGACGACGAAGGTCATAAACATAGCGGCAATTCTGCGGCTTATCGTAATCGAGCTATAGCAGCTGACATGCTGTTAGCACATGCATTGCCTTATTGGACATCACTTGGTTACCAGATCATTGTCACAGCCGATCATGGCATGAATGATGATGGCATGCACAACGGTACCACAGACGATGAGCGTTCCGTACCGTTATATGTAATTAGCAGCAAAGTTCAGCCAGGTGTATATGAAGAGGCTGTATCCCAGCTGCAAATAGCGCCGCTTGCTTGTCATCTGCTGAATATACGTGCTTCAAACGTAATGCTGCCACTCACTATACTTCAAGCAGAGCCTGTGCCTTCCGTGTAACGGGGGCACTTGTTATTTCCTCGGAAATAAGTGTGGTTTGTCGTACATTGTCTATTCGATAACAAAGGAGTGTCAGCTATGAGAAAGTGGAATGGACTGCTGGTAACCACACTAATTCCTTTCTGCTGCTTTATCGTTCTATTTATGCTTGTGCCGCTGCTGTCTATGGTCATTGGCAGCTTTCAAGTGGAAGGCGGCACTGGCTGGACATTGACGCACTATAAAGAGATTTTCAACAATCCGTTCTATAACCAGGCCTTTAAGAACAGCTTACTCATTTCAGTTTGGTCTGCTACAATGGGTATCATTTTATCGGTGTTTGCTGCATATGGCGTCACTCAATTCCCGATAAAATGGCAGCAGCGCATTTTGGTATTTACTAACCTAACGTCGAATTTTGCTGGAATTCCGCTCGCATTTGCCTTTATCGTCCTGCTGGGAAACAGCGGCTTATTTACAATCCTGCTGCAGCATTTTGGCATTAATCTGATGGATTCATTTCATTTATTTTCATGGAGCGGATTGACCGTTATTTATATTTATTTTCAATTGCCGCTAGGTGTACTGCTGCTATTTCCTATCTATCATGGTATTCAAGATAGTTGGAAGGAATCAGCCTCCCTGCTTGGTGCCTCCCCCTTTCAATTCTGGCTGCGCGTAGGTGTTCCAGTGCTGCTGCCAAGTATTGCAGGCACATTCAGCATTATGTTCGCCAACTCCATGGGGGCATACGCTACCGCATACGCACTGACGGGGAGCACGTACAACTTGCTGCCAATCCGCATTAGCGGATTAGTATCGGGTGACGTGTTCGCACGACCAGAGCTGGGCAGCGCATTAGCCACTATGCTTGGGCTCACTTTAGTCGCAGCCCTGCTCATTAACGAGTGGCTCACACGCCGAATTCGGAGGGATCTGCGATGACAAGTGCAACGAATCATTCGAATAATCAATCGCTGAACAAATGGCGTCGTTTTCATTTCTACCATTTGGTGCTGCTCATTTGTGGTCTATACTTACTCCTGCCGCTGCTCGCAACTGTATTGTACTCGTTCGCTACCGAATGGAATAAGACTATATTGCCAGAAGGATTGACTTTGCAGTGGTTTGCGGCCTTATTTCAGGATTTGCGCTTCCTAAATTCCTTTGGACGCTCCCTGATACTTAGTGCCAGTGCTACTGTTATTTCGTTGATCGTGACAGTTCCAGCCATATTTGCAATCGTTGTATATGCACCTCGATTAGAACGATATGTACAGGCACTAGTGATGACCACTTATGCCCTGCCTGGTGTAATTATGGCTGTCGGATTAATTCGTGCTTATGCAGGCAAAGGAATCTCTATGCTAATCGTAGTTGGTGGCGCATATGTAGTTGGTATGCTTCCGTTTATATACCAGGGTACACGCAACAGCCTACGTACAGTGAATGCCGCCTCCTTAATGGAAGCCGCTGAATTACTCGGTGCAAGCCGCTGGCATGCATTTCTTCGGATTATCGTTCCGAACATTATGCCAGGCATTCTTGTATCTGCATTACTTTCTTTTTCGATGCTGTTTGGCGAATTTGTCCTAATCAACATTTTAGTAGGGGGCAAGTTTGAGACATTGCAAATTTACTTATTCGGTGTTTTAAACCGCAGCGGTCATATAGCAAGCGCGCTTATCGTGTCGTATTTCATTATTATGGCTATCATTAGCGGCCTATTGATGAAGCTGGGTGCAATCGGACAATCACAACAAAAGGGGGATTCCCAATGACATACGTGACAATTGAGCAGTGCTCCAAATCTTTTGGCAAACAAGCCGTGCTTCATCACCTCGACTTAAGTTTTGAGCAAGGCGAATTTATTACTTTGCTCGGTCCAAGCGGATGTGGGAAAAGTACACTGCTGCGTATTATTGCGGGTCTAACGACGCAAGACAGCGGCAAGCTATATATAGATGGCAAAGAAGTCACTCATACCGCTCCACGCGATCGACAGGTAGGTATGGTCTTTCAGTCTTATGCTTTGTTCCCCAACTTGACGGTTACGGACAACATTGCGTTCGGATTAAAAATGAAGCGACTTGAATCAAAGAAGATTGAACGAGAAGTAGCCGCAATTATTGAGCTTGTCGGCCTTCCAGGCAAGGAAAAAGCATTTCCACGCGAGCTGTCCGGCGGGCAGCAGCAGCGAGTCGCACTCGCACGGTCATTGGTGACTAAGCCTAAGCTCCTGCTGTTGGATGAGCCGCTAAGCGCCCTAGATGCTCAGATCCGCAAGCATCTGCGTAAACAGCTTCGTGATATTCAACGCAGTCTAAATATGACAACCGTGCTCGTCACGCACGATCAAGAAGAAGCCATGTCAGTAAGCGATCGTATTTATCTGATGAACGGCGGTCGGATTGAGCAAGCAGGTACACCGCATGATATCTATACGCGACCCCGGAGTCCATTTGTTGCAAGGTTTATCGGCAATTACAACGTAGTCTCACGCGAAGAGCTGCGTCGGATGCTGCCATCCCTTGCTGACACAGGCAGCCTAGTGGAATCTACTGCTTCCTTGTATGCAATCCGACCGGAAACACTGAGTGAAGTGCCCTTTGAGCAAGGCATCGCACTGACAGGCAAGGTGGATCATCTTTCCATGCTAGGCAACATTACTCGCTGTGAATTTATTACAGAAGGCTGTCGTCTTTATGCCGACCACCTGCATCGCACATTTGAACACGCAATGATAGGAGAGACCAAGACTTGGTATATTGACCCGAAGGATGTGATTCCCCTCTATGACGATGCTGCCTGAAGAACGCAAGCAATTTATACTGGAAGAAATTCAGCGGCATGGCAAAGTAGGCGTCGTAACCACGGCCAACACCTTGCAAGTGACCCCAGAGACGATACGCAGAGATCTAGCTGATCTAGAGGGACAACAACTTTTAAAACGAGTGTACGGTGGTGCCATCGGCTTCACGCATGCCAAAGCGGAACCTCGATTTGAGAAGAAGCAAAACATGATGCGCGAAGCCAAAGTCGCTATTGGCAGCAAAGCCGCTTCTTACATTCAGGACGGCGATACTATCGTTCTAGATGTTGGCACCACTACACTAGAGCTTGCACGCGCCATCAGAGGCGTGGTGCGGGTCACCGTTGTAACCAACTCGCTTGCCGCCGCCAATGTTCTGATGGAAGCGCTTGAGGCGCGCCTGTTCGATGGCCGTGTTATCATGCTGGGCGGTACAACCCAGCCTGCCCAGAAATCCGTCACCGGCGCATTGACGTATCAGATGCTATCGAATTTCCGCTTCGACAAGGCGTTCCTTTCCTGTGGTGGCATTACACCAACTACTGTTAGCGACTACGAAATGGAAGAGGCGTTATGCTCCTCCGTCATGTCTGCTAATGCAGAGCAGGTATTTGTGCTTGCCGACCATACCAAGCTCGACAAATCGCAATTTTACAACATATGTCCGCTTGCTCATGTCAGCACGGTCATCAGCAGTGACAGGATGCCGACCAACTGGACAACACATGGCATTGATACCGCTTGGATTGTTGCTTAAAGTACCAGACGAAACTACTTTATAGGCCGAATACTAAAATGACCCCTGCCAGACAAGCTGCCTCTCAGCAGTCTATCCAAACAAGGGTCTTTTTTATAAATTATAGACAGTAAATGTCATATTAGAGCAGACATATCCAATGTGAATCAAGAGTCCAGCTCTAACACGAGCGCTTCAAATGGACGAAGCCTACAATCCTGCATCCTGTCGATCTGCGTATCATCATAGTTGCCTGTCATGCGGGCAAAGCTGCGGCCTTGCCAATGATCCGGACAACTGAAAGATACTTCGTGGCGGGCAAAGTTAAGCACAATCGCCCACTCCTTGCCTTCCCATTCACGAGAATAGGCATAGATATTTTCATCATTTTCAAGATAAAGAGAATACGCCCCATACACCATGATTGGATGCTGCTTACGGAGTCGAATGAGCTCTTTATAATAATAAAATATAGAATTAGTGTCCTGAAGCGCGGCTTCCGCATTGATGTCCGTGTAATTAGGATTAACCCCCAGCCAAGGCGAGCCTGTCGTGAATCCGCCATTAGCTGATGCATCCCACTGCATTGGTGTACGTGCATTATCCCGACCTTTCACATGGATCGAACGCAGCACATCTGCTGGAGCTTTGCCATGCAGTTCAGTCGCTTCCCGATACATATTTAACGTCTCAATGTCTTGATATTGGTCAATACGCTCAAAGCTTACATTCGTCATTCCCAATTCTTCACCTTGATAAATATAAGGAGTTCCCTTCAGTGTATGCAGAAGTGTGGCCAGCATCTTAGCGGACAGGACACGATATTCACCATCATCACCGAAACGCGACACCATCCGTGGTTGATCATGATTGTTCAGGTAAAGGCTATTCCAACCTTTGTCAGCCAATCCAATTTGCCACTTGTGCAAGATGCCCCGTAGTTCATGCAGCGTCCACGGCTTCAAATCGAACTTGCCTCCTGGACCTGATCCGATATCAACATGCTCGAATTGAAATACCATGTTAAGCGCACCGTTCTCTTCATCTGTAATCTCTACGGCCTGATCCGCATTAACACCCGGCATTTCCCCTACCGTCATGACCTCGTAATGATCCAGCACTTCTCGTTTCATCTCCAGCAAGTAATCCATCAGTTTCGGCCCGTTCATGAAGTGATCGCCGCCCCATGCGTAACGGTCTTCCCCGACACTTGGAAGCTCTGGTGTTTTCGAAATAAAGTTAATCACATCCATGCGAAAACCGTCGACGCCTTTATCGAGCCACCACCGCATCATCTCATATACTTCGCGGCGAACTTTAGGGCTCTCCCAATTGAGGTCTGGCTGCTTCTTGGAGAACAAATGCAGGAAATAGGCCTCAGTTTTCTCGTCATACTCCCATGCAGAACCGCTAAATACGGAAGTCCAGTTATTTGGCTCCTGACCATCCTTGCCTTCACGCCAATAATAATATTCCCTAAATGGACTATCCTTCGATTCCCGCGATGCCTCAAACCATGCATGTTCATCAGACGTATGGTTAACGACCAGGTCCATTACTAACTTCATCCCTCGTTTATGAAGACCTTCAGTAAGCGCTTCCCAATCAGTTAATGTTCCAAACTCTTCATGAATATTCCGGTAATCACTAATATCGTAGCCGTTATCATCATTAGGTGAAGAGTAAACGGGAGACAACCAAATTACATCGACCCCCAGTTCCCGCAAATAGTCCAGTTTTGAGACAATGCCTGGAATGTCACCAATGCCGTCACCGTTGCTGTCTTTAAAGCTGCGTGGATAGATCTGATACACAACTGCTTCTTTCCAAAATGTCTGTTTCATCGTTCTCCACTCCTTCTCCCACTCTGCGTTAGTATGCGTGTTGCCGGGATAGCTCCTGTTCGCGTAACACTTTGAATACGAATAATTATCAAACGCTCAAAGGTACTTTCCATCTTTTAATGGAATGCATTTATTCTTACCGTAAAATTTCTCGTGTCTCATGCAAGCGCCTCACACACATCGTGCAAACGATTGCATAAAAATTATATCATGCTTGCCCAACTATTCAAGTTACGAAATGCACACCATCTATAAATGCTCACTTCTATATTAAGGTATAGTTATTATATTTGATTATTTCCGAATCCCTTTCTTGCTTGTCAAATGGATAACGTAACTTCCCTATTCCTTAAACATATGTTGCCTCTCCCAAATTCAGAAGATAGAGTACTGAGCCTACAGGACACTGTGCAAGCGCAAATTAGCTTATTTTGATTCTCTTCATGCGAATCCCAATACCGATTCCATTCCTTCTTTATCCTATATGCCTGCTTGTTCAATGCTAATTTTCACCAACTTCAATTTAATGACATCTATTAACTGCAACCATATGCCATTCAAGAAGTAAGACTGAACTGGGGATCTGTCATAAAATATGATAATTTGCATAAGATACAGCGCATCCGACCTGCTACCACTCGCTGCTATACCGCTTACGCTCCATCACTCCACCATTAGATCCATCCTCGCTGTTAACGCACAGCTTGAACCGCCTGATTGGGGGTATTATAAATATAAATGCTCATATTTTCCCCCATACATAATCTGACGAATCTACACTCAAAATAGAAGTGGATAGGAGATGACAGTATTGGAAAATGAACAATCTCACTCACAGCAAGACCAACCCATTCAGCCTTATCATACGTGGAGTACATCCGACACGCTTGATCATCTAGGCAGCAGTGAGCAAGGGTTATCTACTGCTGAGGCAGCTAACAGAATAAGCAAGTATGGCAAAAACGCGTTGCAGGAACAAGAAGGCAAATCTATAATCGCCAAGCTGCTGGCCCAGTTCAAAGATGTAATGATCGTTATTCTTCTGGCTGCCGCCTTGATCTCTGGCATTTTAGGAGAATGGACAGACGCCTTTATTATTTTGTTTGTTGTCGTGCTAAATGCCGTACTTGGTGTCATTCAGGAGAACAAGGCAGAGCAAGCACTCGCTGCGCTAAAGCAGATGTCTTCCCCTAATGCTCAGGTGCGTCGCGGTGGCGAGACGATCACGATTCGAGCGGAAGATCTTGTTCCTGGCGATATCGTTCTGCTTGAAGCTGGCAATGTTATACCAGCAGACATCCGAATTTTGGAGTCTGCATCTCTAAAAATCGAAGAAGCAGCCCTGACCGGTGAATCTGTCCCGGTGGAGAAAGATGTTGAACCGCTCGACAAAGCCGACGTCGTCATCGGCGATCGCAAAAACATGGCCTATATGAGCAGCAATGTTTCCTATGGACGTGGTGTAGGTGTTGTAACCGGCACAGGTGCCAATACCGAGGTTGGTAAAATTGCAGGCTTTATCTCGCAGGAGGAAGACGAGGTCACGCCTCTCCAGAAGAAGCTTAATGAATTGGGTAAATATTTTACCATCATTATCGTCGTAGTAGCTGTTATCATCTTTGTAGTTGGCTACATGCAAGGTCGAGAACTGCTGGATATGCTGCTTACCTCCATCTCGCTTGCTGTGGCTGCCATACCTGAGGGACTGCCTGCTATCGTGACGATTATTTTGGCGCTGGGCGTACAAAAGATGGCCAAACGCAAAGCCATCATACGCAAACTGCCTGCTGTTGAGACACTTGGAAGCACCGAGATTATTTGTTCAGATAAGACAGGAACACTAACACAGAACAAAATGACGGTACTGCAAGCCTATGTGGGGGACGTGATGCAGCCTTCTCAAGAACCTGTGCAGCAGCTAGCCGGGCATGAAGTATTTCTGCAAGTCATGGCGCTTTGCAACGATTCAAAGATTACAAGCGGCGATCGTGCAGATGGTATCGGCTTTATTGGCGATCCAACAGAAACGGCCCTGGTCGATTTTGCGTTAAAGCAGAGCTTTGACAAACGTGATGCAGAAAGCCGTTATCCACGCCAGGCGGAGCTTCCGTTTGATTCAGACCGGAAGCTAATGACAACCATACACGATATGACTGCGGATCATGCACAGCCATATCGCGTCATGACAAAAGGCGCGCCAGACGTGCTGCTTGAACGATGCAGCGGCATATTACGCGATGGCAGCATTGAGCCGATGTCAGACGTCCATCGAACAGCAGTTGCTGCTGCCAACAAAGCACTTGCAGACAAGGCGCTGCGTGTGTTGGCCCTTGCCTATCGTGACTGTGAGTCTCTGCCTGAGCAGCTGACACCTGATGCGGTAGAACGCGATCTCGTATTTATCGGTCTCGTCGGCATGATTGATCCACCGCGCGAGGAAGTCAAGGAAGCCGTCCGTGTGTGCAAGGCGGCGGGTATTCGTCCGGTCATGATTACAGGCGATCATCGGGATACGGCTGCTGCAATAGCCAAGGAACTCAACATTATCCAAGATGATAGCGGCGTACTGACTGGCAGCGAACTGAACAAGATCAGCGAAAAAGACTTTGAGCAGAAGGTAACGGAGTATTCGGTATACGCGAGAGTGTCTCCGGAGCATAAAGTTCGAATCGTACAGGCGTGGAAGAAACGTGGCAAAATAGTCGCGATGACAGGCGACGGTGTCAATGATGCACCCGCTTTAAAGACATCTGATATCGGTGTTGGCATGGGGATCACTGGAACGGATGTGTCAAAGGGTGTTTCTGATATGGTGCTCGCCGATGATAACTTCTCGACAATCGTAGTAGCTGTTGAAGAGGGACGTAAGGTGTACAGCAACATCCGCAAGACTATTCAGTTTCTATTATCTGCTAACTTAGGCGAAGTGATAACCTTGTTTATAGCTACAATGCTCAATTGGAAGATTTTATTCCCAATCCATATCTTATGGATTAATCTTGTGACAGATACTCTGCCGGCATTAGCGCTTGGATTGGAAAAAGCTGAGGCCGATATTATGAAACGGCCGCCGCGCAAGTCATCTGAGAGTGTCTTCGCAGACGGTGTTGGCAGTGGGATTATTTATCAAGGCCTAATGGAGGCCGCCTTGACGTTGTTTGCCTACTACTGGGGCCACACACACTACGCCGAGAATATTGCGGTGACGATGGCATTTGCCACACTAGGCTTAATTCAATTAACGCACTCATTTAACGTGCGATCCAATCGAAAGTCGTTGTTTACGATAGGCTTTTTTTCCAACAAATATTTAAACGGCGCTGCAATCGTATCTGGCTTGCTTGTTGTGCTCGTTATCTTGCTGCCATTTATGAATGAGCTGTTTGATGTTGTGCCGCTTAACGGCGAGCAATGGCTAATCGTTATTGCTTGTGCAGTTGCGATCATACCAATCGTGGAGATCGTAAAACTTATCGTTCGGGCAAGAGGGCGCGATTCCTAAGGCAGCAGTAGTTACTCCTTAAAAAATAGGGGCACAGTCTTTAGAGGGATTGCTCACTGCGAGGACTGAGCTATCACACGTTGCAACGTCTATGCGCTCATCCGCAGCGAGGTTCTACTCTCGTCATTGCGAGGCATAAGCTACCAATCGAGGCGAGCCTCCTTAAGGCGGTTATCCCGCCTTATCAGGCGCTCATGCGCATCTGGATCCTCAACTAAGGCGGAATATCAGCCTTAGTTGACCTTGCGGGGGATAGGCCCGTTGCCATGCTTGAGCTTTAGCTCGCTGCGAGAACTGTGCTATCACACGTTGCAACGTCTATGCGCCCAACCGCGACAAGCTTCTACTCTCGTCATTTCGAGGCATTAGCTACCACTCGAGGCTAGCCTCCTTTAGGCGGGTATCCCGCCTTATCAGGCGCTCATGCGCATCGGGATCCTCAACTAAGGCGGAATATCAGCCTTAGTTGACCTTGCGGGGGATAGGTCCGTTGCTATGCCTGAGCTTTAGCTCGCTGCGAGGACTGATCTATCACACGTTGCAACGTCTATTTGCCCAACCGCGGCTAGCTTCTACTCTCGTCACTGCGAGGCTTTAGCTACCACTCGAGGCTAGCCTCCTTTAGGCGGGTATCCCGCCTTATCAGGCGCTCATACGCATCAGGCTACTCAACTAAGGCGGAATTTCGGCCTTAGTTGACCTTGCGCGGGATAGGCGCGTTGCCATGACTGAGCTTTAGCTCGCTGCGAGGACTGCGCTATCACACGTTGCAACGTCTATGCACTCATCCGCAGCGAGGTTCTACTTCCGTCACTGCGAGGCATAAGCTACCAATCGAGGCAAGCCTCCTTAAGGCAAGTATCCCGCCTTATCAGGCGCTCATGCGCATCTGGCTCCTCAATTAAGGCGGAATTTCGGCCTTAGTTGACCTTGGCGTGGGATACGCGCGTTGCTATGCCTAAGCTATCGCACGTGGCGAGCCTCCTTTAGGCGGGTATCCCGCCTTATCAGGCGCCCATGCGCATCTGGATCCTCTACTAAGGCGGAATTTCGGCCTTAGTTGACCTTGCGCGGGATAGGCGCGTTGCCATGCCTGAGCTTTACCTCGCTGCGAGGACTGCGCTATCACACGTTGCGAGCCTCCTTTAGGCGGGTATCCTGCCTTATCAGGTGATCATGCGCATCTGGATCCTCAACTAAGGCGGAATATCAGCCTTAAGTTGACCTTGACGGGGGATAGGCCCGTTGCTATGCCTAAGCTATCGCACGTGGCGAGCCTCCTTTAGGCGGTTATACCGCCTTATCAGGCGCTCATGCGCATCAGGATACTCAACTTAGGCGGGATTTCGGCCTTAAGTTGACCTTGCGTGGGATAGGCGCGTTGCCATGCCTGAGCTTTACCTCGCTGCGAGGACTGCGCTATCACACGTTGCAACGTCTACGCACTCATCCGCAGCGAGGTTCTACTTCCGTCACTGCGAGGCCCGTTGCTATGCCTAAGCTATCGCACGTGGCGAGCCTCCTTTAGGCGGGTATCCCGCCTTATCAGGCGCTCATGCGCATCAGGCTACTCAACTAAGGCGGAATATCGGCCTTAGTTGACCTTGCGCGGGATAGGCGCGTTGCCATGCCTGATCTTTACCTCGCTGCGAGACCTGCGCTATCACACGTTGCAACGTCTATATGCTCATCCGCAGAGAGCTTCTACTTCCGTCACTGCGAGGATAAGCTAACACTGCGGCAATCCTCCTTAAGGCGGTTATACCGCCTTATCAGGCGCTCATGCGCATCTGGATCCTCAACTAAGGCGGTATATCAGCCTTAGTTGACCTTGCGTAACAGAAATATATCGATCATAGTAGCGGAAACCTACTATATATCGTGACATGTGGCATTTGTACATACGGCACGTCCACAGCCAAATGCAGCCACACAGCAAAACGGAGCTGCCCCAACAACATCACACATAGGGCAGCTCCGTCTCTTATACAGTCGGCGTATGCGGAGGAGAAGATGATGAAGACGTATGACCATGTGTGTCATCCTGCTCTTCATTATGTTCCGCTTCAAGGCGACCTTTCTCAATATTAACGGTAACGAGCATCGCGATTCCAATGATAAAGAACAAAACAATCGATAAGATAGCCAGACGTGAAGAACCCGTCATAAACGCTACCGTCCCGAACACAAATGGTCCGATGGAAGCAGATACTTTACTTGATAAGCTCAAGAAACCAAAAAATTCAGACGAACGCTGCTTCGGCACTAATTGGCTGTAAATGGACCGGGCTACAGCCTGGCTCCCACCCTGCACCATGCCAACCATAAAAGCAAGAATGTAAAAGTGTACAGCCGTTTGCATAAAGTATCCAAAGCATACGATAACTACGTACATGCTGAGTGATAGATATAATGATCGCTTAGAGCCTAACTTTTTTGCATATTTTGCAAATATAAAAGTAAACGGAATGCCGACGAACTGGGTAATAAGAAGTGCCGCGATCAAATGCGTCGTTCCAATGCCCAACTCTGCACCATAAATCGCAGACATGCCAATAATTGTTGATATCCCGTCGTTGAAAAACCAAAATGCAACGATATACTTTAACAACTCAGGATACTTTGGCAGACGACGTACAGTCCGTATGACACGCCCGAATCCATTCTTGGCATACGTTCCTGCTGGTAATCTTACAGTCCGCTGAGGATCTTTCAGTGAACGGAACATCGGTAGTGAGAACAGCAGCCACCATATACCGACAGTTACAAATACGGCTTGTGTAGCTGCAAGCTTATCTGGGAAGCCAAACCAAGCGTACTTTTCCAGCATGACGATGTTAATTGCCAAGAGTACACCGCCACCGATATAACCAAACATATATCCTTTTGCAGAGACTTCATCTCTCTGATCCGGAGGTGCAATGTCAGGCAGCAGCGAATCATAAAAGGTATTGCCACCGGAAAAACCAATCGTACCAAAAATAAACAGGATCGACACGAGAATCCAGTCGCCATTACCTGCAAACACCATCAAAATGCAGCTCAATGAGCCCAGCCAAGTAAACAATCGCAGAAATAACATCTTCCGCTGTGATAGATCCGCCATTGCACCAAGCAGCGGCGAAGACAATGCAACGAGGATCATCGCGATCGTCTGGGTATAAGACCAGAAGCTGGTTGCTACATGCTTATCTAGTGAAGATGCCGCAACCGTCTGATAAAATACCGGCAGTACAGCTGCCATCATCGTGGTGGCAAAGGCCGAATTGGCCCAATCGTACATCATCCAGTGACGTACTTGCTTCGTCTGCATAAAGTTCCTCCAGTAATTGATTTCAAACTGTGACGTGCTCTTTGTCCAGCTTGAGCAGTTTAATAACTATTACAGCCTAATTTTGCAGCAAGTCCATGAAATGGTCAATTCAAGGATTTGTGAAGCTTGTACATTGTATGTTCAATTAGTCGAGGCTATGTAGGCAACATTGCTCATTTGTAACCGTTACTCTATAATTTAAATTGTGAGTATTGCTCATGAGTGCTCATCTACACTTGTTGTATGGAGATCACAATGACCGGCTAGTCGTCACCACATACTGGAAGGAGGGTAATGGGTATGAACTTAAGCCAATTGGAAACGCTGATTACAATATCCAAGACAATGAGCTTTCGCAAGGCGGGGGAACTGCTTAACTTGACGCAACCTGCCGTGTCCGCTCAGATCAAAAGCTTGGAGGATGAGTTCAAAACGGTGCTGATTGACCGCAATCAACCCGTCACGCTGACGGATAGCGGAAAAGTATTTCTAGCGCACGCCGAACAAGTACTGAATATCGTAGATGATCTAAAACAGAAGCTTGCCGACTTGAATCAGATTCCACAGGGTCATATTGTGCTGGGAACAACAACTTCCATTGCGATTCAGATTCTGCCGCGCATCCTTTCTTACTTTCAAGACCAGTTTCCACTTATTAAGACAACGATCCTGTCTATGTCCTCATCTCAAGTCGCTACTCAGATTGAGAACAGCACGGTTGATATTGGGATCGGTTATTTAACGGACAAGAACCCGAATCTCATTACTTCCGTCCTCTACTACGACACATTTGAGCTTGTGGTTAACCCACAACATCCACTGGCACAACACAAACGTGCCACAATCGACATGTTAAGGGACGTCCCGCTTATTATGCTGTCACCAGATACAGTAGGCCGACGTTTTGCGGATGAGGCGTTCCGCCAGCATGGTATACAACCTCATATTGTGATGGAACTGTCAAGCAGCGAGGAAATCAAGCGTATGGTTGAATTGAATATGGGTGCTGCCATCATATCCAAACTGTCTGTCAGCAGTGAGCTTAAACGGGGCACTTTGCAGATCGTTCCCATTTATGAGTTGGAAACTTCGCATCCTGTGGGTGTTATTTATCGGGCTGGACGTTATTTAAATACGGCGATGCAGCAATTTTTGAGCGACTTAAAGGGTATGCCGGAGAATCAATTTTACGGATCGGAATAATAAGACGAGGGACGGCATACAGCACGCATCAATGAAGAAGGAGCTACTTGCTGATGAAATTTGACTTACATACACATCATGTTCGCTGCGGCCACGCTAACGGTACCATTCGTGACTATATTGAAGCCGGAATCACATCAGGGCTTGACGTGATAGGCATTTCCGACCACACACCCTATTTTGGTCATGAAGACGATCAACCCTTCCCCAACATTACGATGAGAAAGAGTGAATTCGGAGCCTATGTTGACGAAGTATTAAAGCTAAAAGTCGAGTATGCAGGGCGAATTGACGTACTCCTTGGCATTGAATCCGACTTCTTCCCAGAGTATGCCAAGCTGTATCATCAGACACTTTCTCGCTATCCCTTTGATTATATTATTGGCTCTGTCCACCATACACATGGCGTTAGCATCTTTAACAAAAATCGTTGGCGCGACTTGTCGGAAGAAGATCGCATCGAAACCAAGACCGCATACTACCGTCTTATTCGTGAGTCTGCCCAAGCTAACATGTTCCAGATTCTCGGGCACATCGACGCAATGAAGGGAAACTATCCTGCCTTCTCTGACATTCAAACGCCAGCAGCCATTGACCAAACGCTGCAAGCTATCGCTCAACATGGCATCGCCATTGAGATCAACACCTCTGGCAAAACTAAGCTAAGCGGTGGCTGGTACCCGTCTGATGATATATTGGAACGAGCACTTTATTACGCCGTTGATGTCACCTTTGGCTCGGATGCACATAAGCCAGAACGTGTAGGTGAAGAATGGGAAGATGTGCGACAACGACTGCTGGAGATCGGTTTTAAGTCTTGGGTGTATTTTAAGCAGAAACAAAAACAAGTGGTAGCGTTAAACTAGATGATCGCTTGCCCTCAAGCATTCAACATCTAGAAATGTTTATCGCATGATCAGATTTGTCAAAAGGTAAAGAGGCTGCCTGAGAGAGCAAGCACAACGCTTGTTTGCTCCCTCGGATAGCCTCGTTTTTATTTCATACATATTCAACAGCATCAGATTATCTTCACATGCAGTGGGGGCGGACGGCACAAATTAGCTTGACGCTTCCGCATTACGGAGGTATTATGTAGTAAGTAATTATTTATAATAAATATAAGTTAATAATAATTATCATTTAGAAAGAAATGCTGTTCTAGCATCTATTACTGCCTTTATCATTTTACTAACATTCCAGTATGTACAACGTATCATTTGTCACTTCTGTTTCTTTTAATGATTGTAAAAAAAAGAGACCTGCATATCGCAGGTCCGACAAAAGGGATATATTTTCATCAAAAGGGGGTCTTGCTATTACTATACCCCTATTACATTATATAACGTTAACAACAAGATTACGGTTATGTAACAAATACTAAAGAACGGTTAAAAAGAAAGGTGATCCTATGGGCAACATAACTCAAGAACATGTAGATTTCCATCATCTCCAGCATAACAAAGTCCAATCCGCTTCACTTAAGACGTTATGGATTACGCTTAGCTTGACGTTGTTTTTTACAATTGTTGAGGTCATTGGCGGCATCATGTCCAACTCACTCGCCCTTTTGTCCGACTCGGCTCATATGATCTCCGATGTTCTGGCTCTTGGTCTCAGTATGGCAGCCATTTATATGGCTAGAAGAGCCTCTAACTCGAAGTATACATATGGGTATTTGCGATTTGAAATATTGGCTTCTTTCCTAAATGGCCTGGCACTAGCTATTATTGCTGTCGGGATCTTTATCGAAGGGGTCAGACGTTTCATTACGCCGCAAGACATTAACTTTCAATTAATGCTGATCATCAGCTCCATTGGCCTAATTGTGAACATCGTTCTAACAATCATACTCAGCCGCAGCATGAAGGAAGAAGAAAACTTAAACATTCAAAGTGCCTTATGGCATTTTATTGGTGACTTATTAAGCTCCATCGGCGTTATCATATCTGCTGTGCTTATTTATTTTACAGGCATGCTCTGGTTTGACCCACTGATTAGTATGGTTATTGGCTGCATTATTTTTGTTGGCGGCTTCCGTATTATTAAAGAATCCTACCTCATTCTTATGGAAGCAGTTCCTGATAAGTTTGACCTGGAACAGATTAGACAGGACCTTTTGGAAGTTGAGGGAGTTGAAGATGTACATGAAATGCATCTATGGGCGATCTCTAGTGATCATTATTCCTTGACTGCACACGTATTTGTTCGCGAAAACATTCAACCGTTCTGCATCATATTAGCCATTAACGAGACGCTTGAGAAGAAATATAGTATCACCCACTCAACGATTCAAACGGAACATGCAGATATTCATCCGCACGGTGATTACGGAAGAACATTTTCACAGCGCAGCAGCCGAAACACGTAGGCTGGACCTTAATCTAACTAAATAACGGCCTTCGACCACTCAATAAGATTGGACGAAGGCCGTTATTTATATTATGACGCCGTTTGGTTAGAAACGTCCTTCCCGGTTGTGGGCCCGTCTAGATAGTTCTTATCGGCTGCTTGGGCAGGAGATCGATTTACGACCAGAATTCCCGCCACAACGAGCAGCAGGGCCGCTAAAGTCCATACATTAAAGTGCTCGCCCAGCAGCATAACTGACAAAAACACGCCAAATACAGGTATCAAAAATAAATACATCGAAACTTTACCCACGGCATTATACTTCATAATCATATTCCATAGCCCGAATCCAGCCGCAGACAAAAATGCCAAATACGCGAGCAGCAGCAGGGTCTGCATTTCCCACTGAAACGGTGTTATGCCAGCCTTCATAGCCCCCACGATCATGAGGCCAATACCACCAAGCAACATCTGCCTGCCTGTCAGCCACAGCACAGGCAAATCGCGCGATTCATGTTTGGCCAGCACGTTGCCTAAACCGCCAAACAAGGCAGACAAAATTAAACATATATCCCCGAGGCCAAGTCTAAAATGGAGACCGCCTTGTGTTAACGTAACAACAGCTACCCCAGCAAATCCGAGCAAGAGCCCTACTGTCTTGCGGCGGGTAAAATGCTCATTTTTGTCAATAAATCTTGCGACTACCATCTGGAAGAAGCAAGTGGCTCCCGATATAATCGCGCCTTGCATGCCCGTGCTTAAACTCAAACCGATATAAAAGCATAAATATTGCATAAAAGTCTGCACCGCGGCTAATCGCGAAACTCGGAACCAGGTCAATCTAGGTGTCCCCGTTGTCCCCTTATGTTCCGTTGTTCCTGCACCATCCCTGTCCGCTTTGTTGAGAGTACGTTCCACTACAGACGCAAATATAACAAGCATAATTCCCGCCAAAGTAAATCGATAACCTGCGAATACCCATTGTTCAAAGGTTTGCCCTGTTGCGATTTGTAATTTCTCATATCCAATCTTGACTGCCGGCATCGCGCTGCCCCACAAGAGCGTAGTCATAACAGCGCTCACCGTAAGTCCAACAGGATGGGTGAACCATTGTTGTGCTTTCAATGCTGCTGACACCTCATCTTTCTTCTCTCTATTCCTTCACATCTTCCGTGCTCCATTCACTCCGGTAACCATCGACGCTTATTAAGCAACAGCGAGAAAGCCAGCGTCATATACGCTGGCTTGTGCTGGATTCATTCGTTTATCGTATCACTGATTGTTCCGGTTGAAAAGAGAGGCTATGTTAAGATAAGATATGTTATCCTTCATCAACAGACTTCTGCAAGCCTCGGTACACCCCTGTACGGAGCTCACGCACATAATGCTTAACACCTGGTATATCCGTATGTTCGGCTGCCCATACTGCCTGCTCAATGTCATAAGGAACCCGACGAAATTGGATTGAGAATGGAGCTTGATCTACATCCCCATATTCGCCTTCCAAAATGACATAGGATGCCTGTGTCATATCAAGCGGGTTGCCCACACTGCCGCAATTAAGCAGGGTCTTCCCCTGGATATGCTGTAAATACGCTTGATGAATGTCTCCATAGATGACGATATCTGGTGATTGGCAAGGATGCAGCGGCTCATGCAGCGAAGAAGTAAAGTCAAACATACCCAATCGCTTTTCTATTGGATCCCATGGCTGTACACGGTGATACACGCTCTGCGGAGAAGCATGCACCATACGGATATGCCGTCCGCTTATGATGCAATCATACGAGAACGGCAGCGATGACAGCTGCTTCACGCGCTCTTTTCCTAGTTGATCTGCATGCCAACGGAACTGCATGTCATCTTCGATCCGAGCTACAAGTTCATCCCAGTTTCCTCTGACAATAACATCGCATTCCTGTAATACAATATCGGTCACTTCCACAGCATTTGGTCCTTTTCCCACCAAGTCCCCAAGGCAAAAAATACGGTCAACTCCCAGCCGTTTTAGATCGCTCATTACGGCTTCAAGCGCTTGCAAGTTACCGTGAATGTCTGAAAGGATGGCCACTGTCTGCATGGTGATTCTTCTCCTCTCGTTATCCGCTTTCCATCAAGCTCTAATTGTTGTCTTTCCCCTAATCAAGTTACGGCTTTGAACGTTCTGTATCTATCTGATCATGCTATATCCATACTACATCTCCGATTGGAGTGTTATCATCGTCCATTCAGGCGGGCAAAACAACCTCAGCGGCAGCAAAGTCGTGCCAAGGCCTCTGCTCGTATGTACCATTAAGGGATGGTCATGCTCTCGCGGAAGGGTATATACGCCGTCGGGATATCGTTTGCCCATCTCCGGTAAAAATATAGGGCCGTAAAACGGAGCCCTGATCTGCCCCCCATGGCTGTGGCCAGATAATTGCATATCAACGTGTGAGCTAACCGTATAGTCGGCCCAGTCTGGCTCATGAGCCAGCAGCAGTGTCCACATCTCGTCCGGCACCGACGCAAGCGCATTCCCCATTTCAGGAGTTCCGTCAAGCGCATCATCTATTCCTGCAATTGCCATTGAGGAGCCGATATGGCTTAATATTCGCGCTTTGTTGGTCAACACATCAATACCTGCTTCTGTCAGCACTTCCGTTGCCAGATCTGTGCCGCGCCGATAGTCATGATTGCCAAGTACCGCATACTGGCCGAATGGAGCACGCAGCTTCTTCAAATAAGGAATAATGGCCTTCCCTGATACTTTATGATCTTCTACCAGATCACCTGTAAAGCATATCATATCAGGCCGTGCTTTCATCACACGACTAATTAATGAATCCACTTCTTGTTCGGATGTATGGTCGCCAAAGTGAAGATCTGACAAATGTGCAATCCGCATGCCTTGAAATGCCTGCGGCAAACGCTGCGTAGCTATCGTCAGCTCTCTGCTTCTAATCCACTTAGGCTCAACCCATCTTGAATAGGCTCCCATCAAAAATGGAGCAGCTACAATACTGCCTATCATACTTTTTAAAAAGCGACGCCTGCTCACCCGCTGCTGAGATGTACGCAACTTAGAAGTTTCAGATGAAGTGTCTACCGGCGGGTCCGCTTTATCGGACGTAAGAGGTTGCAATTGAGATCCCCCGCTTTCACTCACTATCTTTTTATTATGAAGCAGAGGACCATGCAATGCAAACGAATATCCAGTATGATAGCAAGAGAGCATGATTCGTTAAGGAGGCTGAGACGGATGAGCCGTGAACAGATCAATCAGCTTATACAAGCACAGAAGCAGTATTTTGCTGAAGGGCATACGCGGGATATAACAAAGCGTCAACAAGCGTTATATACGCTTATTGACGCCATACAACAACATGAAGCAGCTATTGTTCAAGCCTTGCAGCTTGATCTACGGAAGAGCGAGACAGAAGCATACGTAACTGAGATCGGGTTTACGTTAGCAGAAGCTCGTCACTTAGCCAAACGACTCACACGCTGGGCGAAGCCACGCAAAGTGAAGACCGCGCTAACACATATCGGCAGCCGCGGGATGGTTGTTCCCGAGCCTTACGGCACTGCACTGATTATTGCGCCTTGGAACTATCCATTCCAGCTTGCGCTTGCTCCGCTTATCGGCGCTATCGCAGCCGGCAACACCGCTGTGCTGAAACCATCAGAATGGACACCGCACACAAGCGCGGTGCTGTCCACCATCATAAGAGACAGCTTTGATCCACGATATGTCGCGGTTGTTGAAGGCGCGGTTGAGACCAGTCAGACACTCCTTGAGCTTCCATTTGACTATATTTTCTTTACAGGTAGTGTTGGTGTTGGCAAAAAAGTGATGGAAGCAGCCGCTAAACGTCTAATTCCCATCACGCTCGAACTAGGGGGCAAGAGCCCTTGTATCGTACATCAGGATGCCGATATCCAGTTGGCAGCACGTCGTATCGCGTTTGGCAAGTGGACAAATGCAGGGCAAACTTGTGTTGCACCCGATTATATATATGTACATCACACTCGTCGTGAAGCACTTGTGCAGGCGCTTCATGAAGCCGTTGTATCATTCTATGGACAGAAGCCGTTGGAAAGCAATCTGTATCCTTCCATCGTCAGCAACAAGCATCTTGCCCGGCTCACGACTTTCCTTGACGAAGGCAGCATTGCTTGGGGGGGACATGTCGATGCAGACAATCGTCGTATGGAACCTACCGTCTTAACAGATGTGGACTGGACGATGAAGGTAATGGAGGAAGAGATATTCGGCCCTCTCCTTCCAGTCCTGACGTACGAACATTTAGATGAAGTCATACACGCCGTCCGTGCTCGTCCGAAGCCACTTGCACTGTACTTGTTTACATCTGAACGCGAGGTGCAGCACAGCATCATTGAGCAACTATCTTTCGGGGGAGGTTGTGTCAATGATACATTGATGCATCTTGCTACGCCATATCTGCCTTTCGGAGGTGTAGGCGAAAGTGGAACTGGTCGCTATCACGGCAAATACAGCTTTGATACGTTTAGTCACAACAAAGCCGTATTGTATCAAACCACTGCGTTTGACCTCTCACTTCGCTATCCCGGTGTTAAGAATGGTCTTCGCTGGATGAAAAAGCTTCTGCGCTGATTTAACCTATATCGTTGCAATTAAGCGGCTGTCCCCAATACGTCGATCTTTGTCTCCATTTAATTGATCGCGTATTGTGGGTACAGCCGCTGCCTACATCTGAGTCATATCAGCTCGTACGTTCTATTATGGAGGGCTATGAATCCTGAGGTGAGGACGAGGTACATGCGGTTCTCAATTGCGGCAGTTGTTCCACAGGAGGATGAGCTTCTGTAAACGATTGCAAATATTCCGATAGTGGCTTTCTCAGAGCTATCATCACGGAACAAAATGATTCGATCTGCATTCGCCATCGCTTAGCTCGCTCTGACTTCATCATAGCAGGACCCACACCGAAGTGTTCCTCGATAAAGTTCTCTAGCTCATCGGCAAATTGGAAAGCATCATACTCGTTGAAGAATATCCCCGCTAGAAAAGCTGTCAAACAATCGTATTCATCTTCAGGTGCTCCTTTGGCAAGCAAGCTCAATGGGTCCCAATCGTCAACGAGCGGCTTGAGGCACTTGCAGAGACGAATAACAGGCCAGCTTAACCTATCATCTTCACACCAGCGAACCATCATTAATGATGTCCCCCCATCGTTCAACTACTTATTAATTTAAGCTTAGGCATCCGTATATGGGTTGACACACAATAAGCATGCACGCAAGCTCTATCCATTTCTTACTATATCGCAATTAAAGTTATTCGCAAACTGTAATTTGTATTATCTATGAATTTTTTTAAAGCGATTACATTTATGATCGAACGGGTCGCTTAGGGAATGCTTAAACCTGAGTATCGTTAACCCGAAACTATCATTACTCTAAATATGCAGCATCAACTTGTTACAAAAACAGGGCTGTTTCCTCATGAAGAGGAGACAGCCCTATTGCTTCCACCTTTCAATCAAAGTGGCATCTATTCATTGTGATAAGCATTTCCCTTTGGATTACATCTTGAACCAACGCTTAAACATCAGCTTGGTTGTATCCTTGTTCATTTCCGCTATGGAAGTCGTAAGCGGAATTCCCTTTGGACAAGATCGAACACAGTTCTGCGAGTTGCCGCAGCCTTCGATGCCGCCGTCTTCCAGCAGCTCTTCCAGCCGTTCCTCTCTGTTCATCTCACCAGTTGGATGAGCGTTGAAGAGACGCACCTGCGAGATTGGTGCTGGCCCGATAAAGCTCGTCTTATCGTTTACGTTCGGACATGCTTCCAAGCAAACACCGCACGTCATGCACTTGGAGAGCTCGTACGCCCATTGCCGCTTCGGTTCAGCCATACGCGGCCCAGGTCCCAGATCGTAAGTTCCATCGATCGGAATCCATGCTTTAACCCGTTTCAAGGAGTCGAACATACGCTGACGGTTAATGACCAAGTCGCGCACGACAGGAAACGTCTTCATCGGCTCCAGGCGAATCGGCTGCTCCAGCTTATCGACCAACGCCGAACAAGCTTGTCGAGGCTTGCCGTTGATTACCATCGAACATGCTCCGCATACTTCCTCCAGGCAGTTCGATTCCCAGCAGACAGGCGCCGTCTTGCCACCTTTTGTGTTGATCGGATTCCGTTGAATTTCCATTAACGCGCTGATGACGTTCATGTTCGGGCGATACGGAACTTCGAATTCTTCCGTGTAAGCCTTTGCATCCGGAGCATCTTGGCGCGTCACAATAAACTTAATCGTGTTAGGTCGAGTCATCGTGTCCGCCATCGTTATTCTCCTTTCTTCTTGTCGGTCGTGTAGTCGCGCTTACGCGGCTTCAACAAGGATACATCGACTTCCTGATACGTTATTTGCGGACCTTCTGCCGTCCACGCCGCCATCGAAGTCTTCAAGAACTTCTCATCATTCCGTTCCGGGAAATCAGGTTTATAGTGAGCTCCTCGGCTCTCATCACGCAGCAGCGCACTGAGTGTCATTGCGTCAGCGAGCTCCAGCATGTTCCATAATTGACGAGTAAAGGCCACCCCTTGATTGCTCCAACGAGCCGTGTCGTTAATGTTAATACTCTGGTAACGACTCTTCAGCTCCTTAATCTTATGAATCGTATCCTGAAGCTTGCTATTATAACGAACAACCGTCATATTGTTCGTCATCCATTCACCAAGCTCTTTGTGAATAACGTAGGCATTCTCGCTGCCATCCATCTTCAGCAATTTCTCGTACTTGTCGGTTTGACGTTTAGTTTCACGGTCAAATACAGACGAAGCAACGTCCTCCGCAGATTTTTTCAAACCACGTACGTACTCGACCGCCTTCGGTCCAGCTACCATGCCGCCGTAGATCGCGGACAAGAGCGAGTTTGCGCCTAGACGGTTCGCACCATGGTATTGGTACTCGCATTCGCCAGCCGCAAATAGGCCAGGAATGTTTGTCATCTGATTGTAGTCAACCCACATGCCGCCCATCGAATAGTGAACGCCAGGGAATATTTTCATCGGAATCTTGCGCGGATCGTCACCCATGAACTTCTCGTAGATCTCAATAATGCCGCCAAGCTTGACATCGAGTTCCTTCGGATCTTTGTGAGACAAGTCAAGATACACCATGTTCTCGCCATTAACGCCAAGCTTCAAGTCTACACAGACACTAAAGATCTCACGGGTTGCGATATCACGCGGCACAAGGTTGCCATACGCAGGGTATTTCTCTTCAAGGAAATACCATGGCTTTCCGTCTTTGTACGTCCAGATGCGCCCGCCCTCACCACGTGCCGATTCCGACATCAAACGAAGTTTGTCGTCACCTGGAATGGCAGTCGGATGAATCTGAATGAATTCGCCGTTGGCATAATGAACGCCTTGCTGATATACCGCACTTGCTGCAGTTCCTGTATTAATAACAGAGTTGGTCGTTTTCCCGAATATAATACCCGGGCCGCCGGATGCTAGAATGACCGCGTCTGCAATAAATGTCTTCGTCTCCATTGTGCGCAGATCCTGAGCACTAATGCCTCGGCAAATGCCTTCGTCATCAAGGACTGCAGACAAAAATTCATAATGCTCGTATTTAGTCACCAGACCCGCTGCTTCCCAGCGTCTTGCCTGCTCGTCTAGAGCGTACAATAACTGTTGGCCTGTTGTGGCACCGGCAAATGCCGTACGATGATGCTTTGTGCCTCCGAAACGACGGAAATCAAGCAATCCTTCCGGTGTACGGTTAAACATAACTCCCATCCGGTCCATCAAGTGAATGATGCCTGGTGCTGCCTCGCACATCGCCTTAACAGGTGGTTGATTCGCTAAAAAGTCGCCACCATATACCGAATCATCAAAATGCTCCCATGGGGAGTCACCTTCACCTTTTGTATTTACAGCCCCATTAATGCCGCCCTGCGCGCATACGGAATGGGAACGTTTTACAGGTACTAAGGAGAACAGCTCTACGTGCACGCCTGCCTCCGCTGCCTTTACCGTTGCCATCAGGCCAGCCAAGCCGCCTCCGACAACTATAATTTTCTGTTTAGCCATTGCGCGTCATCCCCCTTAACCTATCATCGATTGTGCAGCATTCCATACATGCGCCGCTTCGAATTCCGTGCCACGGAAAGCGAACAGCGACATCACAAACAAGACGGACATCACGACGAATAAACCCGTGCAGATAACAGAAGACACCTTCTGAGCACGTGGGCCAATCGTAATTCCCCAGCTTACGAGGAATGCCCATAATCCATTTGTGAAATGATAAGACGCCGCTACAACACCGATTACGTATAAAATGAACATAGCCGGCTGCGTTACGATCTCATTCATATGAGTGCCTAGCTCCTCATGTGTAATGTTGCCGACCGCAACTTGGAATCGAGTCTGGTAAAGGTGCCAGATAACAAACACAAATGTAATGACGCCAGTAATCCGCTGCATCATAAAAGCAACATTGCGTCCATAATTGTAATTGCCCACATTGTTGCGGGACGTATAAGCGATATAAAGTCCGTATACCCCGTGATATAGGAGCGGAAGCCAGATGCCAAACAACTCCAAGAAGAATACCAGCGGTAAATCATTTAGAAACTTAACGCTCCCTTGAAACGCTTCCTTTCCACCTTCATAGGCTGCATAGTTCGTCAGCATGTGCTCAATGATAAAAAATCCCAGCGGCATGACGCCGAGCAGCGAGTGGAGTTTACGCGAGTAAAAATATCCCCGTTTCATATGTGTGCCGTTTCCCCTTTCCGATGCGTACCAGTAGATTTTGGTAGTAAAACATCCTCATTTTACCTGTGCCTGTCGAAAGCGTCAATATTTTGTCACATGGCTTCTACAATCTATTTAACGCTATTTTCGCCGGTTAAGCCAGGTTTTTGTAACCGTTTTCTCTATTTGTGACCAAGTTGTGACACTACCATATTACTCCTTAACGGCTTATAATGGAATTGCAATGTTTTTATATAAATCATAACTAAAATGCATAAGCCAGTTCTGACAAGGCCTGAGGCAGCCTGTAGCAGCAATATATCCGAGCGCTTTATATGATAAATATCATTGAACATATTTTCACAAGTATAACTCCAAACTCAAGGAGGAATTCTATATGCTTGATCTGCTAGAGGCATTTGCCACTGTCGTTGAACATACCAGCTTGAATCAAGCCGCCAAGCGGTTGAATATTTCGCAGCCTGCCTTGTCTCGACAAGTGTCACGTCTGGAAGAAGAATTAAATGTCGAATTATTCGCCCGCCATGGCAAACGACTCGAGCTTACCCGGGTTGGTCAGATGACTTATGACTTTGCGCTTGATATCCGCAGCCGACAGCTTTCCTTTATGAAATCAATTACCGCCTACAAGACCGAAGGACAAACCAACGTTACAATAGGCGCCAGCCTTACGACGTTACAAACTACACTGCCGTTATTTGTATCTATGTTTAAAGAGCAGTACCCCGACGCTCAGTTAAAGGCCGTTACGGGCAAGACACATGAGATCGTCTCTTATGTCCGCAACAAGAAAGTCGACTTTGGTATCGTAGGCGACGCCATTCGCGAGCAGGGACTCGTCTCTATTCCGCTGCTGTCCGACCATCTGATGCTCGTGCTGCCGAGCAGCCATGAGCTAACACGAGTTAAAGATTGGACAATGTCACATCTAAACGGTGTCCCTATGCTGCTATTCTCTAACGGAACCTGGTATCGCAAGCTTATTGACGACCTGTTCCGGCGCTATCGAATCATGCCTGATATCCGAATGGAAATTGACTCATTCGAAGCGATCGGTCGACTGCTTGCCACATGCGAAGCCACTGCCTTGCTTCCCAAGTCCTACTTGCGTCCCGAATGGCTGCTGGACAACCGCCTTATTGCTGTTCATCTCAAGGAGCTTGAACAGACGGAACGTGTCACGTCGCTTGTATATGCGGAACAGGCCATGCTGACTGAATCCGTCCGAAAGTTCATTGCGGAAGCGGTAATCCGTTCCGAGTGGCTGGGCAATTAAAAAATAAGAATTCTTTCATTCTTTGTCAAAATATATGGTTATAATAGGATATGTACTTATGATAATAGATTCAAATTCTAGGAGGTAAATAAAAAATGAATTTTTGCAATCATTGCGGCGCCAAGTTGGAACAGGATGTGCCCCATGCGTGCAGCGAGATCGCAGCGTCAGCTGGCGCTTCTCATCCTGCTTCGTCAGAATCTTTCAACCTAAGGAAGGAACCTTGGGGATCAGCGGCGTCAAATGGCACCGACGGGCAGACAGCACAGCAAACCTATACCGAGCATTCACAGCCTCAACATTCGATGGGTCAATTTGCTCGCGAGGCAACCTCTGCCTTTGAGACACGAACGCTCTTAACTCTGCTTAAGCAACCGACCGAAGCTGCCCGGCTTCACCCGCAGCGCGATTGGTTATATGCCGTGATCGGCATCCTGCTTTCCAGTTTAGGTTTCGCAGTATGGGCATATATCGTTTCGAAACATTTCTTTGGTTTCTTATTTGGAGCATCTGACATTTTATCGTTACTTGATCGTGGTGCGCCTAGTATCCCGTTCTCATTCTTTATCCGTTTTCTAGTGATCGCTATCCTTTCTATTGGTGCGTTGATTGGTGCTCTCTGGCTTACCTTATCTTTTAAAGGCAAGGAACGACCAGGCTTATTGCCTGCCTTTGTCCGCTTAGGGGCTTTACAAATGCCCTTTGCCGTAGGCTTCCTGTTGGCTGGTCTCGTTAGCGTCATTTCATTCACACAGCTATCTTTCTTCATGGTCGGCTGCTTGCTCTTGTCTTCCGTCGTTCTAACGACTACTGAAATGGCGGAACTAGGCAAGGTTGAGCGCTCAAACCGCTTTGCTTTTATTACCATTGCTATGGGGATGCATATGATTATTTCCCTGATCCTGTTTAAGATATTTTTCTAATCTTATTTGGTATGCAACATTGTGTTATATAACAAGAGGCTCTTGTGCCTCTTGTTTTTTTTATATTCCAGTCTTATAGTCAAATACATAAGTAATGAACCAGATATCTATTAAGAAAAATGACAACGGCACCTAACAATCGGGTTTAGATTGTGCTTTTGTCCTTTGTAATGGCAAAGCTATTTGGCCTGCTGTATGAAATGGTGGTGTACAAGTAATTGAGAAATGAGGTAGCGATTATGCAGCTAGACGAGTCTAAATCAATTTATTTACAGATAGCGGAAAAGATTGAAAATGATATATTAAGCGGTGCTTCAATGGAGGAGAGTCAGGTTCCTTCTACCAATCAATTTGCAAAAGTACTGCAAATCAATCCTGCTACTGCTGCCAAGGGTATTCATTTACTTGTAGATGAGGGCATTCTATATAAAAAAAGAGGAGTTGGCATGTTTGTAAGCCCAGGGGCTAAAAAGCTCGTGCAAAACAAACGCAAAATTCATTTTGCGGATATTGAGCTGCCCCGTATTTTGCGAGCAGCATCAGCACTGGATATCAACAAAGAACAACTGATTAAAATGATTAGAGCTGCCGAATAATCCTACATGTATTGCCTATCGCCGAAAACAACCGTACAACTTCAAAAGCCACCTGACAGTTCCAACACAACAATCTGGACACTGACAAGTGGCTATAGTTCTATCCGCTATTGATGATGATGACGAAGCCTGGCTGACCGACTGAACACCTGCTACACCAAGAGACGTTCTTCAAAAGCTTCAATTTGCCGATTCGTACCGATCATGACCATAATATCCTTCTCTGCCAACGTATCTTCAGCTGAAGGTGCGATAATGATGCCCCCAGGCTTATTTAAGGCTACGATACTGCAGCCGTACTTGGCACGTGGATCCAGCTCCTTGAGCTTAAGCCCGTGCAGGCACTTTGGTACACTCAGCTCTGCAATCGTATAATCCTTAGACAATTCAATATAATCGAGCAAATTAGGCGACACAAGGTGATGCGCCACCCTTATTCCCATATCCCGCTCTGGGTAAATCACGCGATCTACGCCCAATCTTTCCAGAACACGTCCATGCAGCTCGCTTAACGCTTTGGCCACCACTTTCTTGACCCCAAGCTCCTTCACCTGGATACTGATCAAAATACTAGTCTGAATGTCATCACCGATCGCAACAATGACGCAATCAAAATTACGAATGCCCAAGGAACGCAGCACTTCTTCATCAGCAGCATCCGCTACAACCGCATGGGTCATCTCGGAACTCAGTTCGTCAATGATTTCTTCATCCTTGTCAATACCAAGAACCTGATGCCCTAACTTCATTAATTCTTTTGCCAGACTGGAACCGAAGCGTCCCATTCCAATTACCGCAAACTGCTGAGCGTCCATAATAGATGTTATCCCCTTCATCCTTGCTTACTATATATCTATATATTCCAACTAAACATAATCCTCATGCTTACGCCGTACTCTTAACCTATCGTTATTTTACCTTCCGGGTGGCGATACAATTCACGTTCTGCCTTCGGTCCAAGCGCATACGCAAGCGTAATTGGTCCGAGTCGTCCTGCAAACATCGTAAGGGCAATTAACAATTTCCCTACATCCGACAGACTAGTTGTGATTCCCATCGTGAGTCCGACCGTACCAAATGCCGATGTTGTCTCGAACAAGATGGCAAGAAATTGCCGATCTTCTGTCGTAGACAATATCATAGACACGAAGAGAACCAGCCCCAGTGCCAGCAAGGTTAATGTAACTGCTTTGAAAATACGGTCTTTAGCCAGACGGCAGCGGAACATAACGATGTCTTCCTTGCCGCGCATCATCGCAAAGACGGCACCAATCAAGATCGTGAACGTAGTCGTCTTGATACCGCCCCCTGTTGATCCTGGAGATGCACCGATAAACATCAGAATGACCATAAAGAACTGAGATGCCTGTCTCATAGCACCAATATCAACCGTATTCGCCCCCGCAGTACGCGGACTGACCGACTGGAAGAACGATGCCCATATTTTCTGCCAACCATTCAGTTGACCGTACGTATGAGGATTCGTAAACTCAAATATAAATAGGACAACAGCTCCAAACACAATTAAAAAGCTGGTCATGGATAATACAACTTTGGTATGCAGAGACAATCGACGTGTACGACGGAAATCCATCACATCAGACATGACTATAAAACCAATACCACCCGATACGATCAAAAACATGGATACAAAGTTAATAATCGGGTCCCCTACGTAACTTGTTAAGCTGGAGAAAGGACCGCTAACTTGGCCGAACAAGTCAAAACCTGCGTTGTTAAAGAACGAGATGGCATGAAAAATACCGAAATACAATGCCTGCCCGAATGGCAGATCGAACGACCATCTTAACGTAAACAGCACAGCGGCAGAACCCTCAATGACAAAAGCATAAAGCAGTACTTTGCGGATTAGTCGTACAATACCTTCCATCGAGCCTTGATTCAGCGATTCCTGGAGGATCAGCCGTTCTTTTAATGAAATTCTCTTCTTAAATGCCATAGCAAACAGCGTCGCCATCGTCATAAACCCTAGACCGCCAACCTGGATTAAACTAATAATGACGATTTGACCAAACATCGTAAAGTGTGTGCCTGTGTCAACAACCACAAGACCTGTTACGCAAGTGGCAGAGGTAGCTGTAAATAAGGCGTCGATAAACGGCAACGGTGTGCCGTCGGCATTGGATATTGGCAGCATGAGCAACAGTGCGCCAATCAAAACAATGAAGGCAAATCCAATGACCAAGGTGCGTGAAGGGGTTAGCCTCCGCAGGTTGTTACGCTTAACAGTCTTCAAGGATGCTTTTCACCTCATACGTAAAATGGCACGAAAAAAAGCACTGGAGACCCCAATGCTTATCGCTGGTATCCTGACGTTTACGCCTACGAGGTTAGCTGACGGATTCGGGCACGTCAAGGTCGCCCTATTCAAGTGGCTTGCAGCACACTCAAAATTCACCCCAAAATTCGGTTCCCCCGCTTTCGTCGCATGACGAAACTCGGCTGTATTCAATTCATAACGAGATTATATACGTTTCCTATGTTCTTCACAAAGTCTTGAAAGGAGCAAATACACGAGAAAACGCCCGAAAACATCATTATATAACGCTTACATTCACTTCTTTTCTCGTAATACATCGGCGCAAGGCCCTTTTTCTTGACGTTGCTTGTTCATTTCGATAATGTGGGAAGGAACAACTGTCTTTATCGTATTTCAAATTTAAGATTGAAGGGGGATTCCCTTGAAATTTACATACAATTCTACTGCTGGCAACCAAAGATATGGGCAGGGTGCATCCAGGGCGCTCATTGGCGCAGCAGTTGCGGGATTCTTATTATTCTTAGTCATTCAAGTTATCATTCCATTTTTGTCCAGTTCAAATACAGAGCAGCTTACTCCTATGTTAACCAAAGATGAAGCTATCCGCCGCGCGGAAGTCGCTTACACCTCGGCTATATTTTCAGCAACGCCCAGTTTCTCTAACACGAGCAAAGGCTCATCCATTCCATCATCCGCTCAATTCAAAAAAGGTGCCATATATTATACCAATGATCTCCTGTCTGGCTACTTAAGTAAATATGAGCTGCATACTGCGTATAATCGTTGGGAAAAGGCAGCGCCATATGATATTTATCGGGTCTTTTTCGACAAAGAAGCCCCCCTACAACACAAGCGTGAGCTCGTGACAATCGACATCCATATGCGCACTGGACAGATCGTCGGCTATCAACAAGTGTTGTCCGATACCATTGATGCCGACAATAGCTCCACTACATCCGAAGTGGAACAACCTAATCCAGATCGGGCTTACATGTTAGCCCATTCAGATGAAGCTGTACTACAGCTTGGCTACACACCTGCACAGCTTGCCCGCAAATCCGAGCAATTATCGAATGAAATTCGCTATACTGTCAAGAATGGGCAGGTCGGCGATGCCAAACTGGAAGTTGTTGTGTGGTGGCAAAATGGCAAGATCAGCCAGGCTCAATCCATTTGGACATTACCTGAAGCTTATACACAGCTTATGCAGGAGCAAAAGAGCACTGCTGAGCAGATCTCCTCCATTGGTTATGTACTAATGTCGGTAATATTTGCAGCTGCCGCCTGCATAATGGCCCTTATATATCGCAAGCGTATTCGCTTTAGATCCAGAACGATGCTGACGTTGGCTGCCTTGTCGTGCCTGATCTCTATTCTGCATGGCTGGAACGTGATACCAGGTACTATTATGGCTGATCGACTGGAGCCAATCGGGTATGATCGCTTGCAGATGACCATTACCATACAATCGCTTTTCCTCGTCGTTCAAGCCGGTATTACGTTATACCTCGCCTTGATCGTTGGGCGTTCATGCTGGGACGTGAGTCAGCACAAGCAGGTTGTGATCTCATGGAGCGACGCCGATTTCGGGCAACAGCTTGTGCGTTCTTTCTGGGTTGGCCTGGCATTCACGGGTGTGTTGCTGGGCACGCAAAGTATTATTTACACAGGGCTGGAACTGGGTATGAAGGCTTGGTCCTCTACAGACGCTTCAAGCTCTCCACTCAATCTAAGTTACATGTTTTTGTATCCTTTAGTAGCGTGGGTAGCCGCCATTTCAGAAGAAGGCTTTTTCCGGTTGTTTGCAGTGGGATTGTTCCGCAAATTTCTGCGTAATACATGGGTTGCAGCTATTATTCCTACTTTTGTGTGGGCTGCTGGTCATGTGACTTATCCGATCTATCCGTACTACTCCCGTCCGTTGGAATTGATGATTATCGGTTTCCTGTTTGTATGGATTATGGTGCGTTATGGTTTCTGGAGCGCAGTAGTCGCTCATCTCATGTTAGATACTATATTGATGGTGATCCCTTATTGGATTGATGGCAGTTGGTCTGGCATCGTGATAGGCACTTTCTACTTGCTGCTCCCCATGGCTGTTGTCTATGGGATTAACACGCTTCATCGGCATAAGACTCTAAAAATAAGACCGTCGCACGAGCCTGTCTCCTAACTGAAATATGTATAAGAGGCCAAAAAAATGAACTACCATGCTTCATTTTTTTGGCCTCTTATTGTGGTGATTTATGATCTTGCTTGCTTCAGTTATAGCGTTGAAGGATCTAGCTGTTGCAACTGTAATGCCTATTCTGCTGGCATATTCGCTGAATCTGTCCCAAGTTCAGGTTCGCTCTCATCGTAATCTGACAGCTTCTCTACTTCCAGCTCGGATTCTTGGGCTGCATCCTGATCATCATCCTCCCGTAAATGGGATAAGATCGTACGTGCCAACTGCTCGCCTATCCCCACTTGACGAAAATCTTCTATCTCAGCCTCACGAATCTTCTTCAAAGAGCCGAAGTGCTTCAGCAGCGCTTTCCGCCGCTTTTCACCAATACCTGGTATGGAGTCAAGTGCAGAAACAACCATCGACTTGCCGCGCTGCTCCCGATGAAACGTAATTGCAAAGCGATGCACTTCCTCCTGTACCCGCTGCAATAAATAAAACTCCTTGCTATCTCTGCCGAGCGGCACAACCTGTGCAGGATCCCCGGCCATCAATTGCGCTGTCTTATGCTTTGTATCTTTAACCAGACCGCATACCGGAATGTATAGTCCCAGTTCATTCTCCAATACATCGATAGCTACCGCCATCTGTCCTTTACCACCGTCAACAACAATCAGATCAGGCTGCTCCAAGCCTTCCTTCAGCACACGCTCGTACCGTCTGCGTATCACTTCACGCATCGTCTCATAATCATCCGGCCCTTGCACTGTGCGCACCTTGTACTTCCGATATTCTTTCTTGGCAGGCTTGCCGTCAATAAAGACAACCATCGCGGATACAGGGTCAGAGCCTTGAATGTTCGAGTTATCAAAGGCCTCGATACGATGCGCCGATCTGATTCCAAGTGCCTCGCCAAGACGTTCTGCCGCACCTGCTGTCCGTTCCTCATCACGTTCCAGAAGTTTGAATTTCTCCTCCAGCGCAACACGTGCATTATCCATCGCCATCTTCACCATCTGCTTCTTTAAGCCGCGTTTCGGCACAAGAACCTTCACTTTTAACCATTGGTGCAGCGCCTCTGCGCTGGACTTTATTGGTGGTGCAGCCTCATCGACCTCATCTGTTTCATCGTGATCAGCTTCCTGCTCATCCGTGAGCAATGTAGAGTCGACATGAAGCAGCGTATCACCACGTACATCAGCCTGAGCGGTCAGCAATTCGCTTGTATCCGCATCCAAACCTGATTCTTCCGTTACCCATTCCGTCTCATCCGGCAGCAATATCGCCCTCGGAAGTGCAGGATTGTCACTGTAGTACTGTGTTACAAATGTTATAAAATCATCATATGCATGGCCGTAATAAGGAAACTTAGTCGCATGACGCTCTATCATCTTGCCTTGCCGCGCGTATAAAATCTGGACGCACATCCACCCTTTATCCACTGCAAATCCAAACACGTCGCGATCCATCTGATCTGCCGTATTAATTTTTTGTTTTTCCATAATCGCTTCAATCGCCAATAACTGATCGCGGTATTCTTTCGCCCGTTCGAATTGCAGCTCCTCTGCCGCTTCTTCCATCTTGCGCCGCAGCTCTTTCTTAATCTCTTCATGTCCACCATTGAGAAACTTGGCGATCTCCTGCGTCATTACCTCATAGTCACTTGCTGTAACCTCGTATTCACAAGGCGCCAGACACTGACCAATGTGGTAATAGAGGCACACCCGATCCGGTATCGTGCGGCACTTGCGCAAGGGATACAATCTATCGAGCAGCTTCTTCGTCTGCTGCGCCGCAAATGCATTCGGGTAGGGCCCAAAATACTTGGCCTTGTCCTTCAAAACACGCCGAGTTACTTCCAGTCTCGGGTGCTGTTCGTTCGTTATTTTAATATATGGGAAGCTCTTATCATCCTTAAGTAATACGTTATAACGCGGATGATGCTGTTTAATCAGATTACATTCCAGAATAAGCGATTCCATATTGCTGCCTGTAACAATATATTCAAAGTCGCGTATCTCGGAGACAAGCCGCTGCGTCTTGCCGTCGTGGCTGCCAGTAAAATAGGAACGGACTCGGTTCTTGAGCACTTTGGCCTTGCCCACATAAATGATCGTACCTTCGCTGTTCTTCATCAAATAGCAGCCAGGCAGATCAGGCAGCAGCGCCAGCTTGTTGCGTATCCGCTCCAAAGCACGCTCACGCGCATCCATCTCTTCTGCTGTCAGCACAGCCTGCTGCTCCGGCGCATAACGTTCGTTCCAACGTTCTTTCCAACGTTGTGATTGCCCATAAGCACTCTTGTCTGTCTCGTTCTCTCGGCCTTCCTTGTCCTGATGAGACGATCTATCATCATGTTTCAACCGGGTCCCTCCTTTCCATGTGTTCGCTTTTTTGTTCCCCTCCTCTTATTGTATATGAGCACAAGCAGAAGAGAAAGCCCTTGCCAGAGCTAATCTTAACCATGGAAATCACGGAAAATCAATCGATACACTGCATGTTGCAACCTTTTCTACTAGTTGATGGATGATATTGTTTTTATTTAAATTATATTACATTTTCCTGTGACAACTATTGGATCTGCTCCATTCTAATCAAAAGCCAATACATTTTATAAATAATAAGATTTGATGTAGATCTCATGTTAGATCCAAATAGGAACATTTTTCTAGACAAGCTAATCATTATATGATAATACTAACGTAATATGAATTAGTATAATTTAGGAGGCCACCATGAGTTCTCGCTCACAATTGCTTAGATCGTTTGTTATTGGCATCGTTGCTATGATACTTATTATTCTGATCGTATTATTTCCAAGACAGTTGGACATTACAGTAGAACGCTATAAAGTAATGGCTGAATATCAATTCAGCTGGGATGTGTATTGGAACAATATTAGCGAATTTTTTAAAGGTGTAGTTAAAGATCACAGTCTCGGTATGACCCGTCATAACGATGAAACCGCTGGTGCAGCCGTATTACGCTCCATGTCCTTCAGCCTGATCATCATCGTAACAGCGTTTACAATTAGCTTTGTGCTTGGCATATTAAAGGGTATCCTTGACTATCAAGGATCAAGAAGAAAGATCGGTTTTTTTGGCAATTGGACTACCTGGCTGTTTCAATCTATCCCTGATTTTCTGCTGCTGCTATTGATACAATGGCTGCTGATCCGCTACGTGCCTTCGCTTCGTATATTCGCACTGGAGGGATGGACCGCTTTTTTGTTGCCTTCTTTGCTGGTATCCGTTTATCCACTTGTTTATATTGCACGTATTACCAGTGCCTCGCTGGCATCTCAGGAGGGGCAATTGTACATCAAAGTAGCGCGTGCAAAGGGATTAACGCGTGTGCTGGTCTTATATAAACATATGCTCGCGAATTGTGTCGGCAGTATTTTATCGCACTTGTCTTCCTTATTTGTATATATTTTGTCCAATTTGTTGATGGTTGAGTATTTTATGAACTATCCTGGAGCAGCGCTCCGCCTATTTTTGGCTATGGACTACAGCATTTCATACGGAACCGGACAAAATTATGAGCCTGGGGTCATTATTGGCATCTGCTTCTGTTTTATGTTCCTGCTCTTGCTTGTGCAATGGATCAGTCAGATGTCCAGAATCTACTTGGACCCAAGGAAGGGGCTATAGCACATTGAAAAATATTACATTGTGGATTGGCGGCATCATGTTTGCTTTACTCGTATTTGTCATGTTTGCAGGACAGTACTTACCATTTATCGATCAGACGTTAACACCTGAGAAACACAGGTGGTCCCAAGATGAGCGCCTAATTCTCCCTCCATATGAGCCTTCAAGCAAGAACTTGCTTGGTTCTGACAAAGACGGGGTCGACAATCTAAGCAAAATTATTATGGGCACCAAGGAAACGCTGCTTATTATTTTCTCCATCACCGCTTTAAGATATATGATCGCAGTCCCGCTTGGGCTCTCAGCATACCGAAAGAGCGGGGTCGCGAACAGCATTCTGACAGTATGGAATCAACTATTTTCCTATTTGCCTACATTATTCTCTGCTATTTTATTACTTAGTCTTCCCTTCCTACTGTTTGCTTCATGGCGGTTGCTTTGGGTTATTCTCATATTGGCTGCTATCGAAGTTGGACGTGTCGCCTATCTTATTCAACAGCAGATCCATCAAATTTCTCGGGAGCCATTTGTTGAAGCAGGCCATGCTTTAGGACTTAGTCCATGGCGGCTAACGAGAAGTTACTTCATCCCGACTATGATCCCTGAAATCGTCGTTAATTTCTGCGTAGACTTAGGCAAAGTAACGCTCCTAATCGGTCAATTAGGTGTGCTAAGCATATTTCTTTCGCAAGAGTGGGTGGAGGTAAACGAAATGTCTATGATATTGATGAATACGAGCAACAATTGGATGTCATTGCTTGCTTCGATGCGCGCTGATATTTACGTCAGCAAGTTCACCTACATCTTCTATCCTGCTCTTGCCATTATGTTTACGATTTTGACGTTTAACGTACTTGGTGAAGGCATTAGAAGACATTTTAATCGACGCATACACAATTATTTATAAATGCATAATTTCGTCAGCTGCGCTCACTGCTGCGAGAAAGCAATCAGCACAAAAAAAGCCCTCCCATTACGGGAGGGCTTGCTTAGTTAAACTTATTGGTGCTTAGCGACTAAGCTCTTTAATGCGTCTTTGGAATTCAAACCAACAACCTTATCAACAGGTTGGCCGTCTTTGAAGACGATAATAGTCGGGATGCTCATCACGCCAAAACGAGAAGCGGATTCTGGATTCTCATCCACGTTCACTTTTGCGATTGTAGCTTGTCCAGATACTTCGCCATCCAATTCTTCCAGGATTGGAGCGATTGCCTTACAAGGACCACACCAAGGTGCCCAGAAATCAACCAATACGACGCCTTGGGATGATTCTACGTCTGTGTTGAAGGATTGGTCAGATACATTTACTATTGCCATGAGTAGGTTCCTCCTTTATAGTCAGTTACTTTTTTTTAGAGTCAACAACTAAAGTATACCACAACTCATCTTATTATGCGAAAGCACATGATGAATTTTGTTTATATTTTGTCACATGATTGTCAAGCCTAATCTTTACAAATCATTGCCACATTCGCTATACTAGAGACGATAATTGGGTTAAAATACCTGTCTTGGTTGTGAGATGCATCATTGCAACGAGACGCAGACAGTTAGGAGGACTTGCTATGGAAGCGAGATCAATTGATCCTCGTGAACACGTGATGGAAGAGCCGCGAGATGATTTGTTTGATGTGTTTACAGGCTTTAACGTCATGCTCGGGTTTATGACCGTAGTCTTTTTCGGAATGGTGATTATCAAGTTCATCGTATCCTAAGCATGTCTCACGCCGTATGAACTGCTGAAGTCCGGTCCTCTGCTTGACGAGAGGCACGGACTTCTTTGTTATGTCATATTAAGATTAAAGATCAATCATCCAAGATTAATTAAGAACCTCGCTTATTACGGCCATTAACAGCCACTACCTCTACATAAGGGCGTATGCGATCCATAAGGCGTTCAGCCTTGTACACATCCTCACCTTCACGGGTATAGCTAAAATGCTTAAATAACGCATCCATATCATAATTTGAAGTGTAAAAAGTAGGCTTGCGGTTCATCCGATGATTTAAAATGGACCCCAGCACATGATCTCGAATCCATGGCGTCATATTTTCTGCCCCAATGTCATCAAATACAAGCAGATCTGTCTCCTTCATCATCTCAAGCGTATCCCGCAGCTTCTTCGGCTCCTGAAACATAGACTTCAGATCCTCGACAAACTCCGGCATATAGACGATAACACCCGTATAATCCGCTCTCGCCAACTCATACAGCATATAACTCATCAGGAACGTCTTTCCTGTACCAAATGAGCCGCTCAAATACATACCAATCGGAGAAATACCATTTTTATGGGTCTCCTCAATATAGTCCATTATACTGGCCACAGCAGGTATTCGCTCATAATCCCGTTCCATAATCTCTTGAGCGGAGTATCCTTGTTTCAGTGCCATCTCATCCACAAAGAATGAACGAACTCTGTTATGGACCGTCTGCTGCCGCTCATGGGTGAGCTGTTTCTGACAAGGCACTTTACGATCTTCAATTAAAGAACGCCCATTTACATCAACAACAGTAAGCTTTGTAAAATGTCCCTCAAAATCATTTGGGCATTTCTCCAGACCCGGGCAATGCTCACAGGCACGCTGCTCTTTTACATACTGATACATCTTATTTAAGCTGGTTTTGAGCGTAAAGTCATCCAATTCAGGATGGTCTGCTCTGAATTGCTGGATTAAGGGATGATGCAGCAATTCATTCATCTTCGCCTCTGCTTGCGCCCGTCGTTCACGGAATGGAAGCTGCTTTAACACGTCACCTAATGATTCCATCAGCGGCACCTCCTTTCCAAGCTGACATTGCAGTTATACATTTCTATATCATTTATAAATTCTGTATGAACAGGTCAAATTATCTAGTCTTTCGATTCGCATCCAAGCGACGAGCCAGTTCGCGTGCACGATCAATTTCCTCTTGTGACAGCTGGGATGCTTCCCCTGTCGGCTGTACAATCGGGATGATCGGCTTCTGCTGCTGCTTCGTATATCGACTATTCGTACGATTGCCCTTGCTTGTACGGCCGCTGCCGTTCTGTGTACCTTGTCCACTGTGATCTGGATTAGATTGCGTGCGAATGTATTGCACCGCTTCTTCGTACGACTTTACTTGCTTCAGCAACATATTCGAGACGATTTGATCCACAAATGCACGGTTCAATCGTTGATTACCACTGCCTTGGGCCAGCATCATCATCAAATAATGGATGAGGACGTTGATGACTTCATCCTTCAGTTTATAATTCAGATCCATCTTGGTGAACATGTCCAGAAACGTATCCGGGACCGCTCCCGGGAAAAACTTCTCCAGCAAACGGGTGTACGGCGTATTTCGCAGCATCATATTATATTGATGAATATCGCACTTGCCACCGAATTGTGGAGGCACCTCTAAATAATATTCCATCTGTACGGCTATTTCAGGCTCCTCGACGTGAGCACCGTTGTCCGCAGCGGCCTCTGCCGACTGCTGCACATGATTAATCTTGTGCTGCTCGCGTTCACGCCATTCCTCGCGCTTCTTATTCTGTCTAAAGTGCAAATGCGCTCGATGCTGCAGCTCGTCCAACAGCAGCCTGCCATCCGGGCTGAACACACCGTCCTCATCAAGAAGTCTGCACAACTCCTGAGGTGTCAGTTCAAACTTGCGTACGACATAATTAATAATACCCATACCTTCCCGATCATGACGCAGCCTCTCCACACAAGAACGATTATAGGAGTATTTAGGGAATCGAGTAATGATATCCGAATAATTTAACTCTGGTGTCTGACCTTGCTGCTCCATTTGCGTCAGGTTTCGACTTGGTGCTACTTCTTGCAGCGCCTGCTCCAATTCATAATCGATGACCTGTGTATTTAGGCGGAACAATTCATAAAATGGAATTGAGATATTTTCCCGATGCGCATCTGCATGTGATTCTGCAAACGGCTCCTTTGTATTAAATTGCTCCCGCAGAGACAAAACCATGTATTTGCCCACTTTATCCCGCAACAGCAGCGTAAGATGCTGTGTATCAAAAAATTGTACCGGCGATAATGGCGGCTGCAGTTCATACTCAAACATATAATCTTCCGCCTGGGGCAGCATAAGGCGGGAAGTCTGAAGCAGGCCTACTGCTTCAAGCTTGGATGTCTGTTCTATGAGATAAGAACGCCCCTTCTCACTTGGCTCCATTCCAAGCAGCAGGAACAACTTACGCTGAGCATCCATGCCGGAGAAACCCACCTGATCAGCAGGCACATGTTGATAGAGAAGATGATACAAACTGATAGCGAAAGCACCTATCATCGGTTGGTACACATGGGATAACATTTTATGGTCTAGTTCGCTTAAGCTGAACTCCCGATAAGTGACATACCGATGTTGCTCGGTATAATGAAACAAATTGGACATTCGCATCGAAGTATCTCTTCTCCTTCCGTTCGAAACATAGTGGAACTATTGTAACATAAATAGAGCAAACTCGTCCGTCATAAATGGTGGTAATGAACGAGTTTGCTCTTTTGTTTGATGATGCTAACTATTCATGTGCTTACCGCCAGCTTGTGTTCAGCACATGCGCTTCTGCGATGGCTTCAGCATCATGCAGCACCTCGCCAGGCTTTGTACCTCTTCCAATAATGTAGTCTTCCAACGTCATGCCCATAAAATCACAAATATGTTTGAACTGCTGTACAAGAGCCAAAGCTGTTAATTTTGCCTTAGGTCCTCCTACAATAACAACGTACACCTTTTTCCCCTGCATACGCTCTTTGAATTGTAATGAGTCGTCACGCAGGCATTGGGACCAGCGGTCGATGAACAGCTTCATCTGTCCTGACATGCCATACCAATATAATGGCGTCGCTAGCAGCAGCGTATCATGATTCAGCATAGCCTCAACAATTTGATTCATATCATCCTCAACTGCCTGAAAGCCTTCTGAAGCATGCCTTTCATCTACAATTGGCATAATTTTATAATCCCGCAGGCGAACCGTTTCCACTTCAATCCCTTGCGTTATCCGTTCTGTAAGCTGTTCTGTATTTCCGCCTTCACGTGAGCTTCCTTGAATAATGAACATACATATCCTCCTTATCCGATTATGATTACTAGTCATCATAGCTAAAATAGCAAGCTGCGACAACCGAGTAAGCATATCGTTAAACGCCCACAATAACCTTGTATTGGCTAATTAGAGCCCGCTAGCGCTTAATCTGACCTAACCGATACCGTAAGTTTTCCGAAATTCGAGCATCTCTTGAAAACGCCGCTCCAACTCCTTCTTCTCTTCTTCTACGTGCGTCGCTGATAGACGAGCCAGTAGACTGGACCATTCGAGTTCGAATCTCATTCGATCCTCCGCAGTCAGGCAGCCGTCTTTGTTATCGGCTGCAGAGGAATCGAGGGTGGAATTGTTACTGAGAATCGGGTCCTGATGAGTTTCCCCCCAAGCCATGATGTGCAGTGAACCACCATCTAGACGCAACTCATGTGTAGCTACCTCAGACGTAAACATACGGTCATGCGACACAAAGATTAATGTTCCAGGATACTGTTTCAACAGTACCTCTAATTGTTCACATGCTTCCATATCCAAATAATTAGTAGGTTCATCTAGGATGAGCAGGTTGGCTTCACTTAAAAATAGCTTTACCAGCAGTACCTTCACCCGCTCACCACCGCTCAGGTAGGAAAGCGGCTGGAGCGCCCGATTTCCTGCCAGATTTAATCTAGCTAAAGCCGTTCTTACCATATGTTCTGGATAACGGCTGGAAGTAAGCACATTCTGGACTGCATTTGCTTCGGCATCTAGTCCTAGCAAAAGCTGATCAAAGTAAGCGATGTTTACTTTGGGCGCATACTGCAGCTCGCCATCTAACTGCAAACCTTCAGCCGCAGTCAGATAGGCCGCACGCTGCTTATCCCCGTCAAGCCTAACGCGCTTATACGTATCGTGCAGAACGCGGATAAGCGATGTCTTGCCTGCCCCATTCGGACCTGTTATGGCTATTCGCATGCCTGGCCTAATCCTAAAGGAACTTGGCTGGACCAACGTTCTCTCCGTATTCTCTATGCCAATGGCAAGTTCTCGGGCCTCGATAACAATTTTGCTGTGTATCGCTTCATGGAACGCTAAATCAAATATTAGCTCTGGCTGTTCGTAAGGACGTTCAAGCTGAGGGAGCTGAGCAATTCGTTGCTCCAATGCTTTGACGGTTTTATCAACTTTGGCTTGTTTGCGATTAAAATGTGGCCTGGCGCTACGAATCTCCTTGCTTGTCAGCCTATTCGTATTTGGAGCCCTGCCGACTCGCTTTGCATGTTCTTTCTTATCAACCATCGCCTCTAATAGTCGGCTCTTCTCCTCTTCGTTGCGCTCATACGCATGCAGCTGCTCCTTGTACAGCCGCGATTTTTCTTGTCGGTAAGCTTCATAAGCACCTGGACGTCTTCCTGCATAGGAATAAAGCTGTTTGTTTTCCACTTCCCATATTTTTGTGCATACACGATTAAGACACATACGATCATGGGAAATAATAACGACCAATCCACGATGTTTCTTCACCATGCGCTCCATCTCCTCAATCGCTTGCACATCAAGATGGCTTGTTGGTTCATCCAGAAACCAGATTGGTGCCTTACTTTGATAAAGAAGCTTTAGCTTATGTTTAGTCCATTCTCCTCCGCTCAAACGATCCAGTTCAGGCGACGCCTCCCCAATCGAACGATCATCCCATTGAGTAACAACGCTGCAGCTGCCGTATCTGATCACACTTCCCTGTTCCGGCTCCAGTTCACCGCTCATCACGCGCAGCAGCGAACTCTTTCCAGCACCATTAACGCCAACGATCCCGATACATTCCCCCCCATATAGCTTTAATATCTCATCATTCTCAAATAGAATGCGGTCGCCAAATCCTATACGCAGTTGTCTTGCTTCTATCAATAAAGTCATAAAAAAACCTCCCTAGGAACATTCCTAGAGAGGACTATATGTCTTGTCATCATTACAAGTCAGGTTGGCACAATATTGCCCTGCTCATGCGCAGATACGCAAATAAACACGGCAACAGCTCTGCTTAAACAAGGATTCCTCTAATGCGAAGGAAACCAGTTAAAAAGCATAGGGCACTGTACGAAACACTGAAAATAGACAGACTAATCCTCTCAGAACGTTCATTTTGATTTATACGTGGGTCAAAATGATGCATTAAGATCGAATTAGTTATTCATCAGCCTCGTACCTTGCCTTTCATCAGAATAAATTACCTACAATAATATATTATACACAACAGCTTATTCAGTTCAAGTCAGAACTTAAATAAGGCGCTGATGTACAACTTTCCCCTATAGATTGATCTGTTCCAGCTTAGCTAATACATTATTACCTGTATGCTTCCATGCAGCAAAATCAGCAGTATCAGCTTCTGCCCACAACTCATAAATTTCCGAAGCTCCCGTGTTATCCACATTTAAAGCAACCCGGATCAACTGGGTAATCTGTGATAATATTTCCTGTGTTAACTGTGACTTAATGGCCTCCAGATCAATATCCGCTGTAAGCGGGTGAGTAGGTTGAATGCCATAAGCGATCAAAACAAGCTCGCCAAGCGCAAGAATAGATGACCCCTCGTCCACTTCCATATATTCTTCTTCAAGCCAAGTATTCTGTATATATTGTACTTGCTCTTGGATAGAGGCAGGATTATGTTGTATCGCTATTAAGCAATCTCCAGCTCCATCGTTATCAAATATGCCTGTGTCCCATGCTCCCATTATCAAAATACCTCCCCAGTAATGTCCCTTACTACCGCAACCGTTGTTGATTCAAAGGTTCATTGTCTCCGACCTGTTTAGCAGTTCGAATTGTGTGCGTGATATCAGCCACCTTACTCGAACGAAAATCTTGCTCTGATTGCTTCTGATCTTAGACAAAGAAAACGAGTTATGAAGTCCACTTTCACAGGTAAAAATGCGTGGTTTCCTCAACACTCGTTTATCCAACTCAAAAGAAATAATGTTTGCGATCTTTATTTGCAACTATGTTCTGCAGCGTAAAGATCTCAAAATTAGAACATCTGATATCCGCTCTTCCGCAAAAAATGAATGGTCTTGCCACTTATGATCGCACCTAGTACCCCCGCTAAAGCCGTTAAATAGTCCACAAGTCCATAACTGAACAAGTTACCGGCAAACGTCTCATTTTGGTTCCACTGCATAATTACAGTCGCAGGTAAGATGATGACAATATACACACCTACGGGGAACCATGTGGTCTTCATCAGCATGTTCAGAATAAAGCCTATGCCAAACATCATCACAAAAAACAGTACCATTAATATAAATACCATGATTAACCCTTCCACTACACAAGCCCCCTTGCGCATATGACATCTCACTATGTATGTCGCAAACTTTCCTCATTTATCAACATTTTCCTATTGACTAGTCCTAGTTTACTTCCATAACCTGCAAAAATCAACGAACATTCAGTGACATTTCGCACATCAAGTTGCTCACTCAAAGTGAAATAAGATACAATGTTAGAGAATGAGCAAATTAGTATAGTTATCCATTACAGCACATTGGAGGCTTATATATGAATGAAGCGGCGTTAACGCTTGAAGGCTGGTATGCCCTGCACGATTTCCGCACCATGAACTGGGCACTTTGGAACAAGGCTGACGATGAAGAACGCGCACACGCACTCGATGAACTGCACAGCCTGTGGGAACAATGGACGCAGACAGAGAATGACAATCAAGGCAGCACAGCTGTATACAGCATTCTAGGCCAAAAAGCCGATTTTGTGATGTTCCATTTGCGCGAGACGCTCGAGGAACTGAATGCGCTTGAAGTTCAATTTAATAAATCTGCTTTCGCCCGCTTTACGATTCCTACCTACTCTTACGTTAGCGTAGTTGAATTAAGCAATTATTTGGCTAAGCCCGGCTCCAACGAAGATCCGATGGACAACCCTGAGGTTATCGCTCGTCTGAAGCCCGTGCTGCCAAAGGCTAAGCATCTCTGCTTCTATCCAATGAACAAGAAGCGAGACTTACAAGATAACTGGTACATGCTCTCCATGGAAGATCGCCGTACTATGATGCGCAGCCATGGCATGATTGGCCGCAGCTATGCTGGCAAGGTCAAACAGATTATTACAGGTTCTGTTGGATTTGATGATTGGGAATGGGGCGTTACGCTGTTCAGTGACGATCCGCTTCAATTCAAGAAACTTGTATATGAAATGCGTTTCGACGAGGTTAGTGCTCGTTTTGGCGAGTTCGGTTCGTTCTTTGTCGGCAACCGTCTTACGCCAAGCGAATTGAGTACGATGTTAAAATAGTATGATTTAAAGGGGTGTATTCCTGAAGTCCAGGGATACACCCTTTCTTTAATGATAAAACCTATGAAACAAAAAAATGGGTAGGCAGTGATAATCCTCTGCCCACCCATTGTCTTTAATGACTAACTATCATCCTCAGCGCTGTCATTACGAAGCGATGCAAGATATTCCTCCGTCATTTTGTCGCGTGCGCGGCTTTTGTCCTTCAACCGTTCAATCGCAGGTTGAATCAAAAGGTCCACTTCTTGCTGTACCGTATACGCCAAATCATAACGAGTCTGTGATTCCAAATAGGAACCCACCTCCATTAATGCGTTATAACGATCCAGCTCATCACGCGTCAGCAGCCCTCTGACTTGTACGCTGCAGTGTCTCATGACTTAGAAGAACTTCCCTTTGCGCATAGCAAGCGATACGCCGCCGATAATAAACAACCAGCGGATGTCGATTACTTTCTTAAGCTGAGCTGCCCAGAAACCTTTGAGCTTCTTGCTTCCTACTACGCCGATTGCTTCGCCTTTACCCAAAGAAGCAACAGTACCTTTATTTTGGTATGCAAACTTCTTTAATGGCTGGTTGCGGATCGAAGCCACGATATTGCTGGCAGCGACAGGGCCTTGCTGCATTGCCATCTGTGCTGTCGGCGGGAATGGACGCTCATTTTCCGGATTAATCATCAGCGAGTTATCGCCGATAATAAAGATATTATCTTGGCCTGGCACACGCAAGAACTCATCGACTTTAACACGTGCACGCATCGATTCGAAGCCTGCTTGTTCGATGAGACGGCTGCCACGGATACCGCCTGTCCATACAATTGTAGCTGCCTTAATTTCTTCGCCAGTTGCCAGAATGACACCTTCAGGCGTACATTCCTTAATTGCAGTTGCAATCTTGAATGTTACCCCTTTCTTGGCCAATAACTTCATCGCATAATCAACCAACTCAGGATCGAAGCCTGGAAGTGCAGTCGGAGCAGCTTCAATGTTGTAAATCTTCACAAGTGAAGGATCAATGCTGTGTGTGCGGCACAACTGTGGAATGCGGTCTGTCAATTCACCGACGAACTCGATTCCTGTAAAGCCTGCTCCGCCTACTACTAAGTTCAAGCGGTCTTCACGCTTGTCTTGCTTGTATTGAGCAAACTGTTGTTCAATATGTTCGCGAATAGCGCGTACAGAGTTGATGCTGCGGATGCTCATCGCATATTCAGCCAAGCCTGGAATACCAAATGTCTCAGTCTCGCCGCCCAAGCCGATTACGAGATAATCGTAAGACAAAGTTCCGTCTTCAAGAATAACCTTCTTCTCTTGTGTGCGGATTTCTTTAACTGTCGATTTCACAAAGTCAATCTTAAATTCGTCAATTAGCTTGGAAATGGATACGTGAGCATTGTCGAGTGTATCTGTACCTGCTGCTGGCATGTGGAGATGCGTAGTAAAGTAGTGGTAGTCGTGCTTGTTAACCAATGTTACGTCTGCCTCGTTGTAGTTCAATTCTTTCTGCAAGCGTTGAGCCGTCATAATGCCCCCATAGCCCGCGCCTAAAATAACAATTTTTGGAATATTACTCATTTTTATTTCTGCTCCTTCCAACCTGAATCCTGCTTTTATTCTATATGTTTGTACCTCATTAAACTTTGTGTGTGTGAAAAACACCACAAAAATGTGCAAACGTTCTGGAAATGTAGTCAACTTATTATGTGATCCACTTTTAAGGTGACTTGCAGTTCAGATCACATCATCCTGTTAAGTTCAGTTACAAAAGTCACTTACAACCCATCGTCGAATTCCTTAATATATAAATGTTACGTTCTGAACGTTTGGATTTGTGACATCTATCGACACGTACTAGACCATGATCGACATCATTGCACACAATTATGCAATTCAACTGCAATCATAGCTATTTTCAGCCTAAAATTCAAGCCCATTTTCCAATGTTCTTAAAATTAAAGCGATTTACTTTTGGTATTTTGTAAAACTACGCTAAATATCGCAAGATATAACTAAATTGAGAAACTGCTCCCATGCAAGAACAGGAACAATATCTCTTCTTTGTACGATAGACAATGGACGTACAAATCGCGATCCAATCAGAGTAAGTTCTCTTAATTGTCCTGCATCCACCTCTCTTTGTACAACATGCCGCGATAACAAAGACAAGCCCAGTCCGGCACGAACCGCTTCTTTTACTCCTTGATTGCTGCTTATTTCAAAGCTTCGTTTCATTGATAAATCATAGTCAGCCATAAACTCTTCGCTAAAAGAACGTGTCCCAGAACCTGTCTCCCTCAGCACCCAAACCTGCTCTTGAAGCTGATCAATCTGTACACTTTGAAATATGGCAAGCGGATGACTTGGTGCCACCACCAAAATCAATTCATCTTCAGCAAATACCCGCATTTGCATTTCCTTGTGTTTGACTCGTCCTTCCACCAATCCGCCGTGTAATTGCTGCTGGTATACTTCCTGTACAATATCATGAGTATTGTGAATACTTACTCGAATCTGCACTTGCGGGTACATCTCACTAAATTGGGCAATAAGCCGTGGCAGCACATACTCGCCAATTGAATAGCTGGCACCTATACACAGCTCGCCCGTAATCTCTTCGCTTAATCGTTGAATGTCTATGCGCGTTTGTTCCATAATGCGTACACACTCTCGTGCCCGTTCTACGAATAGATGCCCAGCAGGAGTCAAAGAGACCTTCTTTGGCGATCGTTCCAGCAAGCCGACGTTAAGCTGCTGTTCAAGTTGACGAATACGCATACTGACGGTAGGCTGTGTCAAATGGAGCAGTTCCGCAGCCCTTGAGAAATGCCGCTGTTCTGCGACAGTAATAAACATTTTAAGCAACTCTAAATCCATCACCTGAATGGTGCCTCCAATCGTTATTGTTCCCTTTCATATCCAGTATCATGCATTTTATCATAGATATAATTGATGATTATGTTCAATATTATCAATTTCCATTTATGATTAAAACAAAATATAGTGAACTTATAAGTTAAATCATTTTATACCCCTTGCACCTAGAGAAAGGAGATCCCCATGTATCCCAATATCAAACGTTACGGATTTATATATGGTATCGTGCTAGCCCTTATCTTATCTTTGGCAGCTCGCTATATTGGCAAGCTTCCAGGCCTTCATATGTTAGGTCCATTAGTCATTGCCATCCTATTAGGAATGGCATGGCGGCACTGGCTTCCACTGCCACACAGCACGGAAAGCGGCATTCGGTTTGCAGCCCAAAAGGTGCTCCGTTTAGGCATCATTCTGATGGGCCTGCGTCTTAACTGGCAGGACCTTGCAAGCGCGGGCTCTTCCGTGCTTTGGCTAGCTGCCGCTTGTTTATTATTTGGCATCTTTGTCGTATATGCGATCTCCCGATGGTTCGGCATTGATCATGACCTGGCCATGCTGGTTGCCTGCGGTACCGGTATCTGCGGAGCAGCCGCCGTAGTAGCCGTTGCTCCCCAACTTGATGCTGATCGTGCCAAGACAGGAACGGCCGTAGCTATAGTTTGTGTGATGGGCACGTTATTTACTATGTTATATGCCTTAGTATTTCCAATGCTCCCTTGGGACGCATCACAATACGGACGATTTGCTGGCGCAACACTGCACGAAGTAGCTCATGTTGTAGCGGCTACCGATCCGCTGACCAGCGCAGCAGTGAATCTTGCCATTATGGTTAAGCTGAGTCGCGTCGCGCTGTTAGCTCCAGTTGCACTGCTACTTGGCGTCATGACAACACGTCGCAGCAAGCCTATGCAGAATGCGAATACCACAGCTGGCCATGAAGCCGCTTCAGCAGCTGCAACAAGATCATTTGCTGCCAAATTGCTTGCTCTGCCGATCCCTTGGTTTGTGTTCGGTTTTTTGGCGGCGGCCGCGATTCGCAGCCTCGGATGGGTCCAAGCAAGCACAGCGGCTAGTATGGTCGACTTCGCTTATATTCTGTTGGGCATGGGGATGGCAGGACTGGGGCTGAACATGCGTGTCGAAGATATTCGTCAGCATGGGGTTAAGGCGTTTGCTGCCTGTTTTATTGGTTCTCTTCTGCTTGCGGGATTAGCTGCTATTTTGATTATATAGATTATTCACTGTATATCGGGCAAAACAGCACGTATTAGAACGGTGTGGAAGCAGTATGCACTAGCAGGCTGCATGCCAATGATGATGGTAAATGTCGGGTTTGTCACGATATAGCTGAAATTGTTGAAAGATAGTTCTCATCCATAGTTTCCATTATGGAATGTAGGGTTTATAATGGTGTATGTGCCTAAGGGCTATTTAAACATGATTTTAGTCACAATGCCATTTGGAGGTGCTCAGCCTTGAATACTACTGATACACAACAAGATATTGTCGATATATTAATTATCGGCGGCGGCCCCGCTGGTATGTTTGCAGCCTTTTATGGCGGCATGCGCCACGCTTCGGTACGCCTGATCGAAAGTATGCCGCAGCTAGGAGGCCAATTAGCTGCGTTGTACCCTGAAAAATACATCTATGATGTAGCCGGATTTCCGAAGGTAACCGCTCAGGAACTGGTAAATTCTCTGAAAGAACAGATGGATCACTTCCATCCTGACGTTCGCCTTGAAGAGAAAGTTACCAGTGTTAAGAAGCTGGATGAGCGTCTGTTCGAAGTTACTACAGACAAGGGCGTACATCAATCACGCGCTATTATTATTACCGCAGGCGTAGGCGCATTTGAACCAAGACGACTTGATCTTCCTGGCGCCGCGACATATGAGAAAGCCAATTTGCACTATTTTGTCAGCGATTTGCAGAAATTCAAAGGCCAGAAAGTGCTTATAAGCGGCGGCGGCGATTCCGCATGCGACTGGGCGCTGATGCTTGAACCGATTGCAGAACAGGTTACGCTTATTCATCGTCGTGACAAGTTCCGCGCGCATGAGCATACGGTACAGCAATTGCAAAATTCCAAGGTGCAAATTCTTACACCAAAAGAGATCACACATATGCACGGTGAAGATCGGATTGAGCGTGTCACGATTGAAGACGTCAAGACAAAAGAAACGACAGATATCGATGTCGATGCCGTCATCGTTAACTTTGGCTTTGTTTCTTCTCTTGGCCCGATTTCTGAATGGGGACTTGAGATTGAGAATGGCTCTATCGTTGTTGACTCGCGTATGGAAACCAACATTCCAGGTTTGTTCGCAGCTGGAGACATCACCACTTATCCCGGCAAATTAAAACTGATTGCCGTCGGTTTCGGTGAAGCACCTACCGCGATTAACAACGCCAAAGTATACATTGATCCAACTGCAAAGTTGTCCCCTGGACATAGCAGCAGCATGAAGAGATAACCCTTGTCTGATCTCACATAGACAAGGAAAGAAAGGGTATCCTACTCCATATCTATATATACTGGAGGAGGATACCCTTGTTTGATGTTTGTCAGCTATGCAACGGCATGATCAGTCCTTGTTGGCTATGCCCGAACTGCTTGAACCCAACCATTGATAGCGGCAAACGGGATGATTATGATGGACCCTATGCGCCTTATCAGGTAGAAGGCCGATTGACAGCAGTGGATAAGAGCACATTCGACTCATACCGTTCTAATGTCGGAGTCTGTATGCATATCATGTACTGCGAGCATTGTCATTCGATGACAACGGTAAACGGGCTTCAATTCGATGCAAGCTCATAATGTCGCATAGCACACGCCGGTACTTTCTTAGTTGATTACCGGTAAATGTCGAACGGTCGGACGAAGGCGGCGTCTTTGCATTTCCGCGAGCAGCAACGCAATGAACTCTTCGTCTAAACGCAGTCGGATTGCCTGTAGATAAGAATCTACGAGCAACTCATCGGAAAGTAAAGCCATCTTAATCACAACCTTTCCTTAGTTTTCCTTTACTGCCTCATCATATCATGATGATGAAAAGCAGAACAAGCGTTCCAATATCCACAGGCCGCTGTGGAAATATTGTGTATATATTGTTGACAACCGTCGATTTCCCACAGCTAGCAAGGCATAAAGTGTGGATATAGTTATCAACAGTTTATTTACACTGTTAATTTATAACTAACTTTAATGAATATTCCTCTTAAAATAAATAAAATCTATCAAATCGATTAATAGGCACCAGCTAATAGGATAGACTCAAAAAAAACCGCCCCCTATCTACTGAGGGCGGGTATTTACTTCAAAAATCCACATCTTGCCGCTGCGTTCGATCCCATAATCAAAGCCTAATTGCCCGATGCCGGGATATTTGGCTTCTAAGATAGCTGTACAGATCCTAGTAACATGTCTCATCTCGTTCTTTTTTGACCGGACCCAATTTCCTGATAACGATCGGCGGATACCCTGTCCAGCAGTCAACATCGTGCCGCCTTTGCACAAATTCGTCACAAACAACCCTTTCCGCGCCACACGACCAACCAACGAACGGAACACCCATGCCCCATTCGTTTTTACTACTTTGACCCGGTAATCTATTGGGCGTCCACCTATGGTGGCCAAACGTATCCCGCGTTGTATTAGATAAGACCTCTTCTTCTTCGCTGATGACAAGGAACGGAACATAGCATCAAAGCTCGTAAAGGAGCGGGTATTAGCCAAGTTCGTGTAGCGGTAAGTTGCTCCTTCTTTCGTTACTTTGATCACACCAGCGCCACCGCCGCCGACAACCGGTTTAATGACAACAAATCCATATTGATTTAACATTTGATGCAAATTAGAGGAGTTATACATACGTGTCGCAGGGATATAGTCTGCTACGCGTGAGTCTGACAACAGCGCTTCCGTCTTCAGCCATTTACTGGCCAGCTGCCTACCATCCATGCGCGTATCCCCTTTCTTCGTTATACCTATACAGTACTCATGGTCCATGTCCACTTCTTGTATGATTGTCCACGGCGTTCGCCTTATTTTAATAGACTCGTATAGTTCTCCTAAGGAGGAACAGGATATGGCTTGTCAGTATCTGCCGTGCAATGGTATCGTATAGGTATATTCAACCAGCAGATGAACTTTAATCCTGCTGTGCCGATAGGAGAGACTAGAATGGATACAGCAAGTGTATTTCACGTCTTATATTGGATTGCTATTATCTCGATGGCCGTTGTGCTTGTTCTTGTCAATATTGGAATTTTTGCGATCAGCTTTCGTTTTATGAAACAGCGTAAATTTGTACTTGGTGCGGGCGCTTGTCTGTTTTCGATCTTTTGTTTTTATTTAATAGTATTAATGATCAACCGCACTTTTTTGTAAAATGGACGGCCTTCAGCCATTTATCGTTCCTTAAAGTTTTCTTTCGAACCTTCACGGCGCAGGAGCTCGCACCAGGAAGGTTTTTTGGCATGACCATGCTCAATGATTTGAGGTGTGATTTGGATGTGCTAGCAGGTTTATTGTATAATACAGCCGTTCATTCTGGGGCTGGTGCCATCACATCTGGTGATAGTCTAAATGGTTTTGGTGGTTTTGGTGGTTTTGGTGGTTTTGGTGGTTTTGGTGGTTTTGGTGGTTTTGGTGGTTTTGGTGGTTTTGGTAGCTTGGGTGGCTTGGGTGGCTTGTCATGGAGAATGGTATGACCTTTTGGTTTGAGAAGCTGATACTTGATGAACCTACGGCTTACAAGATCACAAAATACTTGATTACAGAATATTTGCTGGGATTTGTCCCTTTTAATCAGTTTGGAGGTTATATAACAAGATGCAAATACGTGTATTGATTGCAGATGACGATCCTAATATCCTCGCACTTCTCCGATTAGTATTAGAGTCAGAGCAATATGAAGTCGTAGAAGCAACTGATGGTATACAAGCAGCAGCAATGCTGGAACAATCCATGATACATCTTGCTGTGATAGATGTAATGATGCCAGGTAAAAGTGGCCATACGCTATGCTCCGAGATTCGTGCGCAGTACGACATCCCTGTTATTCTACTAACTGCCCTAGGCGAGATCGAAGATAAGGAAGCCGGGTATAAAGCAGGAACAGACGACTATATCGTAAAGCCTTTTGAGCCGAAAGAACTGCTAATCCGAATGAAGGCGCTGTTGCGACGCTATCAGCTCGTATCAGATACCGTTATTCATTTTCCACATACACTCATTGATCGATTCGCATACACCGTTTCCACTAACGGTCAGATACTAACATTGCCTCGTAAAGAGTTCGAGCTGCTCGTGCAGCTTGCGAGCTACCCTGGGCGAATATACACGCGCGACCAACTGCTTGATTGGATATGGGGCATCGATTATGAGGGCGACAGCCGAACTATTGATGTGCATATTAAACGGCTAAGAGAGCGGCTGCATCCGTTGACCACTGATTTTCGTATCGTCACGATACGAGGGCTTGGTTATAAGCTGGAGGCTGCAGAAGGATGAAGTCTTTATACGGCCGTATAGTACTGTTTTCCGTTGTCATCGTGATGATCAGCTTCGTTGTCGGGTTGGTTGTGGCCAATCTTGTATACGCTCACGGACTCAAAAATCACTATGAACAGAAGATGGAGGCCGTTGGCCAGTCCATGCTCACCTTACTTGAGTCTCATGATGGAAGCAGCACTGAATGGAGTACACGCTTGCAAACGTTATCTGAACTTGGATATCAGCTATATCTGGTTGATGGACAATATAACGGTACGATGTATGGGCGTCCATTTAAGGACTTGACTCTATCAAAAGATGTGATTGAATCTGTACTGTCAGGCAAGCGGTACCGCGGTTTAACAGAAAAAAATTGGAATTGGTTCGTGCCTGCTGTATTTGAAAACAAGCTGGATATGGCTGTAGGTTTCCCCTTATCGTGGAATGGGCGATCTTATGCGTTATTTGCCCGGCCGGATATGGTACAGCAGCTGCAAGAACTTAGACAGATGCTCGCCATCTTATTTACTACTACTTTTGTTGTAAGCTTAGTGCTCATTGCTCTCAAAACACGTTACCTGGTCAGACCTCTAAATCGGCTTATGCTCGCGACTGGTCAATTAGAGAAGGGCCGCTACGATATTCATGTAGACATGGCTAGGCACGATGAGATTGGTGAGTTGGCACGGCGCTTTACACGGATGTCCCAAACATTAAAGCAAGTGGATACGATGCGTAAGCAGTTTGTAGCAAACGTGTCCCACGAGATTCAATCCCCACTCACTTCAATCCGCGGACTCGCGGAGCAGCTCCGGGATCGTCCTCTTCCTCCTGATGAGGAGCGGAGATACTTAAATATTATCGCCGAGGAAAGCGAACGGCTATCATCACTGAGCAGGCAGCTATTGACCCTTGCTGCACTCGAACGCGGCACCGAAACGCTGAAACGACAGCCCTTTCGACTTGATGAGCAGCTGCGCGAGGTCATCATCCGCATGGAGCCAGACTGGTCTGCTAAGCAGATTGAGCTGGATCTTGAATTGGACGTCACCGAGCTGTCTGGTGACTCAGGACTGCTGCATCAGGTGTGGGCCAACATTGTTGGCAATGCGATTAAGTTCACAGATAATGAAGGTATTATCTGTGTAACATGTAAGTATGAAGAGGCTGACAGCACAGTTAAAGTGTGGATACATAATACGGGCGCTGTGATTGAGAAGCAGGATTTACCGCATATATTTGATCGCTTCTATAAATCGGAAGCTGCCAACAGTCGTAATCGCAGTGGTACTGGCTTAGGTCTAGCCATTGCTAAGCGTATAATCGAGCTGCACGGCGGTAATATCACCGTGGACAGCTCGAGCGGACAGGGCACAGGCTTCATGGTTAAGCTGCCTGTGAGCTAGCTGATTTAAAGCGGCTTACAGGCTGCCGATGTGGGCGGCTTGCTCACTGCCGTTGTGGGCAACTTGCTCGCTACCGTTGCCGACGCGGATCGGCGCTTCACCCCGCTTAGGGCGGTTTTTCCGCCTTAAGCGGGGCGATTTCCGCTTAGGCCGCCCTTGTAAGGCCGGAACTCCGCCTTAGGCTAAGCGCTTCAAGCTTCGGCTTACTTGCTGCCTATGTGGGCGGCTTGCTTGCTACCGATGTGAGCGACTTGCTCGCTACCATCGCCGACGCGGATCGGGCACTTCCCCCCGCTTAGGGCAGCTTTTCCGCCTTAAGCGGGGCGGTTTCCGCTTCGGCTGCTCTTGTAAGGCCGGAACTCCGCCTTACTTCGGCTTACTTGCTGCCGATGTGGGCGGTTGCTCGCTACCGTTGCTGGCGCGGATCGGGCGCTTCACCTCGCTTAGGGCGGCTTTTCCGCCTTAGGCGGGGCGCTTCCCGCTCCGGCCGCCCTTGTAAGGCTGGAACTCCGCCTTACTTCGGCTTATTTGCTGCCGATGTGGACGGCTTGCTCGCTACCGTCGCCGACGCGGATCGGGCGCTTCACCCAGCTTAGGGCGGTTTTTCCGCCTTAGGCGGGGCGGTTTCCGCTTCGGCCGCCCTTGTAAGGCCGGAACTCCGTCTTACTTCGGCTTACTTGCTGCCGATGTGAGCGGCTTGCTCGCTACCGTTGCCGACACGGATCGGCGCTTCACCTCGCTTAGGGCGGCTTTTCCGCCTTAAGCGGGGCGATTTCTGCTTCGGCCGCCCTAGTAAGGCCGGAACTCCGTCTTACTTCGGTTGACAGGCTGCCGATGTGGGCGACTTGCTCGCTGCCGTTGTGGGCGGCGGCTTGCTTGATACCGTCGCCGACGCGGATCGGGCGCTTTCCCCCGCTTAGGGCGGCTTTTCCGCCTTAGGCGGGGCAGTTTCCGCTTCGGCCGCCCTTGTAAGGCCGGAACTCCGTCTTACTTCGGCTGACAGGCTGCCGATGTGGGCGGATGCTCGCTGCCGTTCCTGGCGCGGATCGGGCGCTTCACCTCGCTTAGGGCGGATTTTCCGCCTTAAGCGGGGCGATTTCCGCTTCGGCCGCCCTTGTAAGGCCGGAACTCCGCCTTACTTCGGCTTACTTGCTGCCGATGTGAGCGACTTGCTCGCTAACGTCTCCGACGCGGATCGGGCGCTTCCCTCGCTTAGGGCGGCTTTTCCGCCTTAAGCGGGGCAGTTACCGCTTCAGCCGCCCTAGTAAGGCCGAAATTCCGCCTTACTAGGGCGCATTACGCACATCAAACGGCCCCGCGCCTTAGCCATCGCCCGGAACCGTTCGACGCCAGCAACTGGCGTCCGCTTTCTAAGATTCAGAATGTAACATTCCGTTCACATTCCGTTCATCTTAGCGAGATATACTCCCTTCATCAAGTTGTGAGGGGAGTATTTCTCTTATGTTTCGCATTAAAGCCATTGCTACTATCATCTCAACCCGTAAACGAGCGTGGAGCATAATCGCGATCTGGCTTACAGTTATCGTATTGCTAAGCGCGATTTCACCATCTTCCAAGTCTTATGCTGTGCAAACCGGCGAAGGCTCAGCTTTCAGTGCTTCCTTGTCTGAAGAAGCAAATCGAATACTGACTCAACAGTTCCCTTCGGATAATGGACTACCTGCTTTGTTCGTATTTCATAGAAGCGAAGGCATGACAAAAGAAGATATACAACATGTGACCCGATGGAGCGAATGGCTCGCTTCGGATCAGCGGCCTACAGAAGTCGCAGCAGCCCTGCCCTTTCATCATCTCCCAGAAGCTGCACAAGCCGCCTTCTTTTCTAAGGACCGCACCACCTTACTTTTCCATGTCAGCTTGAAGCAAGGCCTGGATACAAAAGTGTTGGGCACAACTCTTGATAAGCTAACTGATCAGGCCAACAGCATCCGTTCACAAGGACTCGAACTGAATGTCACCGGGCCTGCTGGCATCGCAGCGGATACGTCCCGCTTGTTCCGCAATGCGGACTTTATCTTAATGGCAGCCACCGTTGGGCTGATCCTTGTGCTGCTTATCATCATCTACCGCTCACCTTTACTGGCCATTTTGCCGCTGCTGATTGCAGGTGTCGTTTATCAGGGTGTGGATCGTACACTTGGTCTCTTCGGTATGAATGGGTGGATGACGATTGACCGTTCTGCAACATCGATAATGCTGGTGCTGCTATTCGCCGTATTAACCGACTACTGCCTCTTTATCTTTTCTAGATATCGCGAGGAATTAAGGCGTCATCCATCACAATATGTTGCCATGCAGCAGGCTGTCAAAGGAGTTGCTGAAGCCATTCTGTTCAGCGGGGGCACCATACTCGCAGCCATGCTGGTTTTATTTGGTACGGTTTTTAAGCCTTATCATGCCTTTGCAGGTGTGTTTACGATCGCTATCTTGTGGATGATCGCAGCTGGACTTACGTTAATACCAGCTGTATTTGCAGTGGCGGGACGCACCAGTTTCTGGCCATTCCAAGCAAAAGTCAGCTTCAAGCCCGCAGACCATGATCAAGTACACCATCACGGGTTTTGGTTCCGTATTAGTCAAAGTATTACAAAGCGCCCACGCACAATTGCACTTGTTATGCTGATTGCACTTGCTGCAATCGGGACTAACGCATTTTCGATGAAATACTCCTATAACCTGCTTCACTCATTTCCTAAAGAGATGGGAGCACGTGTAGGCTTTGAACAAATGTCAGGCGCTTTTCCGCCAGGACAGCTGGCTCCCGTTACGGTGCTAGTACAAGCAGCAAATAAACCGGCTAACCCAGAAGAACTGCAGAACCTAGCAAAAAATCTAGGGGTAGTAGAACAAAAGCTTTCCAACCAGAAAGGGGTTTATTCCTTTTCATGGAGCAAAGTACGCGGTACTGCTCCGATTGAAGATCAATTCGCATGGTCTGCAGACGGAACGACATTGACAGGCCAATTAATAATGAATGGAGATCCATATAGTGTTGAATCTATTAATCAACTCACTGAATGGCGTCTTGCAAGCGAGGATTGGCTGAAAGCCGCTGATCTGCCTTCATCAGATTTCAAGCTTCATTTTGCAGGGCAAACAGCAGTTCAAGCAGACGTTCAACAAATGAACAACCGCGACACGATGTTTATTTTTGCAGCTATTACCGTCACCTTACTCATTATGCTTACAGGTCTGACCCGTTCAATCAGCACATCCGTCATCATGGTTGGGACGATGCTGCTATCATATGGAGCGACACTAGGGGCTGGTTGGTATATATTTCAGCAAATACTTGGGCTTGACGCAATCAGTTATCGTCTTCCTGTGTATACGCTGCTCTTTATGGTTGCCCTTGGCATCGACTACAGCATTATGCTTGTGACTCGCATCCGTGAGGAAGCACAGCACTATTCGTGGAAGGATGCTGTGCAGCGAGGGGTATCCAAGACAGGCGGCGTTATTTCTTCCGCCGGCGTTATTCTGGCCGCAACCTTTGGCGTGTTATCCACACAGCCTCTGCAGGAGCTTATGTTATTTGGAGCAACGATGGTATTGGGCATATTGCTGGATACGTTCTTCATTCGCGGTATACTGCTGCCGGCTTTATTTATTGGTTTTGAAGGTTTGTTTACAAGTCGTAGTCAACATAAACAGCACCATCATAATCATCGACACTCATCTTAAGGAGGCATTATTCTTATGAAATTAAAACAACTCTACTATACTTCATTGCTCTATGTCATTCTTGGCCTCATCAGCGGTGTGTTTTATCGAGAATATACCAAATGGAGTGAATTTGACGGTCAGACGCTGCTAAAAGGTGTGCACACGCATATATTAGTACTCGGATTTCTTTTCTTCTTAATTGTGCTGATACTAGGAAAATTGTTTGCCGTCCACGAAGCACGTTCGTTCAAGGCGTGGTACTACGTCTACAATCTAGGGCTGCTGTTCACCATCTCAACGATGGTAGCTCGCGGTATCGGTCAAGTGAACGACCTAACCTTAAACGGGCTTAGCCATGCCGCAGGGCTTGGACACACTATACTTGGAGCAGGACTAATTTGGCTTCTCATTTTACTTGGCAAACGAATTAAACAATAGGCACGCCCAAGCTGGGTTTAGGATTAGCAATCACGCCCTGCCAAAAAGGCGGGGTCCCAAAAAGTCAAACTCGAAATTTCTAACCCCCAGTTTATTATACAGGTTGGCATGAAAAAGAACCTCTACCTCCACACTCATACGTGGATTTGGAGGTTCTTTCGCCAATTTATTGGGATTCATTAATTTGGATGCACCCTTTTTGGGACAACCCCTTTTAACCTTGATGCCTGTGCATAACGAATGATTCACTTATCATTCACAGTCCTTAAGTGCACATACACTCAAATGTCTACAAGTTCAACACGCTAAACTCATTTATTAATGTGTAAATGCCATTGGAAACTGTTGAACGATTCCACTCGTCATCATATCGGCCATTTCAAGCGCTTGTAGTTGTATTTGATCACCTATTGCTATGTTTTCAGCATATTTCCCGGCAAGCCGGGAAGAGACTTCACTGCTCAGCAGCTCCAAATGTTCGTAAAGCATTTTCCTCCATTCTTCTTTAGACCAATACGGATTAATGGTCCCGAGGAATTCAGCAATATCATCTGCATTCGCATACCACCGCTGCTTAGCATCAGCCGCGGCTGAGGTGTTGCCGGCTTGTAAAGCCTTTACAAGCTCAGCCGCAATCGTTAAATGCTCTCCAAACAACTCCGCAAATTTATTAGCAGCAGCTGGTCCATACAAGGGCTTAAGCGCAGCTGCAAAATCATCGGGGTTACGAAGGAGCCTTGCAATCGTTTCTTTTTCATCCGGCTGTCTACCAACGATACTGTTTACCGCCAATCTTGTCCAGTACACATGCTGCTCCCATAAGGCTCGTAATTGTTGGTTCAACGCCACACTCGTTGGTGTCCAAGCAAGAGGAACCTGCCTGAAGTCATAATGGTAATATCTCGGATAGTAGTAATACATATCGAGTCATTAGCTCCTTTACCTCATTTTGTACAGTATATAGACGAAGTGCCTATTACGTGCAAAAAATGAAGCGAACCAACTCATGCAGTTACCCTAAAACCTATTCATATTGATTCGTTATGGATTTTCCAATTCTAAATAAAACAGGGATCAACCCTACCAGCAATACTGCTACTAAAAGCGTCGAGAAAATCACTTCAGTAAGTGTTATTTCGTTACTCTTAATAAATCGATATAAAATAAAACCGTTTATTGGAATATTCAAGAGAATACCCGTTAACAATCCTGGAGCGTATCTTTTTTGCAGGATGGTTACAAGCAAGTGTGGGAAAATCGCATTCAAAAGCATCGAGCCTAGAAAACCGGAAAGAATATACTTAGCCAGCAAGGAGTCTGGATTATATAGATAAAAAAAGGCAGAAAGATAGGCCAAAGCAGTGATACAAATGACTGCAAAGTGAAATTCATTTTTCCCCACAGGTTTATGATATTTTGAAGCATCATTCGACCATGCTGGCAGCCATATTGCTTCTTCTAAATTATGCAGTGTTATAGCAAATAAAAATAAAATGATGAGTACTTCCATTAAAATTACCCTCCTCTTCACTTATTTCGCGACCATTTCTTCTCAATGAAAACGTCAATCTTTTGTTACATTCCTGAATTGTCTAACCTAATACAAAGAAAATAGCCTCGGCAGAACCGAGGCTTTTGAATTGCAGCAAGCTGCTGCACAATCAGTATTCATTCATACAGGATTAGATTTCTTTGAAATGAAGTACAAATCCTATTCTTCCTGCATTTTCAACGTCGCATGTATAGACCACGTTATCTAGAGAAACAACAGCCGGCATCGTGTACTCAACAAATTCGTAGGTTACTTGTTCCTTTTTACAATAGCGTTCAATTTCATCTAAAAACTCTTGTTTATTGGCAGGAACTTTTTCCAGTTCAACTGTGAATCCTTTTTTCAACAGCTTCTTGACAAGATCTTTCATCATAGCTCCCACTCTCATCTTTGATGACTACTGATCATTTTATTATACCATAATCGTTAATTATTTCTAACTACAATGACCAGCTCTGGAAGTTAATTTTCCCTATAAACTTATAGTTTGAAATCGATTACACTACATTAGCCAAATAGGCAGGTCAGTGCAGGTACGCCAGAGAAGAGTAACGTATACCCGTATAATTTCTGAACTGAACTCAGAGGTGCAGGCAATGAATAAATAGCTTTTGGCTATATGACGGAGCTCGGTTACAGCACGGTTTTATGGTAAGCATTATTGAATACCCATCTATCAAAATAAAGTGTAAAGATTTTCACTGGTGCTGTACGGAGGTCAAACTCTGTTCAAACATGTCTATAATGGCGAGAAACCGTTCAGCTTCACGATACACATGATCAGCGAGTAAAGGATGAATGATACTTTTGATACGACAAGCTTCAATTAAATCTCTAGCTGTTTTTTTGAAATCACGCAGCGATGCCACAGAGACACGATTCTGATCCAAGAATTGGTCCAGTAATGGTATCGTTTGAGATTGTGGCCGCATGGAATCCAAGTCTCTTGCTTGAAATAGAAGCTCGTCAAAATCATGACTAAAATTGCGAGCTTGCTCAACTAACTGTCGTTCAGAAGGATCAAGCAAGTGTCCAATAAATTTGGCATGATCCGCCATAATCCTTAAGAAAAATACATTTTCATCTATAATCGCATCAGGTAATGGCTCTAGCCTGCCATTATTAAGCTGTTCCAGACGGTTTCTAAAATAGTTTGCTTCTCTGCTTGTATGGTCAATAAGTAATGGGAAGTTATTGGCTCCTGGCATCTGGCAACTGAGCACTAAGCCTAATACTCTCCGTTTAAATGCCCATATGTGGGATGCAGCAGAATACACTTCGATGTTGAATCGACGAATCTGTTCTGGATCTGTCTCTACTGTAAATTCGTGTGATTTTCTTTCGATCCCTTCGAATATTGCGTAGAATTGATTAGCTTCATGTATGAGCTGAGTATCTTCACATCTAAACCCCAACTTGAGAAATAGTGAATGTTCTTTCATGATTCGCGACCAAAACCGAACCTCATCCAATGAGTGTGCCACAAACGCATTCGACAACAAGCGCCACCCCCTCCATAAATAAAAACGATGTTCAATAATAAAATGTATTCAATTATATTCTCCGGTATGTTAAGGTGCACGCTCGTCCACACTATCGAATTTGGTATCGTCTGTGGCTAACTCTCAGTCTACCTTCACCTTATTGCGCTAATGACAAAATCTAACGCCTGCTGGAAAGTCATATGTGGTTACTGCTATAAATTAAAACGTTTAGAAACTTTCTTCATTGCTTCCGCTTTAACATAAAAAGACGCCTCCCAACGAGTTAATTCCAACGAAATTAACCGTCCAAAGACGTAATTCACAACCCGTTTCAGCCTGATTATAGGTTGGGTACATTCCATTTCCACTAATATCTTTTACTTCAAAATTCTATTTAGAGGGCACAAGGATAATTCCGTCCATATACCATATTTGAGAACTAGTGATTTCCGTTATCATCGGAATTACAACGTAAGAACCATTAGCTTTTTTCCCAATAGACCAAAGCCTGTGACTTATCAAGACTAATAAGTAAGATTGACATTTTGTCGCCTACATCAAGATTCTTTCTTCTCTCTTCACTATAAATGTCTTCTAGGAAACGGCTTTCATTTTGAACTTTTGCGTATCCAATTCGACACACCTGTCCCTTTTTTCTACGTAAAAGTCCCCTCCAAGTTTACTCATTTCCTCATGTTAACACACAAGGTTTTATATGAGTGTCTACTTAAAGGGGATCATACCACTCGGATTGACTAGAAGGTGTATTTACAATAACAAAGTACCAATAAATTGTATAAAAGATACATATACTATTAACAATAAACTAATAGTTATAGCTAGCATCGACTGGAAAAAAGTGTTCATATTAACTACGTTTATTAAACTAACAAATCCAGCAATAAAGGAAAGGCACGATAATAAGAAAACTAATACTAAGGGATTAATATGGATAATACTCATGATTAGCCTATATTCGCAAGAAGATAGCATTAACACAAAACATAATATACTCAACATGGTTAATACCAACGACCATTTTATTTTTTTGCACACATGCATGAGATTTACTTCACCATTTCTGATCAGAGATGTCCACTGACTTATTACTTTCATCCCCAATAATGAGCCAAGTAACTCAACTGTTGTTGATAGGTTATTTTTCTCACTATCTCATTATTCACTATATAACGATGCAATGCTTGTGTATCTGACTGACCAAGGCTCGATGCTGGGCTTACACCAACTGTAGGTGTCGCAAAGACTTCGTTGGAATGACTACTTTCTCCGCCTTTACCACTAGCTGTTACTACATAGTAATAAGTAGTATCATTTATGAGATTCATGTCAACAAAACCATATGTGCTTCCTGTCACGGTTGCAATTGTCGTATAGGGACCACCAGCTGTGCTGCCCCGCTTAATATGATATTGTGATGCATCGTTAACCAATTGCCAAATCAACGTCACAGTTGAGTCTCCTGCTGATGCTATCAGGTTGGTTGGTGCTGGAGTTGGTGGAAATTCTTGTTTTGGGGTGGCGTACGCTTCGTTGGAATTTCCGCTTTCACCACCTGGGCCATTAGCCGTGACTACATAGTAATAAGTTGTATTGTTTGCAACACTGGCATCCAAATAACTATAAGTGTTTCCTGTAACCGTGCTTATTGTCGTATACGGACCGCCTGATTTGTTGGCACGCTTAATATGATATTGTGATGCATTGTTGACCAATTGCCAATTTAGCGTAACCTTTGTATCTCCTGATGTCGCTTTTAGATTGGATGGCTTAGGAGTTGGTGGAACTTGATCATATCCAAATACATTCCACTCAATTACGAGATCCGTTTTCGATGGTTTTAACACAACCATACTCACGTTTTTTATAGGATTCGGTAGCGTTTGTACGCCATCTTTTATGAGCGAGTTGAACGTATACAACAAATTGTTGTTAGTATCATAAAAATGGATACTGGATTTTGGTTCTTCGCTATTAATGATGACGGACGTGATTTCTTTTGGAGAGTTGAACGTATACCAAGCTAAGTTATTCGTTTCAATTCGAGTGTAGGTGGCCACATTATTATCTGTGATCGCTCTCGTGGTTGTTCTTGGATTTGAAATGGATGTACCTATATTTAGCGTTGCCCCATCCAACAAACCACCTGTGTACTTGGTCACATTTGGTTTTATTGCTGCTTGAGGCGAGTCTGCGCTTAGACCCGCTTCATTCCCTGACGAGACAACATAATAATAAGTTGTGCCATTGGTTACGGCTCTATCTGTATAGGTAGTGCCTGTAATATTGGAGGCAAGCACAGCGTATGGGCCGCCAGACGATGTCGAGCGTTTGACCGTGTAGAATTTAGCCCCTGTAAGATCCCAATCAAAAGTGACAAGCTTATCCCTAGCTTGAATCCAGTTAATCTTAGTTGGTGCTGGGGGGGCCGAGGCTGTCGTAAAGACATTCCACTCGATTACAAGATCTGTTTTTGATGGTTTTAACACAACCGTACTCACATTTTTTACTGGATTGGGCAGCGTTTGTACGCCATCTTTTATGATCGAGTTGTACGTATACAGCAAATTGTTGTTACGATCATAGAAATTAATACTGGATTTTGGCTCTTCGCTATTAATGATGACGGATGTGATTTCCTTTGGGGAGTTGAACGTATACCAAGCTAAGTTATTCGTTTCAATTCGAGTATAGGTGGCCACATTATTATCTGTGATCGCTCTCGTGGTTGTTGTGGGAGTTGAAATAGAAGCACCAACGTTTAACGTAGCTCCATCTAATACGCCGCCTGTGTACTTGGTCGCACTTGGTTTGATTATTGCTTGAGGAGAGTCTGCGCTTTGGCCTGCTTCATTCCCTGCTGAGACAACATAATAATAAGTTGTGCCATTGGTTACGGCTCTGTCCGTATAGGAAGTACCGTTAATAGAAGCAAGAATCGCAAACGGACCGCCAGGGGATGCTGATCGTTTGACCGTGTAGTGTTCAGCACCTGTATTATTCCAATCAAAAGTTACAATTTTATCTCCACCCTGTATCCAATTAATCTTGGTTGGGGATGGCGGGGCCGAAGCAGTCTTAAAGACATTCCATTCGAATACGAAATCCGTTTTCGATGGCTTTATCACAACCATCGTCACATTTTTCACTGGGGTAGGGAGCGTTTGTATACCATCATTTATGACTGAGTTGTATGTATACAGGAGATTATTATTGCTGTCATAGAAATTCATACTATACTTTGCATCTTCGCTTTTAAGGATAACTGAGGTGATTTCTTGTGGAGAATTGAACGTGTACCACGCTAAGTTATTTAATTCTATTCGAGCATAGGTAGTTGCATTATTATCCGTCATCTGGGTAACACCGGTGCCAGTCGGTTGACCGATTTTTTTACCGAATTGAATAACTGCCCCGTCTAACAGGCCTCCTGTGTACTTACTTGGCGTTGCATGCACAGGACTGATATTGACTACTGTCAAAAATAATACAAGCGTCATCACTATACCCAAGATTCTTTTCAACAATTTTCCCTCCCAAAATTCTCATTCCAATCACTATACACAAATATCCATTATTTATGTAACAATGACTTGGTAATAATCAAAATAACACACCTCTTTTAGCAAGTCTATGGACAAAACATTTAAATTCCACACGTGCTATTGAATTCTTTCTACCCACCTTATTTTGTTATACCTTTGCTCAGTTTTTGACTGTGAAATAGCGCTAAAATCACTTCCTCCAGCTCCTAATCAAATATAACGAACCCTTCATAGATAAACCCCTCACTTAGCTTGATGGGCCGTCGCTTAGCAAAAAATGTTCCAGGCATTTTTCTATTTTTTCAATTGAATGTATAGAGAATTTCTTATTTTTATAACTTATAACGCCCTCATTTATGCACTCAGCTATCGAACGATTTAAGCTTCGAATTGGTGCACAGATCTCACTTGATAAAATCTGTTTTGTAAGGTTATGTAAATCACCGACTTTATAGTGATTATGAATACTTAATAAAATACGATCTTTAACGGTTAGCAGTGATAATTTTGCCGACGTATCTGAACTTAATATTAATTTTGAAGCAAGTTGTTTAATGATGTACAAATTAAAGGTAAAATCCATTTTCATCCACTCATAAACCTTTGTTTTATGGATAGCTATCGTTTCACAATTTTGTTTTGCAATAACACTGAGCGTTTTAATGTTTTCATTAAAAATTTCGATCTCCCCAAAACAACTATAGGAGTCATAGATATATAGCGAGAGCATCGTTCCCTCATAACTTTGTCTATACACCTCTGCTACCCCTGCGGTAAGAATATAAAGGTAATCATTTTGCTCATGAGGGTGAATAATAAGACTGCCTTTTTTGTGTTTTCTATACATAAAATGTTTCGTAATAAGCGTTGGGGCATCATTTACAATAGCTTTAAAATCCATATTTCCACCTTCTTTTTACTTTTGGTCATTTGACCTATTTTCATTATAAATTGAAATATATAATAAGGCCAAATAAGAAGTGGAGGTCTTGTTATGAGAAAAATAATTATTGATACAGATACGGGTAGTGATGATGCTGTCGCGTTAATGATGGCATTAAAATCAACTGATCTTCAAGTTGAAGCCATAACAACAGTTTGTGGTAATGTCCCTATTGAATTAGCAACAAAAAATGCACTAATGACGATCGAAGTCACTAATGGTCAAAAGCCGCCACTTTATGTTGGAGCAGCTAGACCACTTATGCGTGATTTAGTTACGGCTGTAAATGTTCATGGTGAAGATGGAATGGGGGATTGTAACTTAATCCATCCTACCTCTTATCCAGAAGAAAAGCATGCCGTAGACGCTATCCTTGACATTATTGAGAGTAATCCTGGTGAAATCGAAATTTTAACTATCGGTCCTGTTACAAATATTGCCCTTGCTATTTTAAAAGCACCAGAAACGATGAACATGGTTAAACATATATACACTATGGGCACTTCTGGCTTTGGACCTGGAAACACTACACCTGTCGCTGAATTTAATGTCTACGTTGATGCAGAGGCCTATAAGATTATGCTCAACTCAGGCATACCTACTACGATTATTGGATTTGATGTATGTCTAGGAGAAGCTGCTTTAAACAAGGACGATATGGATGTATTACTATCAAGTGGTAAGGAAGAAGCAGCGTTTTCCGTTCATTGTAACCGCTCCTTGCTCGAATTTAATTTACAAAGAAGTAATGAACATATTGTTGATTTACCAGATGCTGTGGCAATGGGCGTTTTATTATGGAATGATATCGTTCTTGAAGACAAGTTATGTTACTGCTATGTATGTACCACAGAAGAAGCAGCCTATGGACAAGTTATAGTTAACGACGGTAGTAAGCTTGCCATTTCTGATGGCTATGCAGGTCATGCTCCTAATGCAACAGTCTGCAAAACCATTGATAATCAACTATTCAAGAAACGGATGATCGAATTATTGGTAAGTTAACATGAAGAGGTGCTTAGATGAGATTTCTAAATTTTGGATCATTAAATCTAGATAAAGTGTATACCGTGCCTCACTTTGTTACTGGAGGAGAAACGTTATCATCAGTTTACTATGCTGAATATGCTGGTGGAAAAGGGTTAAACCAATCAATAGCCCTTGCCAGATCTGGTTCACAGACTTTTCATGCAGGTAAAATTGGGAGCGATGGTCTGTTTCTTAAAAACGAGTTAGCATCCGAAGGCGTTCATGTTGAGGGAATATATGAAAACGGCCTCATAACGGGGCATGCCATTATTCAAGTGGCTTCAACAGCTGAAAATTGTATTTTACTGTATGGTGGAGCGAATAAAGAAATAACTAGTACACAAATGGATAAAGTGATAGAGAACTTTGATTCGGGTGATTTCCTAGTTCTACAAAACGAAATAAATGATATAGACTACCTAATTAGTGCCGCTCATAAAAAAGGGTTAACCATTGTGCTTAATCCCTCACCAATGAGTGAGTCCATTAGGAACTTAGATTTTTCTAAAATTGATTATCTAATCCTAAACGAAATAGAAGGGCATGTTATTAGTGGGGAAAAGTCACCAAGCCGAATACTCGACTATTTGCTTTCACACTATAACCATTTAAAAATTGTGTTAACTTTAGGTGCGCACGGTGCCGTATATAAAGACAATACACAAGAATACAGACAAGAAGCTTATCAGGTTAAAGTAGTAGATACAACGGCAGCAGGCGACACTTTCTTGGGTTATTTCCTTAGCATCGTTTCCCAAAAATCTGATGTTAAACTCGCACTACGTGTTGCCACAAAAGCGGCTTCATTGGCCGTATCCCAAAAAGGTTCATCTTCTTCGATCCCTTTTTTAGCAGAAGTAATCGGCTAATAAGTTCAAATTTGTTATCCCTGCACACTTACATGATTATAACCAGGGGGATATATGACTAACTAAACCAGCTAACTTATGGAACATAAAAGCTCTATTTGAAGTGCCTGATGAGGTATTTATGGCTGTACAATTTACTGAAGGTTCTCTTGAAAATGTTCAAGGTGTCGTTCGTTATTCAAAATTTTGTTCAGAATGCAGATCGTTTGACTAGGCTATAAAAGTAAACAAGGCAGCTCTGTAAAATTAATCATTTTACAGGGACTGCCTTTGTTTTTGTTTGTTACTTTATGCTTTGTGATAGCCAACCTAAGAGCTTATATATCGATTACTAGCTGCACCTAGGCCAAATATAAAGAGCAGAACGGTTGAACCAACCAATATGAACAGCGGAGTAGTCCAACTATTCGTCACATCGTGTAGAAATCCGAAAAATAGGGGACCCGTTGCTGCTAGCAAATACCCAACTGATTGAGCCATTCCAGACAATTCGGCAGCTTCGTGGGCATTTTCTGTCCGCAAACTGAAAAACATCATCGCTAGCCCAAAAGCAATGCCGCCCCCGCTCCCTATGAGTATAATCCATAACACGATCAAATTAGAACTTCCATAAAGTAATCCAAGAGTTCCCATTAAAAATAACGTAAACATAGTGACTACGAGCAGACGTTGATTGGACATCCGCTCAGAAATAACAGGAATAATAAAAGTAAAGGGCAGCAAGGATAATTGCAAAATGGACAGTACCCAGCCCGATTGATCAGAACCAATTCCCTGGCTTTTTAAAATTTCAGGTAACCACGTAATAAGTACATAAAAAATCATAGACTGCAATCCCATAAACAACGTTACTTGCCATGCTAAAGGAGAACGCCACATATTTATCTGCTGATTGTCATTAACCTCTTCCCTGTCAGATTTCCCCCCACTACGTCGTTTCATTTGAGGTAGCCATACTAAAATGGAAATGAAAGATAAAATACCCCACAACCCTAATGCCCCCTGCCATCCATATCCCAGTCCGATCGCAATCGGAATACTAATACCAGAAGCTATGGCTCCCATTAAGTTACTAGAGATAGTATACACCCCTGTCATCGTACCTATGCGATTGGGAAATTGTTGTTTAATAAGACTAGGCAGCAATACATTTAAGACGGCAATAGCTATTCCAATAATAGAAGTGCCTACAAACAAATAAGCAACCCCTGCTAAGGAGCGTAAAATAATCCCCATTGTGAGAACGACAAGGGCTGCCAAGAGTACAACTTCTATACCAAATTTCCTTCCTAATTTTGGTGCAAAGGGCGAAAAAAATGCAAAAGCTAATAGAGGAATGGTGCTAATCATTCCAGCTACTGCATTGGACATATTTAAATGATCCCGAATAAGACCCACTAATGGCCCTACTGAGGTTATAGCCGCACGTTGATTAATGGCAACAAAAATAACCGCCGCAACCATTAGCCACGGCACAGATTGACTAACCACCTTTGAGATTAATTTTTTTTCCGTTTTGCTAAATTGATTTAATACCTTCACGAGGCAGCCTCCTTCAACATACACTTTTTAATGAATTTATAGTCTTGTACTTGTATAACAGCATCTAATCGTACAAGCGATTACTATGCCCACTTCGCATCTCATTAAGTATATTATAATATATTTAATTTCAATAAAGTATATTATAATATATATTTTTAAGTTCGTCTATTCCTTTTTAAACTCTGTGACATAACGTTAACGCTTCCGTCGGATCAAAAAAACAAGGAATAACTCTCTATCCCTGCTAGGGATAATAAAGAGTTATTCCTTGTTTTTTAACATCTATAGGATCAAAATACCCTCATATTACAGGTTGTATTTTAACAATATATGGAGAACTGCGACGTCATTAGCGTTATTTATATACGAATGTGTGCAATCTGCACGAAAACTAATAGAATCATATTGGTTTAATGTATATAAGGTCTCATTCACTTTTATTGATATTGCCCCTGTCATCACGGTCGTAAATTCCACCGTGTTAGGATGGTGCTTTTCTGTTTGGTATGAGCTGTTTGGTTGGATGTAGGCTCGGAACATCTCCATCTCATCACTAGTATTTTGAAAAATCGGTTCAAATACACAAGTAGGTTGATCCCCTGGAATTTTTAATCCAACCCCTGCTTGAGATATGTTAACACTGCTTTTTGTTGAAAATAATGCCATCAGAGGGATAGATAATCCTTTTGAGATTTTCCACAACATGCCCAGTGTTGGATTTGTTTCTCCACGTTCTATGTTACCTAGTGTTAGTTTGCTCACTCCTGCTAATTCAGATAACTCTTCAAGACTTAATTTTTTTTCTTTCCGATACTTTTTCATTATTGCACCAACTTGTAAAACCACTTGTTTTGGATCATCGATATCCATTTGATTTATTACCCCCGTTATAAACCTATATATTAGTGTATTATAATATATATTATTACCAAAAAAAGAGCAGTAAACCATACTTTTTTTTGTGATGGGACCCTGCTTATGATTTGGATTGCTTTCTAAAGTTTGTTCCATGACAGCATAAAACGCCTTCTAATCGATAAATATCATAAAGATATCAACCGCTAAAAGGCGTAATCCATAACCTAAAACATATAGTTCAAGGCTGTTTACAATTACCAGTCTGCTATGCACAACCCATTTTCATAAACAATTAACAGCTCTCAAACGTATATTCCCACATTGAACAGCCAATGTCACGGGCCCAGCCATAACCGCCCAAAACCAGCGCGTCTGATCAACGTATTGATATATATTTTCGGGGGTAATTGATTGCGTTTTCTATTGTGAATGCTTCGGCTAAACTCCGGTAGATGTCGCTGATATCACGGGAAGTTTTTCGATGTTCTCGTCGATGATCAAAACGGAACTAGGCGTAAGGATGCGGGACTTACCATTTGTTCTGATGAGAGTTGGAATGGAAATAAGAACCAAGTGCGGCGTAAGTATTTTGCGTCACACTCGTAATAACAATAATCCACGGATCGAATCCCCCCGCTTATTTTCTTGATCATATTATTTTCCCCTTAGCTGGCCCTCTGTGCTCTCCACTGCCTTGTAAATCGGACTATAGCGTGGATTGATTTGCAATCATCCATTTCTATTGCACTCATCTACCTAAGTCGTGTAATTACAAGGTGTGCTGAAACAGGCTCTGTTCCTCCAGCGGTGGGAGTGATGGTTAGTGCAGTCGATTCGGTAGCAGGATTCCTTACAGTGAGTATTGAATTGATCACTGTCGTCGTCACGAGAGCCATTCCAACTAGCTGAGAAGTACCTGTTGCTCTCCCGACCACCGTATAAGCTAACTCGAGAGCCCCTCCTCCCGAATCGAGAGTTAAAACCAATTGTCCCGCTTCGGTCACACTTACCTGAAATAAGACCTGATAGGTGCCAATTAAAGATAAATTAAATGTAGATGCACTGGTGCGGAAAATAGCACCGCCACCAGAAGGACCGTTTTGTGGAAATTGTACATCCGAACCGGCCGCAACTGTTGCTGCATTATCAGGAGGCATCAACGCAAAGAAATCTGCAAAGTCAAATACTCCTCCCGTAACTCCAGTGGCACCTGTCCCACCTGTAGCCCCGGTAGCTCCAGTGGCTCCGGTAGCACCCGTAGCTCCAGTGGCTCCAGTGGCTCCAGTGGCTCCGGTAGCACCCGTAGCTCCAGTGGCTCCGGTAGCACCCGTAGCTCCAGTGGCTCCGGTAGCACCCGTAGCTCCAGTGGCTCCAGTGGCTCCGGTAGCACCCGTAGCTCCAGTGGCTCCGGTAGCACCCGTAGCTCCAGTGGCTCC
>NZ_JASOYK010000010.1:0-120878 GCF_030226685.1 Paenibacillus sp. UMB4589-SE434 | reverse complement strand
GTGGCTCCAGTGGCTCCGGTAGCACCCGTAGCTCCAGTGGCTCCGGTAGCACCCGTAGCTCCAGTGGCTCCGGTAGCGCCCGTAGCTCCGGTAGCGCTGGTAGCTCCAGTAGCTCCGGTGGCTCCGGTGGCTCCGGTGGCTCCGGTAGCGCCCGTAGCTCCGGTAGCGCTGGTAGCTCCAGTAGCTCCGGTAGCTCCGGTGGCTCCGGTGGCTCCAGTAGCTCCGGTAGCGCTGGTAGCTCCGGTAGCTCCAGTAGCTCCAGTAGCTCCAGTGGCACCTCCTGCAGGGCCAGGAGCTCCGGTACTCCCTGTCGCACCCGTAGCGCCAGTAGCACCTGTTGGCCCAATAATTATTGGGCAAGGTGGAGGCGGGTAGATGTTCGAACAGCTCTGCGGAGGAAAAATAGAAGCAGGAAGTGCCTGTGAAGGTTTGTATCTATAAATGTCCATAAACACTCTCCTTTCCCAGAAAAAGTTTGAACTAAAAAAGTATTTTAAAATCAAAGTATATACATAAAGCATTATCATAATCTATGTAGGCAAATATTTAATGGAACACATTATTAGCCTATTTCCACTCATTTTTGAGAAATTGTACTTATTGTCTAAGGAGCTGTCGGAATGAACCGCATGTTAAAAATTCTTCGCGGCTGCAATGTCGCAAGCCACCGTCGAAGTCTAATAAAATCGTTTTTGGCGTCGCTTATGAAGCGAGCAGCCAAACTTTTACCACACTTTACATATCTCATATTCAATATTGTAGAATATATATCCCTCATAAAAATCTCAATACTAGTTGATAAGATAGCTATACACTGTTCAAGTATAATTTCATTTCGTAAAAAATAGGTTTCGAAGACTGAATCATCATCTTATAATAAGTAGGATGGCGATATCTCGTCTTTATTCTCTGGTTTCAAATCTTCAATTATTCTTTGATCAATTTTCATATAGTACTAGACATCAGTATTCCCTTTCTTTTTGCAATTTCACATAGCATCATACGTAGTATATTCGAGTAAATATTGAGCTATCCAGCTTGTCAGCTTAATGCCTAACATCAAAAAACAAACCGAATGAAAAGTTTTTGGAGGGTGTACGTCTGACTCGCGGTGCAGAAATTTGCGATAAAGTCACACCGGATCACACTGTGGAAAACGCGAAAAATCCCCGACATCATTGCGATGACGAGGCGATTAATACGGTGTGATTAGATTCGTTTCTTAATAAACCTTGTCGTGGGTGAATATTCATCGTGTCTCTTATGCATATCACGCGTATCCATCTGCACATATCTGCGAAGTGTACGTATGTCACTCCATCCGCCCATCTTCTGTAACGTGAACGGATCGCACCCATTAAGTGTCATCGCCCATATGTGACGATATACGTGAGCAGTCATCTTCTTCTGCGCGACTTTTGCTTTTGCTCCGTAATATTTCAACCGCTTATTGAACTGGTTATGACTCAGCGGATCTCCGTAACTTGACATGAATATCCTGTCGGTCGTAATGTATTCGCGGTTCTCATTTACGAGTTGTAGAACCAACTTAATTGTTTGCGCAGATATTGGTACCATACCGATGTTTTCTATTTTTATTGCGTGCGCCATCTAGATTAATGAATCTTGCTTGAAAATCAATATCCGATACCCTCAGCTTCAACATTTCATTTATGCGCATGCCACTGTCCAGCTCTAGTATTATTGCGACATAATCGCGAAATCCGACATAATCTCGTTGGTTTGTCTGTGCTAATATCGCTGCAACTGATTAAAGATTGCCTTTGACGTACGCAATCGAATGTTAACGGTCGTATCAGACAGTCCAACACGTTGATTAGTCGAATTGATATGCGTATGACCCTCGTATCTCTGTCGATCGTAGCGAAGATAATTCACATGGTCGCGAAAATGTGTCTGTGTCAACTCGTCATCGTATTGAATATCCAGATGAAATTCCGATAGCCATTTTTACAAAGTAGCCGTATTTCTTTGTGTAATCGTGTAATGAACGCTCACGCAACCCTTCCGATCTCTTTGCAGTGATGACGAGGTCTATCGCATACTCGAATATTAATCGCGAATATTCCTTCTCGTGAATCCTACCGGTTGCTTGTCGCCTAACTTTTTTATTTAACATAAAACGCCTCCGAACGAGTTAATTTGTTCGAAATTAACCGCTCAGAGACGTAATTGCAATCCATTTTCGTATGTTTTGGGTTGTGAACACTCAACTATAGGGGTTGAGCACACACCAAAATCGCTAACAATTCGCAACTACCAAACATCTATTCGTATGGCTTTCGGAATGCTAACGTTGAAGATCAACGGTTCTTAAAAACCGCATAACCACGCTGATTAGTCATCGCACTTCTCCGCTTTACCTTCGGCTACTGCCGTACGGAACGAAGAACCGCAGCCGCATGTCGCCACTGCATTCGGGTTCTCAATGGTAAATCCTCCAGACATGCCGGATTCCTTATAATCAATCTCCAAGCCGGTCAGATGCGGAATGCTCTCTTTATCCACAACGACCTTCATGCCATGAGACTCCAAATGAACGTCATCACCCGTCTCCTCATCGTCAAAGCCCATCCCGTAAGAGAAACCGCTGCAACCGCCCGGACGAACGCCGACACGCAAGAACATATTCGGGTTCTCTTCTTGTTCTAACATTTCCTTTATCTTCTCAATCGCCAATTCGCTAATTGTGATCATGATAACATCCCTCCTTCTATTTCTAAGTATAACCATCCTCTTCTGAACGCACAAGTGAACATGACGGTTGGAAAATGATGTCGAATGTCTCTCCCAGACATATTGCCCCCTTTTAAAGGCAAGGGTATAATGGAACTGACATAATATTAATGCTGTTATCTTTAATAATGTGATTCGTTTCACTGCAACCTCCGACGGAAGCATCCGCCGCGGAGTTTTTTTTCGGCATTTCGCCCTACAAGGTATGGATGAAGATACATGTCAAGGTGTAGTGTGACCACAAGCTTGAGCTAACATCATTCGTTCGTGGCAAGAAATGAAAGTGAAGGAGGTACGTCGATGACGACAGCATGGACACGTCATGCGGATGCCCGCATGGCTGATATTGCCGACAAAGTTGAACGTGGAGAACGTCTCACTTTGGAAGATGGCGTATATTTGTACCAATCAGATGACATTTTGACAATAGGTCAATTGGCCAACTTGGTCAATATGCGCAAGAACGGTAAAAATGTTTATTTTATCGAAAACATGTCCCTTTATTTTACCAATGTTTGCGAGGCCCGTTGTGCTTTCTGTAATTTCCGTAAAGATGAGGGTGAGGATGGGGCATACACCTTGTCTGGTGATGAAATGATTGCTTATGTAGATCAACATATTCACCCTGGTGTACAGGAGTTCCACATCGTTGGTGGGCATAATCCTAATGTGCCGTTTCAATATTATGTTGATTCACTGCGTGCGCTGAATGAACGTTATCCGAACGTTACACTGAAAGCTTATACTGCAGCAGAAATCGACTTTTTTACCCGCATCAGTGGATTAAGCATTGAAGAGGTGCTGCATCAATTAAGAGCAGCTGGTTTGCAGTCGCTTACTGGCGGCGGCGCCGAGATCTTATCTGATGAATACCGCAAAAAGATGCGTGTCGAGAAGGCGGGCGTTGAACGCTATCTGGAAGTTCACCGGACTGCACACAATCTTGGCATGCAGACACATACCACGATGCTGTATGGCGCCATCGAATCCCATGAGGACCGCATACGCCACATGATGAGCGTTCGTGAGCTGCAGGATGAGACCAACGGTTTCCTGGTATTCATTCCGTTATCCATGCAGCCGAAGAGCCCTAAGGCCAGCATCAAGCGCCGCAATTCAGCCTACGAGGACCTGAAAACCATCGCGATCAGCCGCCTCATGCTGGACAACATCCAGCATATTAAAGCGTATTTTATTAATATCGGCACACAATTGACCCAGCTCGCCTTAACGTATGGTGCGTCTGATGTTCATGGTACCTTAGTAAAGGAACGTATCAGCCATGCGGCGGGTGCACTCACTCCAGAAGGACTGACTCGTGATGAGCTAGTCTGGCTGATCAAAGGTGCTGGACGTACTGCGATAGAACGAGACACGTTCTATAATCCGATTAAAATTTACGAATAAGCAGTTGATCCAACTTGAATGCGATTATTGATTTATCGTTACATCTAAATACAGATTGAGATAAATAGAAGACAAGCTATCCAGTGTGTCATACACCTTAGCTGCGACAAACGGAAATGCGAGTGGAGCCGTACTCTTTACAAGTCCGGATGGAATGGACAATTTTTTATTTCGGCATCATGGGAGGAAATCCGATAATGAAACGTTTTGTTGTATGTGGTGGAGGATACGGCGGTCTTGCTTTAATCGAACGACTGTTAGGAGGTGGGCTTCCTACAGACGTGGAAATCGTGTTGATTGATCGCATGCCTTACCAAGGTTTAAAGACGGAATACTACGCTTTAGCCGCGGGCGCTGTATCTGATATCGACATTCGAGTGGCATTCCCTAAGGACCCTCGCGTTCACATTCGATATGGCGACATCACACGCATCGACTTGGAAGCCAAGCTTGTCTATTTACATGAGGATGAACCACTATCTTACGATCAACTTGCCATAGCACTCGGTTGTACAGACCGTTATCACGGCATACCAGGCACTGAACAATATGGCAACAGCATTCAATCGCTATCAAGCACCAGAAAGACGTACCAACTATTAAACGACGTGAAGCCCTACGGTCAAATTAGCATCGTTGGCGGTGGCTTAAGTGGAGTTGAGATGGCTGCGGAGCTGCGTGAAAGCCGCCCAGATTTGAATATTCGTATTCTGGATCGAGGTTCAAGAGTACTATCGCCATTTCCAGAGAAGCTGTCGCAATTCGTGTCAGGCTGGTTTACTGAGCATGATGTAGAGCTTCGTTCTTACATTAACGTAGCACGCCTGGAACAAGGTGTCATTTATAACAAACGCGATCACGATGTGGAAGAAATCGATTCAGCAGTTACCGTCTGGACAGCTGGGATTCAGCCCGTACAAGTTGTACAGGATCTTAATGTCCAGAAGGATCCGCAAGGCCGCGTTAAGATTAACGAATATCATCAGATTCCGGAGTATCCAGAAGTTTACGTGGTAGGCGACTGTGCTAGCTTGCCCTACTCGCCTAGCGCCCAAGCAGCCGGAGCTCAAGGCGAACAAATTGCCGATGTCGCCCTGGCCTTATGGAAAGGCGAAACCCCTAAGCTTGGACGTATCAAGCTCAAAGGTGTACTCGGCTCACTTGGCAAGAAATCCGGATTCGGCATGTTAGGCAAAAGACCGATGGTTGGTTATGTACCACGTGTCATCAAAAGCGGTGTGCTTTGGATATCGAAGCATCACTTTGGATAATAGTCACGATGAACAGCAGAATGGGATCAGTTTGATATCAATCGATATCAAACTGATCCCATTGTTGTACTTCTTCAATCATCTTCATAATGCTATCGTATAAGGCATCTGCCGTCTCGGCAGCAACAATCTCCCCGTTCACATAGGCAAATGGGAACAGGTAACATTCGCCGCAGTTGCCCAAGCAGCCGTACTCAATGACGTCATACTCGGGGTTCTGCTCCAACCGCTGCATGATGGCATCTGTGCCGTGGTGCATGTTGTTCACGCAGAACTCGATAATCGGTCTCATTGACAATTCCCCCAGTTTTAGCTTGTATCTTTGAATTCGAATAGCTTTATAATATAATAAAAGTAGTCTTGATGAAAGGAGTTGGCACAAATGAGCGAAACTACAGCTAACGGCATGTATGACGAAGTGCTGGAAGTGTTGGATAAACTTCGTCCGTTCTTGCAGCGTGATGGCGGTGACGTTGAATTGGTGGATGTGGAAGACGGCATCGTTAAGCTTCGCCTGATGGGCGCTTGCGGCAGCTGCCCAAGCTCCACAATCACACTGAAAGCGGGTATCGAACGCGCTTTGGTGGAAGAAGTAGATGGCGTTAAGGAAGTAGTTCAAGTATTCTAATGATGAATGCTTGATCATGGGACTGTCTGACAAGTCAATTTGGCTTGCAGCAGTCCCTTTTCTTATCTTCACAGGAAAAACAGGAGCTGTCCCCAAAGTGTTCGCATGACACAATAACATCCTAATGAGCACATAATAGGACCTCAAGGTCCACTGCAAAGTGGGTTCGAGGCCCTTATTATAAAAATACTCGATTTTAAGTGGAGATCATAAAATCAAAATTTGACGTCTGACGCTCCCCCTATGTACGCTGCGCCAGAAGAATGTCTAACGTATGCTGCAGCAGCGAGTAATCTCCCCAAGTACCATGCCCGGGGATAACAAACTTGGCCTCTTTATAGGTAGTCATTAACTGACGTATCGAATCAGGCCATTGTGCAATATACGCATCATCCGTATTTCCAGGCTTGGTTGCATCCGAGCCTAGTACGACACAACCCCCGAACAAAGTCTTCGTTTGCGGAAGCCATACAACCAAGTTGTCTAATGTATGGCCTGCTCCTGGATAATACGTTTCAAACTCTGTCTCCCCGACTTGGAATTTAGGATTTTCGTCCAATACGCCTGAAGGCTCTGGATAGCCTTGCTTCAGCGCTAGGCGTGCCGTCAAAGACGAGCTTTGAACTTTAATGCCTTGATCTAACAATGTCTTAATGCCACCAATTCGATCCACATGTGCATGAGTGATGACGGCTAGCACTACCTTCTTTTGTATGTGCTGGTTAATCATCGTCATGACTTCCTGCAAAAGTGTATCATCCCAAGCTGTGTCCAACAGCACTAAACCTGCTTCGGTGGACACAATCAATCCGTTAGAGGGAACTTTCTTGCCTCCGATGTCTTTATATGTCGTCTGAATCCACAATTTATCGCTGAGCTGCTTTAGTTGAATCGTGTTATCTTTATTGGTGAAGGTTTTGGCAGCAGTGGTTACTACAACAGACTGTTCAACCTTAATCTCTGTCGTTATGCCTTTCGGTTTCAGCTGCATGCCTGCTGCTTGAGAACACCCCGCAGCCAACATACTTAATACCAGCACAGCTGCTCCCAATGTTATTCGTTTTCTATCACGTGCATGCTTCTTCATTCTATTTGTCTCTCCTTTATCTCTACGCCTACCTCCTAGTTGTATCTTAGATCTGCCTCACATTCCATAGTAGTTCCCTCACAACTCCATCACAGCATACCCCTCCTATACAGCCTGAACTATTTGAACTGATTTCGTTATCGATCATTTTTTTGAAATCTATATATTTTTTTAACAATTTACAATTATACTTAAGAGATCTATTAAATATAAAAGCTTACATAAGGAGTGTCCGAACAAAATGAAGCACCAAGCATGTTTAGTGGTTCGTAAAGGCGAACCCTTCTTATCCTATGAAGTAATTCCTTTATCTCAAGAAAATACCGTTATTGGTCGCCATGGATCACAGGGGGAACCTGACATAGCATTTCACAACGCATTTGTGTCGCGCCAGCATGCTTCCGTATTCAAGCGAAATAATCAATACTATATAGCTGACCTGGGCAGCAAGCACGGTACCGAAGTACAAGGAATTGAACTGAGCCCCCATGTTCCTGTGCGGCTAAGCGAGTCGGACTCCATTTTGCTAGCGAAAGGCATGGTAGAACTCGAATTCACACATGTCGTGCCTGATTTCACGCTAGAATTTGAAGCCATCCTCTCTCCTGAAATACCAACAGTCATGCCATCCTCTGTAGATCATTTTGTGCTAGATGTAGACAGGCAGTTCTGTATGGTACTCGGGCAAGAAGTGAGTTTGTCGGTAAAAGAGTGGGCGTTGTTGGATTTGCTGTATCAACATCGGACGATGTTTGTATCTAATAAAGATATTATGTGCCATGTCTGGCCGGAGCGTCATACCAATGGCGTGTATGATGTCGGACTGGATGAGATCAATTCACTTGTTTACCGTATTCGTAAAAAGCTGAAACAACAAGCCAACATCCGCACGGTACGTGGGAGCGGCTATGTATTGGAAGAGAACAGCGCCTTATGAGAGATGTCTTACTAGAGGGTGCTCTTACACAGCATAGCGGTATCGTTCCACTCTAAGCAGGATTAACTTTGATGTCACTTTACTTGAAGTCAATGGAACTCTTCACAAGCAAAGGCTATCCCTATTCAAGCGAATAAGGATAGCCTTTGGTTTTTATATGCGGGACATGCTTCCCAGACGAAGAAGCGTTGCAACGTTGCGCGCTGTCCGCTCCATATTAACAGCCGCTTCCCGCAGTGCTTCGTCAATCGTGCATACGCCAGGCACAATCGTAAACAGCATATCAATGCCGTGCTCGTGCACAATTTCACTGCCTGCACCAAGTGAACCTGCCAGCGCGATAACGGGCACGTCTAATGCTCTCGCTGTCTTGGCTACACCAATCGGAGTCTTGCCAAAGGCAGTTTGACTGTCGATGCGCCCTTCCCCCGTAATAACGAAGTCAGCACCACGCATGCTTCCTGCCAAACCTGTTGCCTCTATCACGATATCCACGCCGCGCTTTAATTCAGCATTCAAGAAGGCGACCACACCAGCGCCAAGACCTCCCGCCGCACCTGCACCTGCCATATCCGCTACTGCTTTGCCCATATCGTTTCGGATTAAGGCAGCAAGATGAGTCAAATTGGCATCCAATTGCTCAATCATCTCCGGTGTAGCTCCCTTTTGCGGGCCAAATACAGCTGAGGCACCTCGTTCCCCAATCAGCGGATTATCCACGTCACAAGCTGCAGCAAACGTCATCTTTAACAGCCTTTTATCTGCCTGACTGCAATCGATACTTGCAATCTCGCCCAGCGAACCGCCCCCTGCATCAATTTCCGATCCGTCGTGTCGCAAAAATCGGAATCCTAATGCCTGGGCCATCCCTACGCCGCCGTCGTTTGTTGCGCTGCCCCCAAGTCCAAGCATGATGGATTGAACGCCCGCGTCCATCGCATGCACAATAAGTTCTCCCGTGCCGCGTGAAGTCGTCTTTAGCGGATTACGCTCCGCTGCAGGCACCAGGCCAATCCCAGAAGCAGCGGCCATTTCAATTATGGCCGTGGTACCATGCCCAAGCACCCCGTAGAATGCGCTTACGGGAATTCCTAACGGACCTGTCACCTCAACTCTCTCGATACGTCCACCTGTCGCATCAACGAGTGACTGGACCGTCCCTTCGCCACCATCTGCCATCGGCACTTTGATAATATCCGCATCAGGAAATACGCTGCGCACTCCTCTTTCAATTGCTTCACAAGCTTCTAATGCGGTCATACTTTCCTTAAACGAATCCGGAGCAATAACAAATTTCATTCTCCTCACTCCCTTGCTCTGCTGTTTCTATTCTATAATGTTCTGTCCAGATGGATCTGAGGTCATGCCTTACAAAAACCAGCCCAACACACCGAATACGAGAGTAGACACAGCGGCAAGCACTAGTCCTACTACTGTCTCATACGGAATCAAGCGCAGACGCTCCTTCATCTGCATGTTAACACTGCCGCCCGTTGCATGGAAGAAGCTGCCGTGCGGCATGTGGTCAAACACAGTCGCCCCGGCATGAATCATCGCTGCCGCACCTAGAGAAGCTACACCAAGCTCCATAATGGTAGAACCAAACACGGAGCTCGCCACAGCCGTGCCGGCAGTCGTGGATGCAGTTGCCAGCGACATCAGTGCACCACTAATTGGTGCTAGCAAATAGGCAGGCAGACCAGAGGCAGTCAAAGCATCGATAATTACATCTTTTAATTGCGAGTTTGCGATAATCCCTGCTAAAGTCCCAGTCCCCAGCAGCATAACAGCTACTCCTGTCATTTTACCGAGCCCAGAGATCGCATATTTGTTCAAATGCTTAAATCGCCCCATAACAAGTGCCCCTGCAATCCCCCCAACCGGGAGTGCTACAATCGGGTCAACCACAATGCCGAATAATGGACGAAGCGCCAACAGGACAATCGCTACGAATGGGGCGAATATGGCGGCTCCAAAACCAGGAAGCTCTTGACCACCTTGATCAACTGCTTCGCTGGCTTCTATCATACTTCCTTTATGTGTAAGCTTCTTGGCTATAAAATAAGTTACTAAAAGACCAACAAGAGCCGGGATGATGCCTGCCGCCATAATCGAGGTCAGCGATACATGAAATGCATCTGCTGCTGATATTGCATTTGGATTGGGAGACATAATATTGCCTGCTTTGCCACCACCTATCATCGCAAGCAGTATTGCCATCTTCGACAATTTAGCACGCTGCGCGATCGCAATGGCAATAGGTGCCACTGTTATAACAGCTACATCGATAAATACACCAACTGCCGTGAGCACCATTGTTGCAAATGCCAACGCAAGCAGTGCTCGAGTTTCTCCTACTTTCTTAACCAGCGTCTCCGCAATCGTCTTCGCGCCGCCGGATTCGATTAGTACACCTGCAAGCACACCTGCTGCAAGGATTCGCAGCACTGCGGGAATAATGTTTTTTGCACCGTCCATCATCAAATTTACTGTATCCAACATACCAATGCCGCCGACTAATCCACCAACTAAAGCACCAATCATCATGCCATATGCTGGCGGAACTTTACGTAAAATGAGTACTATTGCAACGATTAGTGCCGCCAATGCGCCGATAACGCTTACAGAAGCAGTCATATGTTGTTCCTCCCCAGATGTTGTTATCTGATTATCACATGTTCCTTCTTAAGTAGGATGAGCCCATACCCCTACTATAATGCTAATTTGTAAGCGCTTCATTGGGCAAAAAAATAAATATTCCGGGCTCTCTAGCTCTATTTTTTGTGCAACTGAACAAACCAAAAAGGCCTCCTCTAGGAAGCCCTGCGATAATAACATTGGAATATCTGCTCTCAAGCTACTATTCCATATTCAGCTCCTTAGCTGCATATAACCAGCGTGCATGCATCAGTATATACAAATCAGTGTAATTACGCGGATCTTTGCCTGTTAATTCTGCAATACGCTGCAAGCGATAACGGAGCGTATTACGATGAATGGCCAGACTGGCCGCTATCCTGTTCGCTTCACCACTATTTGCGTAGTATACTTCAAATGTCTGCCGCAGCTCACCGCTGCGATCCTCATCGATAAAGCGGTCCCATAACCCGATCAGCGCATCTGTCATCCAATTACGCTTCAGCTTTACCGTTAAGACCTCCAATGGCATATCCACCGCATAATACACGTTATCCTCTGGACGAGTAGCTCTGCCTGCAAGCAGCGCGTCCTGAGCGGATTGGAAAGAGGCCATCATCCCCTCAATGCCCACAAAAGGCATCCCTACCGCTATTCGTATCGGAATGACTTGTCTTGCGTTCAGCCATTCCCGAATCTGGCTTATACCTTCGTATATATCACGATTCGGTGTACGCAGGTCACGCTGTTCTTTGAACAAGACGACCTGCTGCGAGTTCCGAATTGCAATCAAGTTAATAGCTGATCGTCCTTCCAGTAGATCGGCTACACGCTTAAGCGCGTCCAGGGAATCCCCAAGCTTTACCTCTGCAAGCTCAATAATACAAGCCGTGTGCAGCACATCCGCATTAAAACCGATACGCTGTGCCTGAGCACGCAGGCTCGGCGTATCCTTCTCTTCAGCACTAATAACCGAAAGCAGGAAATCTGCCCTCATTCGCTTATCCCATTGTGCCTGCTCCAACAAATACATTTGCTCCAAATACATCTCTGCCGTCATTTTTACCAATTCACCGTATTTGGTCACTTCCTTTGGATCACCCGTAATACCGATGACTCCAACAACCTCATCTTGAAACTCAATCACCAGATTTGTACCTGGCAGAACACCCTGCAGCTTGGCCGCACTTGCCTCATCTATCTCGAATCGCCCACGACGCTTGATCGCCAGCAGCGCACCCTCATGCGCCTTGCCAATCCGCATTTTGTCCCCTGATCCAATAATGCGACCATGTTCATCCATCACATTTACATTATATCCAATGACACCCATCGTACGGCGAACAATATCCTGAGCGAGCTGCTTCGTTATCCCTTTCATGCTGTCATCTCTCCTCTGAATGATGGATCGCCGACGATAGTTACCAAGACAACCCGTTATTGTCGACTATAGCTGCAGCCTATTGTCATGAGTTATACGAACATGCTTTACTTTATAATTGCTTAGCAATAATAGGACGAATCGGGTCCAACCCACCGGATACATCCATCATATTCCCAGTAATAAAATCAGATTTGTCTTCACACAAAAATTGAATGACACGGGCGATGTCTTCACCTGATCCTGGTCGTCCCCGAGGTGATTCGGTATCGTCACGTCCTGCTACCTCTGCTATCGTGCGCTCTTTATCCTCGCCCCTGATATCTCCGGGACAGATCATGTTAACTGTAATCCCGTACGGAGCCTCCTCTACCGCGAGTGTCTTTGTGAAAGAGACAAGGCCAACCTTAGAAGCTGCATATACTGCTCGATGAGGCCAAGCTCGCGCTTCTGCGGCGTGCCCGAAGCCATAATGAATGATACGGCCCCATCCTTTCTCACGCATCGATGGTAATACAAGATGATCTAACAATATGACACCGGTTAAATTTCCATTTAACAAATACATAATCTCTTCTTCTGAGTATGAAGCAAATCGTTTACGTTCACGTATAAAAGGACCTGCATTATTAATGACGATATCAGGTGCGCGAAGCTCTGATTCCATCGTATATACAAGCCGTTTCACATCATCGATTCGTGAAATGTCTGCTTGAACCGCAATGCACTGAACACCCTTTGCTTCTATTTGATACTTTAACTCCAATGCTTGCTCTGTACTATGTACGTAATTCAAGATGATATCACAACCCGTATCGGCCAATGTAAGGGCCGTCATCTTGCCCAGGCCTTTGGCGCTTCCTGTAATAAGCGCGGCCTTCCGCTGTTGTTCCACGTCATGTACCTCCTTCGGCGCTGCAACAGTAATCCTTCTAAAGTATAAAATATTTGCCAAAGGAGAACAACAGACCTAAATTTTATATTCTATAATTTCCCATTTTATAGCATACATTCAAGCTCTATTCAATACTAGGTTGAACTATTTACCACCTATTAAACAAAAAAATCCCTGACACCTTTAGTAAGGGTCAGGGTATGATTAGGAGGAAATCTACGGAAAAGTCAGATTAGAACGCCGGAACAATTGCTCCATTGTACTTCTCTTCGATAAATGCTTTTACATCATCCGATTGCAGAGCAGCTACCAGCTTCTTGATACCGTCGCTGTCTTTATTGTCTTCACGGGATGTCAGGATGTTCGCATATGGAGAATCCTTATCTTCCAGGAAGAGGGCATCTTTTGTCGGATTTAATTTTGCTTCAAGCGCATAGTTCGTGTTGATAAGCGCCAGATCCACTTCTTCCAGTACACGTGGGAGCATTGCTGCTTCCAGCTCTTTCACCTGCAAGTTTTTCGGGTTCTCAACGATATCACGTACAGTTGCTGCAAGGCCAGCGCCTTCTTTCAGCTTCACGATACCTTGTTTCTCAAGCAGCAGCAAAGCACGGCCGCCATTTGTCGCATCGTTAGGGATCGCTACGGTAGCGCCATCTGTTAATTCATCAACAGACTTGATCTTCTTGGAGTATCCACCAAACGGTTCAACGTGAACGTTGCCTACAGATACCAGCTTCAAGCCAGCTTTTTGATTTTGATCATCCATGTAAGGTTTATGTTGGAAGAAGTTCGCATCAAGCTGCTTCTCGTTTAATTGCACATTAGGCTGCACATAGTCCGTAAATTCTTTAATCTCAAGTTCAATACCTTGTTCTTTCAATTTAGGAGCAATATGCTTTAAAATTTCTGCATGTGGAACTGGTGTAGCACCTACAACCAATTTTGTTGTTTCTGCTGCGGAATTCCCACCATTACTTGCAGTCCCAGCGTTATTCTCTGCAGTCTTGCCGCCGCAAGCGGTCAGCATTGCCACCAGACCAATCAGTGTTAATACGAGTGTAAGTTTTTTGAAATTTTTCATTTTTATTTCTCTCCCTTCCAAAATAAACCCCTGTGATTTGTTGGTGACTGACCTAAGAGGCTGTCATCTATATGAAGCCCGATTGAGCGTGCTTCCTTACTTGCGAGTGTAATGACGAACGAATCGGTCGCCAATCCATTGCAAAATTTGCACCATTACGATCATAACTGCGATCGCAATGATCATAACACTGGTCTCATAACGCTGGTAGCCATATCGAATCGCCAAGTCACCAAGGCCGCCACCGCCTACAAGTCCAGACATTGCTGTGTAGGAAATTAGAGTGACTGCCGTTATGGTCGTACCAGCAATCAAGCCAGGCATTGCTTCTGGCAATAACACCTTGCGTACAATCTGCCAGGTTGAAGCTCCCATCGCTTGCGCTGCCTCGATAACACCACGATCTACTTCGCGAAGTGAAGTTTCGACGAGTCGAGCAAAAAATGGCGCGGCTGCGATGACCAAAGCAGGAATGGCTCCCTTCACACCGATTGTTGTCCCAATCAGCACCTTCGTAAACGGCAATATCGCAATCATCAGAATGACAAATGGAACCGATCTCAACACGTTCACCATAAGCGATAATAAGCTGTACATTACTTTGACAAACCAATGACTGGACTTGCCTGACAAAAATAAGAGAACGCCTAATGGCAGGCCGATGATAAACGTAAACAGTACCGAGAATCCTAGCATATTCAGCGTGTCCGCTGATGCCTGAGACACCTCGCTCCAGTTCACTTCACTGAAGTCAATTCCGAATACCATTACGCAATCACCTCCACGTCAAGTCCCTGCTTCACCAAGGCTTCAAGTGCCGTCTGCAAAGTCCTTGCTTCCCCGTCTAGTCGAACGACCAACTGCCCATAAGGTGTATCCTTCATACGAGAGATTGTACCTTGCAAAATGGCGAATTCGATGCCAGCCTCAGATAATACGCGGTGCAGAATCGGCTGATAAGTGACGTCGCCCAAATAATTAATCTTAACGACGCGTGAGCTGTCACCAGCCTGAGTCTTAAACGATGTCCATGGCTGCAGCTCTTCATGATGGCTCTCTTCGAGAATAAACTCTTTAGTAACCGGATGCTGCGGCTTCAAAAATACGTCTACTACAGGACCCTGTTCTACAATTTTGCCGCCATGTATAACGCCAACCCGGTCACAGATCGACTGGATAACATGCATTTCATGCGTGATCAGTACAATCGTAATGCCAAGGCTGCGGTTGATTTGCAGCAGCAGCTCCAAGATAGAATTGGTCGTCTGCGGATCAAGCGCAGACGTTGCTTCGTCACACAGCAGCACCTTGGGATCATTGGCAAGCGCCCTTGCAATACCGACACGCTGCTTCTGCCCACCAGACAATTGAGCCGGATACTTATCACGGTGCTCCTCCAGACCAACCAGTCGAATCAATTCATTGACTTTGGCCTTTACCTTGTCCGCAGGCGTCTTATGCAGGCGCAGCGGAAACGCAATATTGTCGAACACCGTTGCGGATGACAGCAAATTAAAATGCTGAAAGATCATGCCAATCTTGCTGCGCTGCTTCTGCAGCTCTTTGTTTGACAACTCCGTCATTTCAATTCCGTCAATAAGGACGGAACCTGACGTGGGCCGCTCCAGCAAATTAATGCTGCGAAGCAAGGTACTCTTGCCTGCACCGGAATGGCCGATAATACCGAACACTTCACCTGCTGACACATGCAAATCAATATGTTCTAAGGCGAGCATGCCTGCGCTTGATTTGCCCTGCGCAGGATACCGCTTGGATAATTGTTTGATCTCAATCAAAACTTGTGACACCATCCTTCCGACTTACTTTAGGATGCACTTCTTTCCCATTTTAACATCGGGTTAAATCGGGAAGACCACATCATTCCATAAATCTTACCTTGTAATATACAACTTAAACCTGCAACTTTCTAACTTGCATCCCATTGTTCAGGATTGCCGCTACATCTGTGTCACTCTCAGCACCATCGCTTTCGATTGCCGAAATCGATGCAGCCTACCTTATATCTCATGGCAAGCCGCATTTAACAGTTTGTGGACACCCCATGCAAGCAGATCTTGTATAAATAACAAGAGCCCCCTCTTGGCAGATGCCAAAAGGGGGCTCTCGAAAATCATATCGCCGGATGGCGCGGATGAGTCGAAGTCTCCCTTTCCTCATCTGCCAAAGCAATCACGCTTTGAAGGAATTAGCACCTTGATCATTATGCAAGCATGCTTGTCGCGATATTCGCTGACATAAGCACTACCGGGCTTGCATAATCGGTTGCCGGGCTTCATCGGGCCTGTCCCTCCGCCTCTCTTGATAAGAAAATGGTTATGAAGTTAATTCAGAGTATATAGCAGGGAATTAACCTTGTCAACATCCATTTATTTGCTTTCGTTACCATTTTTCATACTGAGTAAATGTGTAAATATAGCGATTAAGACCTGACAAACCGCCTCATATCCATCTTTTAGGTCATGGACGTTTGCCTGGATGTTCTCGAGTTTTACTTTATCGTTAAGGCTGCGATGTCGCTGCCACAAGTCATCCTGCATTTCAGCGTTCATATGATGAATTTCTGTATTGCGGCGCTTGCGTAAGCGCTGCAAGGAGTCTTTATGGACGTCCTTCAAATGCATAAGCTCCCTAGTCAATGCAGGTGTCGTATTTAAATAATTCATTTGCCTCAAGACGGTAAAAAACGAAAATCGGTTCTTCACCTTCCCTGTATCAAGCTGCAAAGCCTCATTTAACAAGGTTCCCACCTTATCAAGCACCGAGAACAACCGAATAAAACCATTCTTGTAGAAATAGACATGACGATAGTAATTATCCAGTTCTTCTTCATTCATTTCCTCTTGATATTGCTTCGTAACCTGACTGGCAAACCGATCAGATGCATACATGCTCTGCTCTAACTCATCAAGAGACGTTTTCAATCCTACCGTCCACACTTCGATCTTGCGCCAATCATGGTGAGGGTCCCCATCTCGTTCCATTACTGCGCGCACCTTTGCCAGATAATGATCCATTGCAGCCATTGCTTCTAATAATTCGCCTGTATCTACACGCGGTGCTTCGCCGAACAGCATTCGGAGCATAACACGCCCTCCATCCACCAATGAAATGACTTTAACCATCTCCCATGTGTTGTTAAGGTAACTCGAAAAGTGGCATCTTAACCAGAAAAGGTTAAGATGCCTGTCCTTCAATGAGCCAACTGGCTCCTATTTGCCTGTGACTCCGCTCGGGAAGTATTGTTTCCAGCGATCATCAACCAGCTTGACAATGTCTTCACGAGGAATTAACTCATCCGGGTATCCAGGCTTCATACGTGCATCTATCACAATTGGCAGCTTGTAGCTTAAATGGTGCTGACGTACTTCCGCCGCCGCATAAATGTCTGAGGCCGGATTAAAGCGCGTGAATACTGCCCACAGAAACGATAATTGACTGCTTGCAATCTGATGGGCGTCGTCCACCAAGAAGATAAGCGGCCATTCCGTGCCCTTCTCTGCCAAACGATGCATAAGCCGCTCCGCAAGCTGCGGTTCTTCTTCGTAAGTTGCACCGGTCATCGTCAAGCAACCGCCGCAGTATGCAGCGATGTCGCGAATCTCTGCTACTTCACCTTCCGTATATTCGCGTGGCAGTTTACGTACAGGATCGCCTACGCCAAGCATAATGCCCTTACTGCCATGATTCAGCTTATGCCCGGTATAGTCTAGCGTATCATGTGCCGTGTTGTTGATAATGTACAGATCCGTCTCCGGCTTAAATCGTTCCAATACAGATTCCAGCAGCAGCGGGAAATTCTCAAGATCAACCATCTGATCCGTCAGGAACAGAAACTTCGTTAAGCTGAGCTGTCCCTCACCAAGTATACGGAATCCAGACATGAGCGCTTCGCGGGAATAACTTTCCCGCACGACTGCCGCGGCCATCGAGTGGACACCAGTCTCTGCATACGGATGCACTTTACGCACACTTGGCATGACCATCGGGAACGCAGGAGACAATAAGCGAACTAGATACTCGCCCAAGAAATAGTCTTCTTGGCGCGGCTTTCCTACAATGGTAGCCGGATAAATCGCATCTTTGCGGTGATACATTTGCTTCACGTTTAGCACAGGGAAATCATGCACCCAGGAATAATAACCATAGTGATCACCGAAAGGCCCTTCAGGGCGGCGAATATGGGGCGGTACAAAGCCTTGAATGACAAAGTCCGCCTCCGCCGGGATACGATGACCCGCAAAGCCGCTGTCTACTACCGGCAAACGTTCTCCTAACACAAATGAAGCCATCAGGAGTTCAGGCAGCTTCTCAGGCAGAGGTGCGATCGCCGAAGCGATTAGGGCAGGTGGGCCACCTACGATAACGGACACCGGAAAATCCTGATTCCGCTTCTCTGCTTCACCATAATGGAAGCCGCCACCCTTCTGAATCTGCCAATGGACGCCAGTGGTTTGGTCGTCATAAATCTGAATGCGGTACATGCCAAGATTATGATCACTCGCGCCGAAGTCAGGATGTTCCGTATATACGAGGGGCAGCGTAATAAAAGGTCCCCCGTCTAGTTGCCAACTGGTCAATGCAGGTAAGCCTTGCAGCGGCTTTTCTGTCTTGCGCACTTGAGTGATTGGGGCTTGATGAGCCGGTACATTTTTGAAGCCAACCTTCAATGCATCCCAAAATAAAGATTTCTGATCCCACAGTTTCTTAGGCGTGGGAGGCATTAATTTATGTATAGCTTCGATGCCCTGTTTCGCAAATTGTTCAGGACGCGGTCCGAAAGCCATATCCGTACGACGCATCGTGCCAAACAAGTTGGTGACAACAGGAAAAGGACTCCCCTTTACATTGGTGAAGAGCAGTGCTGGTCCCCCTTCTTCAATGACACGGCGGTGTATTTCCGCAATTTCCAGATATGGATCTACCTCCGCTTCAATTACCGCCAAGTCCTGTTCCTGCTTCAACTTGTCCACAAATTGTCGTATGTTAGCAAATGACATGTTAGCCCTCCTTGGACCGCGAATTACGCCGAATCGCATGGCATGTTCTATTCGGTCCTCTATATTCGTTACTAAACATTTTTTTTGAAATAAGTTCAGTTGGTGCTTGGATTCCACATAATCATAAGTATAATCTTTTTTTAATCTAATCCCAAGTTTAGAATTAGGAACATCTATCCGTATCTTCTCTTTCGTCACATGACGACATTGTAAGACAGGCGTAAGTCCCATGCATGGCTCGTCATGTTATCGTTCGGTACAATAAAGACATCAAGCAGCAACTTACCGACAAACATAACCGAGGAGGAACTTACAATGATGAACACAACACGCAGCATGAACAAACGGAAGGCAGCAGCTTCCAGCCAACAGCAGCACTCACAATGGAATCTACGCTGGCTAGCAGCAGCTAAAGCCGCAGCAGCAGTCGTCTTCTTGGGTGCTAACGCAGACGATGAAGTCCATTTCACACCTAAGGGCGCATAAGGAGTACAAATCGATGTTTAGAGTTGTAATTCATAGCAGCCTTATATTTGTAACCAGACAAAAGCAGACCGAGTGACGTACACAAATCGTGGTACGCGCTGTGGTCTGCTTTTGTGTATGTGTATCTGTATGTATTGAAGTTCCAATCGCTCCAGCATGCCGACAACTCGAACTTCTACCCTCAGTAAACGCTGCCTATCCTTCTGTAGACATGCTCTCCGATGAAGATTCCGCTTGTGGAAGCTCCCTTAGCTGCCACACTCGTATACTCATATAACAAAGAACGCTGAACAAGCCGCAGATAAGGACCGTATGAAGCAGGCTCGTAAATAATAGCGTATTCATATCCGTAATTGTGAATACAACTAGCGCACCGCTAACGATCTGCCCAGCGCATAATATCATTGACCAAATGCCCAACTGTTGTATCTCCCGATTATCCTTATGGTGATGATACGCAAAATGTGCCATGATCGCGACTACAACAAACAACAACGCAGCTGCAATTCGATGCATAAAAGCAATGAGCGTGCCGCCGGTCAGCTCTGGTATAAGCTCGCCATTGCACAGCGGCCAGCCCATGCAGCCGCCTGATGAATCTGTATGTCGGACAAATGCACCTACATAAATAACAATATAGGTATATAGCAGCGTGAACCATACGCCGTACCGGAATACTTCCTGAACCGGACGAGCAGCTTGATTTCTGTGCGTCACTTGCCCCTGTGCATACTTCCTCATCGCCATGCACATTAGAAACGAAGAGGCAAATGCCAGAAGCGAGAAACCAAAATGCAGCGCCATTACTGGAGGATTTTGTGTAAACACAACCGCAAGCGCTCCCATAATGGCTTGTACGATGGTGAACAACAGCGTTGACGAAGAATACAACACGGCATCACGCTTGTCCTTTGCCTGTCTCAGTGTAAGAATAAACGTCAACAACACCAGTAGACCTACAATTCCAGTTATAAAACGGTGGGAATATTCAATCATCGATTCTATCGTGTAAGCGGGCACAAATTTGCCGTTGCACAGCGGCCAATCGGTCCCGCAGCCCATTCCTGAGCCCGTCTTCGTCACTAAAGCCCCGTTCAGTACGACGATAAACATGCCAATACATGTCATGTAGGCGAGTCTCTTGAGAGGGATGAACTGGTTAGCCTTCACTCGTTTCACCTGACCCGTTATTCAGTTTGGAACCGCTATAAATAGAAATCTGTTCCAATTGCTATCATTATACCGAAAAATGGACAATCGTGTAGGGGAAAATTGTGACAAATATAATACCATAACTTTCACAATTTTGGATTGACAAAAAACAAACTCTTAACGCCGTGACACAGCATTAAGAGTTTGCCTTCAATTCCGATTGTGCATTATACGGCTTCAGATACAGCTACAGCACGTTCTACGAATTGTTCAATCTCCGGTTGTGTCTTGCGAAGCTTGTTTACAAAACGAATCGTTTCTTTACCACCCTTAAAAGCCACAAAGCTTGGAATTCCCATGATGTTATACTTCTGGGCAATCTCTTCAAATGCCTCAGCATCTACTTCAACGAATGTAACTTGGTTATACTTTTGTTCTACTTCTGGCATAAATGGATCGATAAAGTGACAATCCGAACACCAGCTGGTCTTAAATACGGCAATCGTCGGATGTTGCTCTGCAATTAGCGCTGAAAAGCGCTCAACCGATTGTAACTTTTCCATGGATAATCACCTCCTTACTATGTTCAATCTAACATAAATCAAATGATGAATCGTTGTCAAACCATCTATGGAAGTTATCCCCATTTAATGGGCATAATAATAAAAATTTAATATTTTAAGGGAAGCGGATTAGAAAGGAGCTGTTCCATGGGCACCTCAAAACCTAAGCAATGGAAGTCGCTCATTAGATTAATGCGGCAGCTGACAGCTACAGCGTACGAGGCGTTAAGACGTCGAGTTGGAGAATTAAACTCCATTTGGATTCATACAAGCCCAAACATACTGGAATGGAATCGGACGCAGGCTCAACGTGTAGAAGAAAGAGTCCGATGGCTTGTGACCGAGCTGGACAAACAACGAGCAGGAGAACTGCGTATGTGTAGGATGAAGTCGACAGCATTCAGTCGCGAAGAGCGTGAAATCATCCACTATATTAACAGAAGTGTACGCAACGCAAATCGGAACAATATCACTCGTACAACTGCTTATGCTCGCATATACCAATCATATCCAGAATTGCATTGGGCATTGTTGGCGCATATGGTATCACGTAATGGCGGCTGGAATATGACGGACTTGCAAGGGGAATGGCTCCCTTCCATTATGGATGGCGAATATCGGCATTGGAGCTATCGGGTACTGGAACGCTGCAATGCGCTCATATTCAGGGATGCCTATCCGCAGCTGTTGCTGTATACGATGAGTCGACGGCAAGGAAAAAGCTTGTTTCACTTGCTGCCGGAGTTTGGTGTCTCTTCCTTTATGACACCGTTCTGGGAATCGTTTTGGATTCAACCGAATAGCCCGCTTTTAACTATTGCCTTGATCATTAATGAGCAGCATTTTATAGAAGGTCGTGTTGTTCAGCACCCCGATTATCAGAAAAACGCCATCCAGCGGATTGAATCCCACGCACATGGATGGTTGCAAATGAACCAAGTCATATTCCCAATCGGTGTTCCGAGCATAGAAGCTCCCTTGTCAGTGGTTGGATTGACATTAGAGCGTTTTGATAGTCTTCATGAACGAATTGCTTTTGGCAAGCAATTGTACAGCTTGTTATTTGACATGCCGGATGTTTACGAAGGCGCAACTCGCTTCATGCGCGCTGTTCCCCATACTGGATCACGGGCTGACTACTGGCCACACCGATTTACAACTCAAAAGTCCGTCAAGGAGCACCCGCAGTCTGATGCATGTCTTGCCTACAGTCCAAAACTGGAAGCAGTATGGCAGGATAATCGTTATGCCCCCATTGAGCCGGGAGACTGGCTCCATAACGATGGTGTGCTGCATGAGCTGTATATGGCAGCGGCACCGCAAAAAGCAGACATGACGGCTGTTCATGAGCAGATGTGGCTAGAATTAGAAACACTTGCCGTAATTACAGGTCCGTCACCTTGACACTTCAGGCCAGCAAATATTAATAAAATATTGTTCTTCAAGCATATCAATAAGATAATTGAAAATAAGGGTTGAACCATACGCTAAGGTGTGGCACGATCAAGGTATAATTAGGAAACCGACAACGGAGTTTGCCGAAGGAGGGTTACCTGAATGCCTGCAACACATCTGTATTTGCACACTGCTCGGTTAATTCTGGTACCATGCGTGAGATCGCAAGTTCAGGATGGCGAGATTGAACTTCCTGCTCCTTGGAACGCAACCGTGTCTCTTCTGAAATATCCGTTCGGCTCTCACTTTGCTCATTATATGGCTGCGCTTGATGCCGATCCTGACCTGCTGGGCTGGGGGATATGGTTTGTCATAGCGAAGGATAAGATGAACGTCGTCGGTGACATTGGTTTCAAGGGAGTGCCGAATGAGAAGCGGGCTGTGGAGATCGGCTATGGGCTTCTGCCGAATTATCAAGGCCGTGGTTACGCTACTGAAGCTGTACGTGAACTGGTGAGCTTTGCCTGGGACAGCCTCAAGGTTGGGGTGATTGAAGCAGATTGCTTCGATACAAATAGTGCTTCGATTCGTGTGCTGGAGAAGTTGGGTTTTGTCCGCTGCGAGCACGAACATGGGATGATTGGCTGGAAGCTTGGTCCTGACAAGCAGGGTAATCGATAGTCCTCAAGCATAGAACCAAGCGGAGGCTTAGATGCTTACATTTATAAGCATTTAAGCCTCCGCTTGGTTCGTTATATGTCGAACATCGCCGCAGAGATGACTGCATTCCAACGTTGGTCATCTCTCCGGCTTAAATTAAATTTTTAACACAATCCCATCACTTACGGTTGCAGCAACACTTATGTTTTTTAATCTTTTGCACAATAATTTTATGAACATGTCGTGAAGATCCACTTACTCGAATAGGTATGCTGGTTCGTCCTGAGATGACGTGGGTGTGTCCATCCGCAATCCGTGTCACTTGCCGGAATCGATGAAAATGACGCGGTCCCTGACCGTTGATTGCTCGCCCCGTTATCCCTGCGTAGGAATGGCGATGGCCGTCGGCAATACGGGTAATGCCGTTAAAGGTATGGCGGTGAGTGCCCCTACCTGGAATAAAGCGATCTGTGAAATTTAGAAAGTTATGACGATGTCCTAGCGTAATAGAAGTACGACCACTCATCCGATGTTGGAAACGGTCCTGACGAATACCGATTTTCTTACTTTGCCTCGATTTTAACTTTTCTAACTTAGCCGGTAATTGGCCCGCTTTTCTATTCTGAGCTTTCACATGCACTCATCCTCTCATCTGATCTATAACCGTAACAGATTATGCGTAACCGGATGTTCATGCAACGGGACATTCGACCATATGCCGCCCATCATTTTTGCTTGCTAATACGATGATTAACGAGGAATTTACTGTCCGTATTTGCTTAGGCATTTTATATTTGACAATATGCTGACTGCAGTGTAATTGCAAGTCTTCACCCATCAGGCAGCAGCCATAAGGGATAATCTGTATCCTGCCTTTCATCATTCTGTTTATTATCTTACAAATGTGCATCAAAAAAACCAACCAGACATGAACTGCCCAGTTGGTTTCTCGTCAAAAGCATATCAGATTAGCTCTGTGTTATCTGTCTGTGTTAATTATGGGTATCGTTAAATGGCTTCAGGAAATAGTCGCTGAACTTTTGATGTCTGTTCATGTAGCCTTCTATCGTAGGATGGCCTGGTTTCGTGAACGTATAGTAGCTGCTTCCTTCATCCCGACATACTTGATACCCAGCCAGACGAATGCCGAATACCTTCATCACATCTGAAGAAGCTGCTTCTATGACTTGATCGTCCGTAAACTGGCGGAACATCTTCTCCGTATCGTCGGTCTGCGTCTCATACAGGTCACTCAGTGAAATGTCTAATATTTGCCCTGTATGGTAGTCCACACTGACATCAACATTTCGCTCCTTATTCTCTAACCTGTAGACATCTCTCATTCCATTATCATACATATCCATTGAACGACGGACAACCTCAAACTTCACGTATTTGCCGAGCATATGGTGTACCGCCCGCTCAGCAGCCTGCACGGCTTTCTGGTTCACTTTATCCTCAGGCACTTCATAATAAAGGCTGGTAATTTGATCACCTTTCATTTGAACAATACGCATTCCTTTGCTTTCCAGCAATGTGACGACATCCTGTGAGCCCTTCGTCATTTTCCTCGTTATCTTTTGTGCTTGCAGCGCCAGTTCTTGCTCACTAAGACCCGTTTCCGCTTCAATAATCCGCTTGCTCGCCGGGTCCAAATCTGGATAGCTCGTTTCCACATGGACGTCAGCCGTTCCCTGCTTCTCGTCCAGCTTCACATAACTTTTATTGTCTTTGCTGTAGACCGTAATATCGTGATAGGATGTGCCTTTATACTCCTCAACGCCATTCAGCTCTACTTTCCGACCTGCAACCTTGCGTATTAACCGTGACGCCTTATCAGCAATATCATCTTCTAGATCGGATACCGTCTTCATATAGGCGGGCTGCAGCACCGTCCCTACGCGGTCATCTGCTGAGCCAACTCCTGGAACGGTAAACTTAAGCTTCTGATTAACGACGACAGGCTCATGATAACGACGTGCGGTTATCCGATATTCCTGCTGCTCAGGAGCCATAATCATCATGTCGTATACAGGCATCTTCTTGCCTGAAAGCTCCCAAACATCAAAATTTTTCGAATAGTAGCCGAACTCAGGACTCCAGCTAATGGCGCCTGCTCTGCTCAGAGAAGTGTACTTCTCATCCAGCTGTTTACCCGTCATTGGGATCGCTTCCGTCTCAGGTGTGAAAATCTCCAGTCCTCGCTGTTTCCATTTCTCCTCCCCATCAAGCTCCTGCAGCTTTAAGTAATAGGGCTCATACGTAAGAAACGTGCATTCTAATGGATTGTAGCCGTTCTCATCTGGTTCCACACGCAATCGCAAATAACCATTCGAATAAGATACACCTGCTATTACAACTTCCTTACCTCGATAGTGAATTTTTTTCGGATACTGATCATCCATACGGATTGTAAATTGGTCAGCGATCTTATACTGTGACATCCATATTTTCTTCACATGCAGCGTCATCGTCTTTGGTTTACCGTCAAAATAAATAGATGGAATAAAATCCCACGTACTACGAGTAACACCGTTCAGCATGCTACTATTAATTCCTGCGGATAAAATAGGGTACACTTTTCCTGTCTCGTCAGTAAGCTGGATATTGTCTTGAATATCCTCCCAGTTGTTCGGTGAATTTAATTCAAATCTACCACCACCATCGATGCGGGTACCTACATCCAACAGCATCCTTGTCGGATAGATTCTGATATTGTCCAAGTATACTTGTTGAAACGCTTTATCCGCTATATTCCAGTCCTGATCCAACTTGACGATTCTTGCAGGTTTAAAATTCTCCGCTCCCAAAGGAACTTGAATTACCTTGCTTTCCTTGTGCGTAATCTTAAATTCCTTATTACGCTTTATTTTCTCCAGCTTTATCGTAATAAAGCGTGGCTGCTTACTGGAGCGTAACTCCTCCACATAGGCGGGATCCAGGTGATAGGCGATCTTCGTAACATAGATATCTTCCATCTGTCTCTGATACCGCTTCTGACTCTCTTCTCGGCTCTCCACAGGATATCCGATACTAGAATCCGAGCTGCTGGCCACACTGTGCTCGGACAATTCTGGTGCCGTGGCGGAATACTCCACTTCAGCATTTACAATTCGATTGTTGCGGAATGCATCTTCAATGTCTTTCCCCTTCATCGTCACTGTCAAATGAATATAGTCATCTTCCAGATATAAATGATCGATACTTACCTCGCGTTCACCCCATGTGGTAACATACGGTGTTACTGGATAATATCCGTGCAGTTTTGCATGGTTAACCCCCATATACTCGCCCGCGCTTTGCAGCCATCTAACGGCAGCCTCTACCCCCGGAATTTGCTTGGCATATACGGCGAAGGACGGTACCAGCATAACGGAACCTGAAAATAGCAATACGCCTGCCGCTGCCGTTCCCAGCGATCGTTTGGTCCAAGTTACACGCCGCCGTTTACGAACGACCGTATCCATCCGCTGCTTCACTCGTTGCGTCAGAAGTTCAGGCACAGGGATCTCTGGGAGACTCTTGAAAAATCGTTCCAGTTCCAGTTCCAACTCCAGTTCAAGTTCTTCATCTCTCATCGTAAGTACGCCTCCTTTTCCTCCGGGCACATCGCAAGCTTAATTTGCTTAACAGCCTTGTAAATTTTAGTTCTTACTGTCCCAGGCGGCAGTTCGGTCATCTCCGCGATCTCATCTAACGTGTATCCTTGTACGTACTTTAATTGGATTAAAGTACGTGTCATCGGCGGCAGTTGGTCCATTAGGGCGTGCAAATCCATGAGATCATCGCTCGGCGGAACCTCCGCAAAGCCTAGACTGTCGTCGTCATCGGTATATATAATAGGCTGCCTTTTGCGCAGCTGCATCTTGCATTGGTTAATGACGATCTGTGTAAACCAGGTCGCAAACTTCTCCGGCTCACGCAGCTTGCCAATATGGATAAACGCTTTCTCTACCGCATCACACACTGCATCCATACTTGCTGCCTCGTCATGCAAGTAACTGTATGCAATACGATAGGAGCGATCCTGAACCTGCTCCACCGCAATCGCAAAGCAGTCGTGGTCCCCCTTCATGGCACGGGTGATCAGCGTCTTCTGTTCCATCTGTGTCTCCCCCTTTAGTCACTCGTATGATGCTTGGAAGACGCAAATAGTTTTAGGACTTTAGATTTATTTTTGAATTCCATCCTCCGTTATAATATCCATAGAAACTATCTTTTTATCTATATTTACCATTGACCATAAGGTAGGTGCTCCTCTTTTGGTATAAACGAACAATCCAGGGATATTGGTATCTCGCTTAGCCGTGTAACCTTTCAAATCCATTCCGAACCCTTTCTGCGCAAATGCCTCCACATACTGGATTGCTTCTTTTTCCTTTAATGCAGACTTAAATTTCTGATTTGCCTCCGCGTCACCTGAGCTTCGATTGTATGAATTGAAGATAGACCAGACCTTACCTGTTTGGACACCTATTGTAATCGACAACGACCCTTGTAATGTGTAAGGACTATCCAATAACCAGACGTCCTTCTTCACTCCCTTTATGCGTTGTACTTTATCTACTTTAATAGTACGTCCAGTTGTGTCTTTTATCGTACGCTCTGCTTGTTGACGAACTTTAGGATTTACTGATGACAACGCATAAGTGACATTTACCTCTGCCAACTTTTCATCTTGAAATCTTGCCGAAAAGTTCCTGCCTTCCACATAGGTAAATATGACACCATTTAACGAGCTGTCTCCTATGTAAGAGATCGTTCGTGATATACGTTCTATGGTATATTTCTGCTGTGAATTGACAGCTTGTAATCCCTTCAGCAGCTGCTGTTTCATCTCGGGTTTTACTTCTTCTGGTGTCAGATGAATAGAGACGCTAGAGAGCTTACCCGACTTCTGATCTATGACTACTTGCCCTCTGTCTCTGCCAGCCTTCGGATAAATAAAGATCGTGTGATCAAAGATGACCACACTTTCTAATTCAATTTCTTTACCTGCTATTTTACGTATGCTTTTCTTCGCCATCTCTGCCAGCTTCGGGTTCAACTCCGCCATTTTCTTCTCTACCCTTTTCTGCTCTTGTTTCTTAACGGGTGTTTCATTAGCAGCGGCAACCTCACGGGAAGATATCGTGCACATACCAGCCATCACTAATACAGCAAGCATCCACTTGAAATTTTTCATATCCAGTTCCTCCTCATGATAAATAACTTCCCCTTTAAGATGCAGAAGTGGGCGGTAAAGTTTTGGGCACTTGATGTTTGAACTAGAATTGCCGCTGAATTAATAGATTTAATGGGTGCTATCATGTATATTCGGCAATTACTGTCGAATCTTGTAATGTCCAACCTTACATTATTGTAATGGTCAATTTTGGGTTATGAATGAACTGATTAGAAACCTCATTCGTATTAACTTATGTATCTATCAAAAGGAGGTATATAAATGAAAAGAAGACTATCATGGATATTGGCAGTCGTACTTACATTCACCATGCTGCTCCCCGCAGGAGTCATGGCGGAATCTGCTGCTACGACAGTGAACTATCAAAGCATTCAACAGCTAGCTGCTGAAAAAGCAGAGTTGCTAGTGAAAGCAATGGGCACGGTAAGCGTACAGTACGCACTCATCGATAACGGCAATATTGTGGTATCCGGTCAAACAGGTCTCAATGACGAGGGCAAGAAAATACCGCTGACCAATGAAACGATGTACGGCATAGGCTCAACGAGCAAAATGTTCGCCACGGTAGCCGTTATGAAGTTAGTTGAAGAAGGTAAAATAGATCTCGACAAGCCCTTGGTGCAATACATCCCAGAATTCAAAATGAAGGATGAGCGTTACAAAAAAATTACACCACGTATGCTGCTGAATCATTCCTCCGGTCTGCGTGGCTCCACATTTCCCAATGCCTTCTTATTAGGAGACAATGACACTCATGCTCATGATACACTTTTAGAAAATTTGCAAGAACAATCGTTAAAAGCCGATCCTGGCGCATACTCCGTGTACTGCAATGATGGATTTACGTTATCCGAAATTCTTGTTGAAAAAGTCAGCGGCCTAGACTTCACAACTTATTTGCACAAACATGTGACATCCCCTCTTGGAATGAAACATACCAATACACCGATAGATAAGGTGGATGCTGCCAAGTTTGCAGCCTTGTATCATCCCGCTCACAAAGGTCAATTGCCAGTTGAATCAGTTAACGTGCTTGGCACTGGCGGAATTTATTCCACTGCAGAGGACCTCGCCCGCTTCTCTCAATTATTTACCGGACAAGGAAAGGGCATCTTATCTGACCAATCAGCTAAGGCCATGCAGCAGGAAGAGTACAAAAAAGGACTATGGCCCGATGATAAGGACAGCATCATTAACTATGGATTAGGCTGGGACAGCGTGAAGCTCTACCCGTTTAGCAATTATGGCATTAAAGCCGTTAACAAAGGCGGCGACACTATGTTGTACCACGCTTCTCTTGTTGTCCTCCCTGAGCATAACATGGCCGCTGCTGTACTATCTTCAAGTGGTTCCAGCATGATAAATACATTATTGGCCAACGAAATGCTGCTCCAGACGTTAAAGGCAAAAGGTACGATTAAAGAGTTACAGCCTGCCAAATCTTTTGGTAAGCCTATCAAAGCAGCGATACCAGCAGATGTACTAAAACATGCAGGTTATTACGGTTCTACCGGTCAAGTAATGAAAGTGGCGATGAAAGAGAACGGGGAGATGATCCTATCCGCTGTCACTACACCGGAATTGCCTGATCAGAAATTCGTATACACAGCTGACGGAGCTTTTATCACAGAAGATGGTCACACAAAAGTGAGCTTCGTGACGAAGGAAAACGGAAGAACCTATATTTGGTCGCAAATGTACCAAGAACTTCCTAATCTCGGGCAGATTGCCTTATCGCAACTTTCCGCGGAGAAGCTTGCTGCTAATGACATTTCCACAGAAATAGCCGCTGCTTGGAAAGTACGCGAAGGGAAGAAATATTACCATTTGAGTGAGAAATACACTTCGATCGTTTATCTCCTTGCCGACGGGGTGAAGATAAATAAAGTTGCCGGACTTCCAGGGTATGTGGATGATAAGATGATTACAAGTGCTGTTTCGGCCAGTAATCCATTAAACATTCCAGGATTAGGCAGCCGGGATACGATGGAATACAACTTTATTACCAAGGATGGTATCGAGTATTTGGATTCCGCAGGCATGCTGGCTGTATCTGAAGATGCAATTAAGCCGTTATACTTGGGTAAGCAGTCAACCGTTACGATACAACCTAATGGCTACGCTAGATGGTTTTCCATTCCAGAAGCAGCAACAAGTAAGAAGCTGACCGTCACTTTGCCAGCACACAGCTCCTTTACCGTATTTGACGAGAATGGAAAGTCTGTCAGATACGTTTTAGGACAAAGCAAGACAACAGAGATCGAACTGCCGGCAAAAGGCTCCATTGTATTTGCTGGCGACATTGGCGTTCAGATCAAGCTCACCTTGAAATAAGCACGCAAGTTGAGTTGTTGATCAGATTGGCTAAGCAACAAACTTCTTAACATTTAAAAGACTCGAAGCGTAAGCTATCGAGTCTTTTTTCATCATTTAGAACCCCATACAATTCGTAACGATTTAGCATGTATTTCTAATTACATATAATATAGAGCTTAGCTTCATTTTGTTTGATTCTGTTCATTTTGTTTACAAAATAATCACATTTAAATAGCTGTGATTACTCGGTTATTTATGCTATCCTTTTACATAATTATCAAATTAATTTTAAGAAAGGAGCTTAGAGCTTACTCTCAATTATCGGTATTAACACTACACTTAATGGAAAGACGAGGGGACAACATGAAAAAATTGGGAGCTATACTCCTAGCTGTCGCAATAGGATTAGGTGTCCACACCAATGTATTTATTCCTACAGCTGAGGCAGCCGAAGCCACTACTACCACTATTCCAATAAATTTGGCTGTAGGCGGAACGGTATCAGCAAGTGGAGAGAATGGAACAGATCAAGGGAAGAATAAAGCATTCGACCAGTATATATTTTCAAAGTGGTTAACATTTAATTCCCCAGCATGGCTGCAATATGAATTCCCCTCTGCAAAGAGCGTTAAATCCTACTCCATTACATCCGCAGAAGATGAGCCTGGAAGAGATCCAAAAAGCTGGATCCTAAAAGGATCTAACGACAGGATTACCTGGACGGATTTGGATACACAGCAGAATCAATCCTTTACTTCTCGACACCAAACAAAAACCTACTCATTTGCCAATACGACAGCTTATAAATTTGTAAAGTTCGACTCATTTGTTAATCAATACGAAAATGGCCAACTGCTGCAGTTGTCTGAAATTAAACTGTTCGGTGATGAGCAGCAGACGGTAAGAACGATTAAACCTACGGTTACAGCCAGCGAAGAAAATGCTCCATCCGATACGAAAGCGAACCTCGTTGATGGGACAAGCACGACCAAGTGGCTAGCTTATAACAATAAGGCATGGTTGCAGTTCGACTTCGGCGAGCAAGTAACGATCGATGGTTACGCGCTCACATCTGCCAAATCGAATAACAATAGTGCCGATGGTGATCCAAAGAGCTGGGTGCTGCAGGGATCAAATGACACTGTCAACTGGACAACCTTAGATACGAAAAACAATGAGAACTTCAACCTTAGACATCAACGCAAACATTACCTCTTAAATAACAACACGACATCCTACCGATATTATAAGCTCAACAATATTCAAAATCACAGCGGTTACACTGTGCAATTGAGTGAAGTCGAATTTTCTCGCATCAATGACATGTGGCATACCGAAAACCCAATCATCGAAATTCAGAACCTCTCAGGGAGCACATTGTTTGAAGAAGCTATGCCAAACGCCGAGAAAGATATCACAGCTATCCTTCGTAAAGTAAATGAAATCTTCTACAAAAATCCGTTAGATATGCCGCTTAGAGTAAAGAAGATCTTAGTGAAAATTGAGAACGTTCCTGGAGCAGCCTGGATATCGGGTGATAGTGAACTTAAAACATTAGGCATCAGCTCACAACATCTTGCAAACGTTGCTTCTAATCCCAACAATTCTGTACGCGACGAAATTATAGGCATGCTTTACCATGAATTGGGTCATGCTTATCAATATAGCAACTTTGATGTGGAAGCTGTGGCTGATAGTTTACGTTATGCAGCAGGTTACCATAATCGCTATGGTGTCGGCGCTGGTGGCACTTGGCACAGCAATGGAACAGCAAACTTCATTCGCTGGATTGAGGATACGAAGCACCGTGGTTTCATTCGAGCATTAAATGCAACAAGTATGATTCCATACGGCCTGCAGCCTAATGAAATTCTGGTATGGAAAGAGAATCAAATCCAATCAATCACAGGTATTGGTGTAAATACGCTCTGGTCTCAGTATCAACAATCTCTTACTAACAATTAACAAGATTGAATAGTAATATTCACATTTTATATGCTGTAAATAAAAATGAAACACAAAACGCCAATTGGATTCTCTCATCCAATTGGCGTTTAAAATTTAGAAAATAGCGTTGATGTTTGGGATATCGATCTTCCGCTAAACACCCCTCTGCGGCCGTACAAAAAAAGTGCTGTCTCATAAGGTCAACAATGACCTTATGAGACAGCCTCTTAGATAAGTCCATATTTATTATTTTAATGAAATCTCAAATTTAGAGCCAACTTCTCCTGCAAAAACGATCTTACCATTCTCCGGTAATATGACTTGATCCTTACCGCTAACCACAGTGTTGTTGATGCAAATTCCTGCTTGATCATAGACAGCAAAGGAGCTATTCTTAGGCATCTTAACCGTCATGGTTTTTCCTTTGGCAGCCGCAGACACGGAATACCATTTGGCATAGCCGTCGTCTTTGATCGTTGTTGTTGATTCTTTCCCAGAATAAAGCGATTTGAAATGATCTTCATTAGCGTATACGTAACCCGCTGCCGTAACATACTCTGATCCATCTTTCTTAAAGAAATTGATATCCATCGTATCTCGGCCAGCTGAGCCAGGAACTTGCAGCCCATTCACCGCTTTGTCTGCTCCAATAATTTTATTCGTTAAGAAATACCCTGGAACACCCATATCAATGGTTACAGTTGGTGCAGATTTAGTATAGAGCACCGATGAATATTTCTCATTTACCACATAAAATGTTTTACCTTCACGTTTCTCCCATGCGGCAGCTACGTCTTTTGATAATACATTAGCTTCGAGCTTCTCAGCTTTATACTCTATTAAAGCCGTCTGTGAAAGCCCTGGTAAAGTTATATATAAGCTGGACCACAAGTAGGTACGCCCATTTTTTTCAACAACAAATTTTATTTTTTCTGTGCCTTTATCGTTCACAAAAAAACCGTCTGCCTTATACGTATACTTTTGAGCAGGATTATTCGGAGCTTTCACTGTGGTTACAGACAAATCGCCCGATGGGTTTATTTCTACCTTCGTTAAGGCACCTGACACGCCACCATAAATACCCGCGTGCTGAGATAATTCCTGGGGCATGTCTGCTTTTATAGATAAGTTATGCAGCTTTTCTTGTTTCCGCTCATGAATAACACCCTTTTCTTGAAGTGCACTAAGCAGTACTTCATTTGCTAACATTTGATCTAGTATGCTTTGACCACCTGAAGAGACGACGGCTGCAGCCATGTTGTATTCTGGGAGCACTACTAATGATGAATGGTAGGATACCGTATCTCCTCCTTTCGAAAGTGCCTTGATGCCGTATTCGTTAAATGGGAACAAGCGCACACTATCCCAGCCTAGCCCGTATGCGACGAGGGACGGATCAGCTTCCTGCGGCCACATGCCTCTTTTGTACTCATCTTGTGCCATAGCTTCTACCGACTTACTAGAAAGAATATGATCAACCTGTCCCGTGAATATTTGTGAGAATTTAACGAGATCCTCAGCTGTTGAAGAAATGCCACCCGACGCAATTGTGTTCGTACTCTCTCTTGGAATCTGTCCCTTATAGGCAGGAAAATAGATCCCGGCCTGTTGCGTTGGATCTACGAGGTCCTGCGGTGTTTTCGTATGATTCATTTCCAGAGGACCTGTCAAATACTTGTGTATAAATGCCGTAAATCCCATGCCACTAACTCGCTCTACCAGAATCTCGGCTAACGTAAAACCATCGTTACAATATACCGAGTACGCTCCTGGATCTGCCTTTAAGTTTTGAGTCGCCAGTTGCTCTAACAAAGTATCGTGTGCATAAGTATCATTATCATCATGTAAAAAAATGTTATTTGATGTAGTTCCTTGAAGACCGGAAGAATGATTTAGCAGCATACGTGGTGTTATCTGTTTGTAACGGTCATCTTTCATTCTAAAATCAGGTATATATTTCACAACAGGTTCATCTAAATCTATCTTTCCATCATCTACAAGCTTCATTACAGCCGCCGTGAGCACCATTTTGCTCGTTGAACCTATGCCATAAATCGTATTTGAAGTGAGTGGTTTATTGTCCTTTATGTCATTTTTCCCAGCATATCCTGAAATGACAATCTCTCCATCAGCGATGAGCGCATATTGCAGACTTGTCGTACCGTAAGCTTCTATAAGCACCTTGGCTTTCTCAACAGCTACTTTTTTAGACGCATCAAAAGGAAGTTTAGCGCTGTTATTAGTGGCCGTTGCGGCCATTGCAGACATTGGAGCAAGCATCGTTAACACGAGGGTTAAAGCGACGATTGAAATTCGTTTTCTACCTGTTCTCGTACCTATACTCATATTTGTTATTTCTCTTGGTTTCACCTTTATCATCTCCTGTCATCTTCTGGGCTACTTTAACGGACCGTTAAAGAAATTTTATCCATCGAAGATGTACTCTTCGTGACGCCATTATGAACGGAGTATGAACAAGCAAAAATAATACGGCATACATATGAATCTCTGGCAGGCTCACTATGACAAACAAAAAACCGTCAAATATGACGGTTTTTTCATCCCTTATGCACATATTATTCTTTCATAAACTTCCTAAAGTTTTGGACGATTTCCTTGGATCTAGTATGGTGTAAATAATGCCCACCTTCGAATGTCATCACTTTTCCATGTACAGAATCTTTGATTTGCTTTTCGTGCAGTGGTATCCATCCTTTTGTTTCGGTATCATTCGCTTGTAAAAAGAAAATAACAGGAAGATTTTTCGGGAAGGTCAAGTTTTCAGCACCTTTAAAATTAGGGCTAAAATGTTCACCTTCACTTAGGACGTTCGGATTAAACATGTTTTTGAGCGTAAGGATCCTGATTTGTTCTCTAGTTTCATCATCTTCGATTGGTACAACCAATTGGTCGGAGCTCAGTTTCATGAACAACCGGGAAAAACCTGATTTTTTGAGCAGTTTGTATGCTCCTGATGGAAATGGATCATCCGTACCGTCTTGCGTTGGAACACTGCTATCGATCCCGACAAATGCACTCACCTCGTTTGGATATTTGTTCACATAATTCAAGCCATAAATGCCTGCAATTGAATGACCCATTAGAATATATCGGTCGATGTCTAAACTCTTTAATGCTTCATGAATTTCATCTACCATATTCTCTGTGGTTCGTTCCTTTTCTGTTACATCACTTAGCCCATATCCAAAAGGCTCGACTACGACAACCTTGTAATAAGGAGACAACTCTTTCACCAGCGGTTCAAAATCAAGAGCTGGTGCTGCTGTTCCATACCCTGGTAGCAGCACGACGGTTTCTTCGCCTTTTCCTTGAATCAAAACATTCATATTTTTCCCATCAACAGCTACAGACTGACCATAGGATTTTATTTTTCCTTGCTCCGATTTGTTGTTGACGATATTAACGATATAAACAATGGCAATAAATAGTGTTATAACGATAACGATGACTGTTAATATTTTGAGCATCATGATTAGTACTTTTTTCATCATTTTCTACCTTTCAAATGTCCTTATATAACAGTCTCGTAGACAAGCCCTAATTTATTATTTCAATGTAATCTCAAATTTGGAGCCGATCTCACCTGCAAATACAATGCTACCATTCTCTGGCAATACGACCTGATTATTACCGCTGACAATAGTATGGTTCATACAAATACCAGCCTGATTATAGACAGCAAAGGCGCCATTTGAAGGCATTGTAACTGCCATAACCTTTCCTTTGGCAGCCGCAGGCACTGAATACCATCTGGCATAGCCGTCCGCTTGGATCGTTGTCGACGATTGAGTACCCGTATGGAGCGGTTTTACAAGCTCCTCACCAGCGTATATGTTCCCTCCTGCCGTAAAATACTCTAATCCATTCTTAGTAAAGAAATTGATTTCCTTCGTGTCACGACCTGCCATGCCAGGGATTTGCAGTTGGTTCACCGCTTCGTTTGCTCCAATAATTTTATGGTTCGAGACAAAGCCCGGAACCTCCTTAAGGAAATGAATAGGTATGATTGGTGTAGCATTGAGGTAGAACGTTGATGTATATTTCTCATTCATCAAGTAATATTTTTGGCCTTTACGCTTTTCCCATGAGGCCCTAATCTCCTGAGAGAATTCACTCATTTCAAGCTTTTCTGCCTTATATTCTGAGAAAGCTAACTGTCCAAGCCCCGGTACAGATAAATAGGAACGGGACCACAAATAGGCGCGCCCATTTTTCTCCACAACAAATTTCAATTTTTCTGTGCCTTTATCGTTTACAAAAGAACCATCAGCCGTATACGTATACTTTTGATCAGGGCTGTTTGGAGAGGTAAGTGTGGTTACCGACAATTGTTCGGCAGCATTCAGTTCCACCTTCATTAGCTTACCTGAACCACCACTGTAAATACCTGCATACTGGGACATTTCCTTCGGCATATCTGCCTTTATAGGTACGCCATATGACTTATCCGGCTTCCGTTCTTTAATAAGATCCTTCTCCTGAAGTGCGCTGAGCAGCAGTTCACTCGCAATAAGTTGATCAGTTGCGCTTGAACCACCTGAAGAAGTAACCGCTGCAGCCATGTTGTAATCCGGGAGCACCACTAATGATGAGTGATACGATATGGTATCTCCCCCCTTTGTAACCGCCTTGATGCCGTATTCGTTAAATGGGAACAAGTTCACACTATCCCACCCTAACCCGTAAGAAATAGATGTATCGCTATCTTCTGACCACATGCCTCTTTTATATTCTTCTTGGGCCATAGCTTCTACTGACTTGCTAGAAAGAATCCCATCGACCTGACCCGTGAAGATTTGCGAGAATTTGACGAGATCTTCAGCTGTAGAGTAGATGCCTCCAGTAGCAATGATGTTATAATTTTCTTTTGGAAGCTGCCCCTTATACAGAGGGGAATAGATCCCAGCCATTTTCGATGGATCCAAAAGATCCTGTGGTGTTTTGGTATTTTTCATGCCCAGAGGCTCAGTAACATATTTGTGAATGAATGCAGTAAAGCCCATGCCGCTAACTCGCTCTACCAGAATCTCAGCCAGCGTAAAACCATCGTTACAATATACGGAGTATGCTCCTGGATCTGCCTTTAAGTTTTGAGTCGCCAATTGCTCTAAAAAAGTATCATGTGAGTAAGTATCATTATCCCCATATAATGTAGCATTATGGCCCGAGGTACCGAGCAGACCAGAGGAATGATTCAGCAGCATGCGTGGTGTAATTTGCTTGTAACGAATATCTTTCATTTTAAAGTCATGTATGTAGTTCACAAGTGGAACATCCAAATCGACCTTGCCCTCATCAACAAGCTTCATAACAGACGCTGTAAGTACCATTTTGCTAGTTGAACCTATGCCATATATCGTTTTTGAAGTAAGAGGTACTTTATCCTTTAGATCGTTTTTGCCTGCCTGCCCAGAGATCACAATCTCTCCTTTATCAATGAGTGCATATTGCAGACTCGTAGTACCGTAAGTTTCTGTTAGTATTTTGGCTTTCTCAGCAACTATTTTCTTTGTTGCATCATAGGTAAAAGTGCTGCTACTCGTAGCCGGAGCGGCCATTGCTGACATCGGAGCTAACATGGTTAGCATCAGAGTAAAAGCAGCAATTGAAGTTCGTTTTTTAGCTATTCTCGTACCCACTCTCTTGTTCATTACCTCACTTCGTTTCATGCGCATCTTCTCCTGCCTTCATCGGTTTAATGGCTACTTTAAACTAGCCATTAAACCTAGCCTATACAACGAAGATGTACTCCCCATGACGACAATATGAATGGAGTATGAACAAGATTACTTAATTTATTTCTTTCATAAATTCTCTCAAATTCTCTGTAATTTCTTTGGCTTTGGTACGATGGATGTAATGATCTGCTTCAAACAGCATCATTTTTCCATGTACAGAATTTTTTAATTGCGCTTCATGCTCCGGTATCCATTGATCCGTAACTGGATGATTCGCTTGGACAAAGAAAATAACGGGAAGATTTTTCGGGAATGAGACGCTTTCAGCTGCTTTAAAATTAGAATACATATGTTCAATTTCATTTAAAAGGTTGGAATTAAATATGTTTTTGTGCATAAGGATTCTCATTTGTTCTTTCGTTTTATCATCATAGGGCAGTTCAGCCAATGGGTCCTCCCCCAATTTTATGGTCAATCTGGAGAGACCTGATTTTTTGAACAGTTTAGCCATTTCTAATTGTGAAGATTCAACCTTTTCCGTTAGCGTTGGAACGCTGCTATCGAGCCCGACAAATGCACTTACCTCGTTTTCATATTTATTCACATATTCGAGTCCGTAAACGCCTGAAATGGAGTGGCCCATTAGAATATAACGTTTAATGTTAAGACCCTGTAACGCTTCGTGAATTTCACGGACAATATTCTCTGTGGTTCGTTCCTTTTCGGTTAGATCACTTAACCCATAACCAAAAGGCTCAACGACGACTACTTTGTAGAAGGGTGATAGCTCTTCGATTATCGGTTTAAAGTCCAGTACGGGTGCCGCTGTTCCAAGACCAGGTAGAAGTACCACGGTTTCTTCACCTGCTCCTTGAATTAGAACATTCATATTTTTCCCGTCTACAGCTACGTGCTGGCCGTAAGGCTCTAATCTGTTTAACTCCGATTGATTACATATAAGATTAACTGTATACACAATGGCTAGAAAAAGGGCGATGGCTATTATGATTGCTCCAATGACTATTAGAAAGATGTTTCGTACTTTATTGGTTCTCGTTCGATTCCTCGTTTTCATTTCCACTTGTTGTACCATTCATATCTACTCCTGTCCTGATCTGTTTTTTCAACAAAGCTTGAAGTGCCCACGAATGAAAGTGTAACGAATGAAGATGTACTCCCCGTGAAGTCAATATGAACCGAATATGAACAAGAAAATAAATGCCACGTCGTCATATGTAATGAAGCTTGCACAGGCCTGCCGTAACATAGAACATACAAGTGCTTAGCCAATTCAGTCCTACCATGTGATAACATCTTATATGGGTACAACCGCACAATGAAAAACCGCCCCAAAGGGCGGTTCCACATATGACTTATGACCATTTGCTAAATCGTGGCGGTGACTTTACCTATACACTTACTTTACTTCTTTCATATATGCTCTAACATTCTCCGCAATTTCTTTGAATTGGGTGTGGTGCAAATAATGCGATCCCACCATGGTGATTATTTTTCCATGTACCGATTCTTTGGCCTGTTCTTCATGCAAAGGAACCCATTCTTTTCTCGCTTCATTATTCGCTTGCACAAAGAGAAGAAGTGGAAGGTCTTTCGGGAATGTTAAGCCATGAGCACCTTTAAAATTAGATCCAATATGATCCATTTCATTCAACATTGTGTCATTGTTACTAACTTGTTTCGTGATCAAATTCATTTGCTCTACGGTTTTTTCATCGAATGCCAGACCTTTATAGGGGTCAGCACTAAATTTAAGAGCAAATCGTAAGAGACCTGATTTTTTGAGAAGCTCTAATTTTTTTAATGGGAATTTAACATCCATACCTGGTTGTGTTGGAACACTGCTGTCGATTCCGACAAATGCAGTTACCTCATCTCGATATTTGCTCACATAATCAATGCCGTAAATACCTGCAATAGAGTGACCCATGAGCATGTATCGATTAATGTTAAGCTGCTGCAGCGCTTCATGAACTTCACCTACGATATTCTCTGTGGTTCGCTCTTTTTCCGTTTCATCACTTAATCCATAACCGAAAGGCTCAACCGCGACAACTTTGTAAAATGGAGCTAACTCATCGATGAGCAGCTTAAAATCAAGTGCGGGTGTAGCTGTTCCAAAACCAGGTAGGAGCACGATCGTTTCTTCGCCTGTTCCTTGAATGAGCACATTCATATTTTTCCCGTCTACAGATACATGCTGACCATAGGGCTCTATTTGTTTTTTCTCCGAATTCGTACTTATTACATTCATGATATAAACAATCCCTAGAAACAGAACAATAACGATAACGATTGCTGCTATGATTTTAAGTAAAATGCTGCGCACTTTCTTAAATTTCGTTCCATTTCCCGTTTTCTTTTCCTCTGTTTGTGTCACTCTCATCTACTCCTGTCTTGATCTGTTTGTTCAGTTACCTTAACCGTGCGACTAATGAAAGTTTAACCAACAAAGATGTACTCCTCATGACGGCAATATGAACTGAATATGAACGATCAAAAAATGCTACGACATGAAATGCAAGGAAGCTTGCACGTGATGCCGTAGCATGGATAATACGAGGACCGTGTTAAGATAAAACGAATGCGAGCACGTTGTTACATCAAATAGTTACAAACAAACTTTCCATTTTAAAAATCATCTACTTGTCTTTTTTACTTCTTCCATAAATCCCCTGAAGTTTTCAACGATTTCTTTTGATCTGGTATGGTGTAAATAATGGGTTCCTTCAAATGCCATCACTTTTCCAAGTACAGAATCTTTTACTTGCTCTTCATGTAGTTTTGACCATCCTTCAATTCCTGTACTATCCGGTTGTAAAAAGAATATAACAGGCAGGTTTTTTGGGAATGTTAAATTTTCAGTTGCCTTAAAATTAGAAGACCTACTTTCTATTTCATTCACAATGGTGGGATTTCTGAAGTTTTTGAAAGAAAGAATTCTCATTTGTTCTTTTGTTTCATCATCAACTGGTATTTTAGCATATGGGTCAGCACTTAGTTTCATTATTAATCTGGCTAAACCTGATTTTTTAAGTAGCGTAATTGTTGTATTTGATATTGGAGATTCAACAACCTTATCACCGTATTGCTTGGGAGCACTGCTATCGATCCCGACAAATGCACTCACTTCGTGTTCATATTTGTTCACATAATCTAGTCCGTAAATGCCTGAAATGGAGTGAGCCATTAAAATATATCGATCAATTTTAAGACTCTGTAAAGCTGCATGAATTTCACTTACAATATTTCCTGTGCTTCGTTCTTTTTCGGTTCCATCACTTAATCCATAACCAAAAGGCTCAATCACTGCGACTTTGTAAAATGGTGATAACTGATCTACTAGCGGCTTAAAATCCAGTGCTGGTGTTCCTGTTCCCAAACCTGGTAGCAGCACGACTGTTTCTTCACCTTGTCCTTGAATTAATACGTTCATATTTTTCCCATCAACGGTTACAAACTGTCCATAGGGTTTTATTTTTCCTTCCTCTGATTTGTTGCTGATCACATTAACTATAAACACAATGGCTAAAAAAAGTACGATTGCTATAACCAATCCTGCTAACACTTTTAGTAAAATGCTAAGCCACTTTTTCATCTTACTAGCTGGTTTTTTGCCTGTTGTTGTATCCAAATCCATTTTCGTTCCCTCGCCTATTTTCACTCTCATCTTCTCCTGTCGTTATTTCTGTATCGGACTGCCTTAACTGACCGTTAAGCAAGCATATACAATAGAGATGTACTCCCCATGACGACAATATGAACTGAATATGAACAAGAAAAAAATGCTGCAGCCTACATACAAGGAAACTTGCATGTGGGCCGCAGCATGGGGAACGCGGTCTAGTCAATCCGATCGATACCCTATGAATCTAACTATCTGTTGGCGTAATGATTGGCAAGGTGACAATGAAGGTCGTTCCTTGACCAGGTTCACTTTGCACTCGAATGTCGCCTTGATGAAGCGATACAATCTGTTTAACGATGGCAAGTCCCATACCGCTGCCGCTATACTTACGACTGTGTGAACGATCTGCCTTGAAAAAACGTTCGAATATCCGTTTCTGATCCTCCAAGGAAATCCCAATGCCCGTATCGGATATGCGGACGGTCACATTTTTGGCATCTTGTTTGATGCTGACGTCAATAATGCCGCCATCCACCGAAAATTTGATGCTATTGCCGATTATGTTCGTCCATACCTGGTTTAATAGATCATGATCAGCCGTTAGGCGAACAGCCTTCAAATTGAGCTCGAAACGGATGCTGCGGGCAGACCATTGCGGCTGAAGCGCCACAATTACCCGTCTGATCTGCTCATCAAGGCTAAGTGTGGCCAAACGAAGCTGCTGTGACTGCGCTTCAAGCAAACTCAGCTTGAGCAGGCTGTCGCTCATCTTGGACATCCGCTTCGCTTCAGCGATGATAATATCAAGATAACGGCTTCGTTCGTGGTCTGCCAAGTCTACTTGCTTGAGCGCGAGCGCATAACCGGATATCGAGGTGAGCGGAGACTGAACCTCGTGCGACACATTCGTTACGAATTCCCTGCGCATCTGCTCCAGTTGCTGCAAATCGTGCATCATCTCTTCGAAGCTGCGAGCCAAAGTACCCAACTCACCCGTTTGCTTAATATTCAGCTTGACGTTGAAATCTCCAGCAGCTATACGCTTGGTCGCCTTTGTCAGCTTTTTGATCGGTCTTACCAAAAATATGGAGGCCACCAGAATAATTAAGCTTCCTGCAATCAACGAACAAGTTGCAAAGATCGATGCCCACATGGTGACAAAGGAGGTGGAAGGGGGGGCGAGCATTTCCAAGAACATCGCTTTTGTTCCCAGTTCCGTTTTCAACGGCAGTCCTAAAAGGACCTTGCCAATACCTTTCGGATTGTCTTGAACAACGCCTCCATCTATTACTTTCTTTAATTGCTCCTTCGTCACAGTGGCAGGTTTGTGTTCGTTAACTCTTCCGTACGACTGGAACTGACCTGTTGCTTCGTAAATCCGAATATGATAAGAATCGAGCATCTTCATCTCACTTACGAACGAGTCCGCTTCACTTAACGGAAGAGTCTTGTAAATCCGGACAATGTCTTGGCCAAAGTTACGAATATTGATTTGTGCGTTTTCGTTTAATTTTTCTTCAAACATCAAAGTAGACACAAAAAAGGAAATGATCGTGCCTGCGATAACGGACACTAAAAATGTCAGGACAACACGTATATATAAAGATCTGATCATTCGTAAACCTCAAGCCGGTATCCAAGCCCACGAACCGTCTCGATACGAAAATCGGATGTAGTTGCGAACCGTTCACGCAGGCGTTTAATATGTACGTCTACCGTTCGATCATCTCCGGCGTAATCGATCCCCCAAATCTGATCGATCAACTGCTCGCGTGTGTAGACCTGTCCAGGCGTTCCAGCTAGTTTATACAGCAATTCAAACTCCTTGAGCGGCAGCGTAAGCGACTCCGTCCCTCTCATCACCTTATAGGTCTGTCGATCAAGCGTGACGTTGCCGAACTGGATCGTCTGTGTGGAGCCAATCCGGTATCGTTTCATTAATGCTCGAACACGCACCGTCAACTCCAAGGGATCGAATGGCTTCGTCAAATAATCATCGGTCCCCAACTCAAAACCTTTCACTTTCTCCCATGTTTCGCCTCTCGCAGTCAGCATAAGTAACGGAAGATCTGGATTGGCTTTACGGAGCTCCTTGCATAACGTCCAACCATCCATAATCGGCATCATTATATCGAGCACAACAAGGTCGACATGCGTCGCGGCGTAGACGGCTAGTGCTTCCTTGCCGTCCGCGGCTTCGACTGTTGCGAATCCGTCGTTGCGTAGAAATAAGCAGACAAGTTCGCGAATGTTCGCATCGTCGTCAGCAACAAGTATAGTAGGCATCTGTTCCCTCTTTTCCCTGTTTTCCATCCCATACAGTTGCAATCATTATACTATAAATGAATTTGAAACGCAGAATAACGTGGGGGATCCGATACTCTTGTCCCCATTTTCCGTCTACAGCAAACTCTGGTCCAAGATAATCGACTTCATTTCCTGATGAATAGGCTGGTTTGGCCAAATCTAAATCGATACCGCTAACAAATGGGGGCAGAAGAAGCTGTGCATCCTCCCGCCGGAGTGCATACAGCCCGTACAAAGCCACGCCAAAACAAAAAGGCATAAGCAAAAAGTTAAACTTTTCACTCATGCCCCTTCTCGGGTAGCACATAAAAGGCGTATGATCTATCCTATTCCGCGATATGCACAAATATGATGGACTACGTATCCTTTATTAAGTTTACGTTTACGTACAGGCATTTCCCAATCAAAGCGTACGGAACTTCAGGTCCTTACAGTCCACTTTGAACAAAAATTCTCTCTTTCCCTCTTTCCCATGGACGGATAACCGTAATGTTAAATTTTGCACGTCTTTATCTGTGAGCGCTTTGTTATATAACCAGCCGTGCCGTTCTTTACCAGGCTTAATCACAGCATCTTTAAAATCAGGATTGTGAGAAGCAGCCACGACCGTCTCATAGGTTTTGCCCTTGATTCCATGGTTGGCTCCAGCCTTCGTACCAGCCAAGTAAAGCTTAACTTCTTCTTTGTCCGTTTTGTTGTTAACCGTAATTTCAAAGTCGGTATGATCCTTCGTTAATCGAACAGCTTGCACCGTCACTTCAACACCTTTGTTGGTTTGAGTAATCGGCAATGTTTGAAAAGCAGAGCGCTGCTGATCCAGGCTGTCTGTATTAGGCATATGAGGCTTCTGATCTGAATTCTTTAGCTTCCCTTTGGGGAGCTCTATGCTACCCTCTATAGCTATCGGCTTGTCATACATAACCTGAACGACATCCCGCCCGTTAAAAGTTACCAGCTCTGCATCAGACGTGTTGTGTGCGGCTGCCAACGCAATTCCTGTAAAGACCATCGTGCTGCATAAAATGCCAACAACCAGTTTACTCATCTTGTTCTCTCCTTTCCACTAATCCCTATCCTCTTCCACGTTATCTCTCTATTACGGTAAGTGCTCCTACATTACGAAGACCATTGCTCTACATGAATATGGAGCTTCGCATCTGCCAGCGCTTTATAGTGACGTTCCACCTTATTCCCCGCTGCATCTACCTCTACCTTTCCATCTTCACGACTTACTTGAAACACCCACTCCGAATGCATCGGAATTTGCAGTTGATTCGTATACGTATCGGTTTCTGGATGATGTACGAGCGGAAACCACGCATAGAGCTTGACGCCATCCGGCGTATTTAGAGGTGCATGAACGATGAGTTCCAACTGGACATTGGATGGTATCTCTGCTACAACACGCAGTGTAACAGCAGCTTCCAGGTCCCCATATTGAACTGTCACCTTTGTCTCTCCTAACTGCAAAGGAATGACAGTTCCATCCTCTCGAACCTGTGCAATACGTTCATCCTCGATACGATAGAATGCTCTTAATACAGTCATCCTAAAGCCCGAATCATACTCAACGATTGGATTCAATCGGCAGGAAGGACCGATCAACCCAACCTCCTCCATTTGCTCACCGCTATTCAGCTTTAATCCACATGCCTTTCCCTTGTCGCCAAAGAAATGAATCAGCGGCGATGCCACTCTGGCCGCCCAATCCCGCTCCACATGAGCTGCTCCCGGTTCATATAGATAAACGAGTTCATCGTCTGGGCTGTACCCTAATTGAAGCAGTTTCTCGGTCACTTCACGTACATGCTTCTCTCTCACCAGCAGTCCTTCACGACTGCCAAGATCAATCCATATTTTAGACACGGGCTGCTTGGCGGTAAATGTATGATACATAGGCACTTCGTTCTGCGTCTGTGGATCTACACAATAGAAATAAGGAGAAACGATTCCCAACATGCCAAATACGTCAGGACGGCGCATCCCGATATGATACGTCACTTGTCCACCTCTTGAAGAGCCCATCAAGGCGGTATGTTCCGGCCCTTTTTTTGTGCGGAATACGGCATCCATGAACGGCATTACCTCTTCAATAATAAACTGCTCATACAGTTCGCCCCGTGGTTGAATCGGCACCTTATCGTCTTGATAACAAACTCCCTCCAGATCATGCGTGAATTCATTAGCCCGTTCCATCCCCATGTTGGGAACGCCAACCACGATAATGTCCTCGATGATCCGATCTTTAATCAACTGGTCTGCAGTTGTATGAATATTCCATGAATACCCGTTAAACGCGGGGTGAAAAATATTTTGTCCGTCGTGTACATATAACACCGGATACCGCCTGTTCAGGTCAAGCTGATAGCTCGGAGGCAAATACACCACAAGATCACGCATATTATCCAAAACATCAGAGTAGAATCCTTCATTTCGTAAAATGCTTGAGCTATGCTTCATTGTCATCACCTTTACTTACGATTAAATCCACCCAATGCTCCACTTCATAATGTAATTCCAGTCCATCCGTCACAGTAAACTGACGGTAAGGAACCTCGTGGCCATTGCGGTCTGTTTCGTGCTTGCCTAAGCCTCGCGAAATTCTAAATTCAAACGACATCTCTCTTGGCACCTCAAACCTGCCACCATAGAGGCCTTCATCTATCATTGGCAATTCAATGCCTGCATACAGACTATCCGTACGCGGCGTGTAATCTGGCACTTTTACATAGATGTCAACCGTCGCCGTATCTGACACATACGGAACCACGGCCATATCCTTACTGGCTCGCAGCTGCTGACGAACATACGTAACGCTTGTCTGCCCAGACTGACGCGGGGCTAACGTTCCATCCGCTGCTACTGCCAATAATTCCGAATCAGCTACCTCATAGGTAGCGTGAATATCCGTCATCATAAAACCGCTGTCAAAACGAACAATTGGATTCAATGCCCGCTTAGGTCCTTGAATGCCTATTATGTCAGGTCCGTGAAGATCAACATCCACTGGCTTGCCGATGTCTCCAAAAAAATAGAGAAGCGGCGCCTGAACCCTTGCCGCCCAGTCTTTCTGCGAATGACCAGAGCCTACTGCGTAGTAATACATAAGGTCTTTGCCCGGCTCATAACCGATCTGAACGAGAACATCTACTACATGGCGCACATGCTGTTCCATGACGGTGAAGCCTTCCGCATCTCCGACATCGATCCATATTTTAAGATCCTTCTTCTCCGTATACACACGGCTCAGCCATCTGGCTTCCATCGTGTTCGGCTCAACACTAACAAAGAATGGACATAACGCACCGATCATGCCAAAGGTTTCCGATTGACGGAAGCCTATGTTATAGGACACTAACCCACCTGCAGATGATCCCATTAAGGCGGTATGCTCCTTGCCTGCTAAAGTTCGGTACTCTCGATCCATGTAAGGCTTCACTTCCTGCACGAGAAACTGCTCATACAGTTCTCCTTGGTTAGCCGTGTTGAACACATTATGCCCGTCTGGATTCGCATGCATATATTCCGCAATTCGCGCATCTTCCACGTGGGCAATGGCAACCACGATGATCTCTTGCATTTTCCCTTCGGCCACTAAACGATCAACCGTCTGATGCACATCCCAGGACTCTCCCTTGTGATCTGCAAAAAACACATGCTGTCCATCATGCATATAGAGGACAGGATAGCGCCGATGCTCTTCCTGATCATAGCTAGCCGGCAAATAAACAAACATATCTCTTGTATTGTTTAAAATAGTGGAATAATACTGTTTAATCTCTATTAAACGTGCTGAACCCACTGGGCATTCTCCTCATACCGTATAATTACGAGGAGACAGACAATATGATAAATTTCTCCTCGTTTCTATATTCCGCGTCATCAATATAACTGTTCATTAAGTTCACAATAGACGTATACTCGTTCATACGGAACGATACCCGCTTGATATCGTCACGCAGCACTTCTGGACAATGACACGTGCACCATGCAACGAAACGCGCATGTGACATGGCTGCCTGATTGGCTATAAATTCATTCAGAACGATCCCGGGATGATGCTCATGCTTGCCCAAGAAAGCCCGCATACCACCTGCGTCCTTATATACATGTATCTTCTCTTCAGGCAAGCCGGACACATGCTTGATCATGTCCATCCACTTCTTATTGTTATACGCATCCAGCATCAGAAATTGTGGTGCTTCACCCAACATAGCCGTAGAAGCATCAAAACCTGTTTTAATGTCCGGCATTACCTTGTGAAAGAGCGAATCCTCAATATAACTATCAACTACAAAGACCGGAATGCCGAACCCAAAATAAGGGGTGATGGTGGCAAACCTTTCTTGATCCACATTAATGAGAAACACACCGTCCAGATTACGTTCCATAATGACTTTGTAAGACGGCTCCGAACTGTCTATCTGCATCAATATAACGTGGTAGCCCAGTGCACTGCACTGTTGTTCAATTTTGCTGATCGTTTTGGCATATTTAAGCTCGGACCATGGACTTGGCTCACTGTCTTTAAACCATAAAATCCCAATAAGACCTGTCTTTTTGATCTTCAAAGATTGAGCAGTACGATTAGTGACATACTTGAGCTGCTGTGCAATTTTTAATACTTTCACTCGAGTTTCGTCCGAGATGGACTGCGTTTTTACATCGTTCAAAATATAAGACACGGTTGCAATCGACACGCCTGCTGCTTGGGCGATATCTTTAATCGTTGTTTTCTTCATCATTCTCCGACCTCACTTAAACTTAAACGTTTAAGCCAATTAAAGCATACCGCCTTTTGCATGTCAATTTTGCTATCAGACTGACGTTAGTTATGAAGTATGCACCCTCCGTAAGCAGGTAAGCTGATGATAAGCTGATCGCTCTCCTGTTTGAATGTCCCAACCCCCAGCAGCATGCTTAATCCCGTTACCACTGTCATACCCGCAACCGTAAATGTGGTGGCGTCCTTGCTGTTGTTAAAGCAAATGTACACCTGCTCACTGCCGTGTTTCCTTTCTACAACCAACTGCTGCCGATCTGCATATACGATTCGGAAACGGCCTGCTTGTAGTGCTCGTTTTGAAGTTCGCAGGGCGATAAGCTGATGATAAAATGTATACAATTCACGATTCTGCTGTGAAGCATCCCATACCATCGGCTTGCGGCAATCCGGGTCTTCTCCTCCTGTCATGCCAACCTCATCGCCATAATAAATGCATGGCGCACCCAGGAAGCTGAATTGGAACAGTACAGCCAGCATCATCTTCCGCTCATCCCGAGCCATCGTCAGCAGCCGAGGCGTATCATGACTGCCTAATATCGTAAAGGTGGCCTCGTTGACTTGCTGCGGATAATCAGCCAATAGCTTGTTCACTTGATAGGCAAACTGCTCCGCATTGATCGAGTCTTTTGCATAAAAATCAAGGACCGCTTCCGTCACCGGATAGTTCATCACCGCATCAAACTGGTCGCCTTGCAGCCATGGCATCGCATCATGCCAGATTTCCCCGAGAATATAAAAGTCCGGCTTTAATGACTTGCATGCTTTACGGAATTCGCGCCAGAATTCATGATCAACCTCATTGGCAACATCCAGGCGCCAGCCGTCAATATCACATTCACGAATCCAATATTGAGCGACATCCAGCAAATACTGCCTCACATCCGGATGTACTGTATTCAGCTTCGGCATATGTGATTCAAAAGCGAAGCAATGATAGGAAGGCCTCGGCGCTCGTGTCAGCGGGAACGATTTAATATGAAACCAATCCCGGTAGCGCGATGCTTCCCCATGCTCAAGCACATCCTGAAAAGGGGCGAACCAATAGCCACAATGATTAAATACGGCATCCAAAATGACTCGGATTCCACGGTTGTGGCAAGCCTCTACTAGACTTTTTAACAATTCGGTATCGCCAAACTGCGGATCTACTTTCATATAATCAGTGGTATCATACTTATGGTTCGTCTTCGCTTCAAACAAAGGTGTAAAATAAATTGCGTTGATGCCCAACTCGCTAATGTAATCGAGTCGCTCCAGCACACCTTGCAGGTCGCCGCCATAAAAATCTTGCGGACCTGGTGAGGATGCTTCCCATGGTAAAACCGACTCTGGATCATTTGACGGGTCACCATTCGCAAATCGATCCGGGAATATTTGATAAAACACAGCATCTTTTACCCAAGCAGGTGGCTGAAGAACCTCATTTGCCCAAAGAAACGGGAAATCAAAAAAAGTCAGCGGATTGTGCGGCTTGTCCTTCACAAAGCCTTTTTCCGTATACCATATCGACTGCTCGTCATCTGTTAACTGGAATGCATACCGAAGCCGCAGATGCAGAGGAACAACTTCTGCTTGCCAGTAATCAAACCATTCATCGCTTGCCAGCTTATAAAGTTCGGATACGGTTGCCGTGTTGTCCCAATCGTACTTGTCGCCATAAAGTACTCTAACCGAGTGCAGATCGTTCTTCTTGGTCCGCAGTCGGATATGGATGGTATGTTCGTCATAAGAGTAACAATAGGACTGTCCCGGTCGATGATAGATCGCTTCGAGAAACATGATCTGACCTACTCCTTCCTGAATCCAGATAATTAAACATATGCCTTGTCATATTGAGACCTAAATAGTACGGTAAATTTCGTCTTGTAATGGTTAGCCTTTATCCGCACCCGCCGTCATACCATGGATGAGATATTTTTGGAAATACATATACAAGATCGTGATCGGCAGCGCTACTAGTACCGCACCCGCGGCAAACGTCGTAAAGCTGGAATTGGTCTCTGTCGCAACCATATTGTACAAGCCCTGCGCCAACGTCATTTTATCGGACGACCTCAGCACAATCTGAGGAAGTATAAAGTCCATAAAAGGCGTTATAAAGCTGTTTAAAGCGACAAAGGTAATAGCAGGCAACGACAATGGCAAAATAATTTTAAACAGCGTGACCATATGGCTTGCACCGTCAATGTATGCTGCCTCTTCCAGACTTTTCGGAATCGTATCGAAATGACCTTTCATCACCCAAGTCCCCATCGAGATAGAACCGCCAGCGTAAATTAAAATAAGGCCCAAGTGCGTATCCAGCAGCTTCGTTTGCAGCAGCAGGACAAAGATTGCCATAATCGATAAGAAGCCAGGAAACATTTGCAGGATAAGCAGCGCCATCAAACCTTGCTGCCTGCCTTTAAAGCGAAAACGGGAAAAGGCATAGGCTGTAGCTGCCACTAATCCTGTTGATAAAACCGCATTTGCAAGTGCAATCGTTACTGTATTTCGGAACCACAGTACAAAATCAGTATTTCGAATGAGCTCGACATAATGCTCCAGCGTTGGCTGCTTGGGAAACATACTGCTTACCATTAAAGTATTTCCCGGATGAAGAGAGGTACCGATCACCCAAATCAACGGATATATTGTCGTCAACAGAAGCACGGCAAACACCGCGTATATGCCAATGACGACCAAATTGTTCAGCAATTTTGACATTTAGATCCTATCCTCTTCTCGTGTTGTCTTCATCCTTCTATAATTCCACAGGGAAAAGACCGCAATAAAGACAAACATGATAATCGATACTGCGGAAGCCATATTGAACTGGCTTTGATTCAGTGTCATTTTAAAAATCCACGAGATCAAAATATCCGTACTGCCCGCGTAATAGTAATCAGGATGATTCGGGCTGCCATCCGTCAGCATATAAATCAAGTTAAAATTGTTAAAATTAAATGCAAACTGCATAATTAAAATCGGTGCTGTCGCTGCTAGTACAAGTGGCAGTGTAAGTTTCGTGAATCGTTGTGTCCCAGTGGCGCCATCCACTGCAGCTGCTTCGTACAAGTCACGCGGAAGTGTCGTTAACACACCAGACATTAACGCCATTAGGAACGGCGTAGAGAACCACAAGTTTACAATTATAATGGTAACTTTGGCCATCGTCGGGTCCGAAAGCCAAGGCACGGGCGACATACCCAATTTAACCAGCATATCGTTCACGGGACCAAAAGAACCATTCAGCAGCACGCGGAACACCAGTATCGATATAAATTGCGGAACCGCCCACGGCAGAATAAATATCGTTCGCCAAAACTTTTTGAACATTATTCTAGGATGATTCACCATTAATGCCAGTACAAGGCCGCTAAAAAATACAGACAGCGTGGACGCTACCGCCCAGATGATATTCCAGACGGATATACCAAAGAAGGTCGTCCGCCACGACTCCTGCGCGAACAAATCGTAAAATGTTCGCAGCCCCGTCCAGTCCACCAAGTTGCGGTCTGGAATGTGATGAGGTGCTGAATAGTTCGTAAAAGCAATCAATACATTAAACACAAGCGGCAGCACCGTCACAAATAAAACAAAAAAGAGAGAGGGCACCAGCAGCAAGTACGGAAAGTGTCTGAACTTAGCCTGTCTTACCGATACTAGAAATCCAGGAACCGCCTTGCCTTGATCTCTTAGCTCACCATTCTTCTTGGCATCGTATATATTCAACGCATAGAAACCTGCAAATAACAACACCAAGACGATCATAATGATGCCGTGGATCAGCATAAAGATGGAGTGGTCCCCTTTTATGACATTACCAGCAACAATTTTGGAAGGCACATCCCCTAATGTAATGAGCCCTTTAATGCCTTGATAAACGATAGGATAATAATTCCAAAAGAACAATTGAGTCGCTGTCATAAATAGCAAACCCTTTATATATTGCCTATTGTACAACTGACCCAAACCTATAAATACCGCAGAGAAAATAGCAGCTATGGTCCGATGCCGACGAGCATCTGTTGTTGCCATCATACGGAAGACCGCCTTAGTCGAATTTTGAGATTACCCGTTCCTGTGACCGATTATTTCTTGGATTGAATCGCTGTCTTGATCTGAGCTGCTGCCTTATCCAGCACAACGCTTGGCTCCTGATTGTCGTTCCAGATAGCAGCTAGTGCAGCACCTGCTGGAACCCATACGGTTCCCATTTCTGGTATGGATGGCATAGGTGTCGAATGTTCCGCTTGCTCCAAGAAAGCCATAATGTTAGCATCCTGCGCGATCGTAGGCTCGGCCATTAAATCTTTTCTGGCCGGCAGCTGTCTTGTCATTTCGAATCGCTTCTTGCCATTTTCCTGTGAAGTAACATAACGCGCAAACAGCTTTGCTGCTGCTGGATATTCGGTATACGAGTTGACATATACTGCCCGGATACCCGACATGCTCTTCGGGTGCTCTCCATTTGGCAAGAGCGGCAGCGGAGCCACTGCATAATCGACACCTGCATTCGTCAACTCATTCATTAGCCATGGGCCATTAATGATAGCTGCCGTGCTGCCTTCTACGAAAAATCCGGTAATGATATTATCGTTGATATCGTTAACGTTGATTGGCAAAATTTGCTTTAACGATTGTAAATACTTTGCTCCTGCAACCGACTGAGCGCTATTCAGCCCCATATCCGCCGCATTCGTCCCCCCGTTGCCGAACACATATCCGCCATAACCCGCTAAGAAAGAGTAAGATTGATACAACTGTCCTACATTCCACATAAGGGCGTATTTCTTATTCGCAGGATCATTATACGACTTGGCAAATTGGATCAACTCATCATAAGTCCCAGGGGCCTTTGGCAGCAATTTTTTATTATAATACAACGCATAGGTGTCAATTGCGGTTGGATAACCGTACAATACCCCTTCATAACTAACACCTTCCAGAGCCGAGGTCATAAATTGATTTTTTGCTGGGTCGTCTAACACATCATTTTGCAGGACTAGCCCTGCCATAACTGCATTACCTAAGTGATCATGCGGCGCTGCAAAAACATCTGCTCCGATCCCAGCAGGCCCATCCGTTGTCAGCTTAGTCACGGCATCTATAGCAGGAACGGCTTCTACCTTCACCTTTACGCCATATTCTTGTTCAAAGCTTACTGCGACCGCTTTCATAAAATCCAACTCAGGTCCCTTGGACTCCCACACAAGTAATTCTGCGCCTTCTTCTGGCTTTAACTCTGCTTGCAGCCCTTGCTGCTGTTCAGAATGTTCTTCTTTTTGCGAAGCAGATTGGCCCGTCTGCTGCGACCCACATGCTGTAAGCAGAAGCATACAACTAACTAACGCCACCCACATGGAAATCATAAAACGCTTTGACACGACTTATCCCTCCAGTCTTCATTCAACTCGACTTAAGTTAACTTAAACGTTTAAGTAATTTCATTAATATGATAACTCCTTTAAAACAAGTCGTCAATAACATAAAAAACAGGTATCCTCTATGCTTAAGAGAGAATACCTGTCTTCCTATATATTAGCCACTAGGGCCTACCCTCTGGAACCCACCTTCTGGATTTGCATAATAGGCCGCAGTACTTTCTGAACAATCCGAGGATAACTGCCAAGCTCGTCCCTACGAACGACACGGAACACCACCAGGCCTACGATAAATACAACCAACACTACTATACCAACAAACCCTGCTGTAAACATAAAACCAATCTTGTGGCCCGCATGAGGAACAACCGCCAACGGCTCTCCATATTTAACAGATTGGGCTGTAATGCCAACAAGCTGCTCACCCAAACGCTCCGTCAAATAACCAAGGCCGCCTGCAAGAAGAGTAGCCAGCATAAAACCAGGCCAACGCTTGCCCATAACGTCAAACTTGACGACTTTCTTCATCACACGCAGGTTGAGATACGTAATAATTAAGAACGTAATCATCGTTGCCGTAATAATACCGTATACACCAATAAATTGAGCCAGCACAAAGCTGAAAATAAGCTTAAGGATAATGCCCAGCGTAACACTAATCATGGCAATATAAGGCTTGCCAAGTCCGATCAGGATCGAGCTTGATGTCATCATCGTAATCTGCAATATCGTACCCAGCGTCAGCATGGCAATAATTCCAGCACCATCTAGCGAGCTGAATAACAATCCGTTAATGGAAAAGGCACCTACGCCAAGCGCCAATACGATCGGCATTCCGCTTAATACAGAAATCCGCATCGCAAGCGAGATCTGGCGCTGTAAGTGCTGCATATCCCGCTTCGCATAAGCAGCGGAAATGACCGGAATAATCGATGTACTGAGCGCAATCGCCAGAATCGGCGGTATGCCTGCAATCGATTGGGCACGCTGCCCTAATATGCCATAGATATGCGTCGCAGTGGCCTCACCTACGTCCGAGGACAACAGCGGCACTGTAATGGACGAATCAATAAAGTTGACCAATGGCACGGCAAGTGATGCCAGCACTATAGGAATCGATAACGCAAAGATGGATGCAAAGATCGCCTTCAACGAGACAGGCGGTGTATTAGACCTGCGAGCCCGTACGCCTGCTTCACGATCCAAGCGGCGCAGCTTGCGCAAGTAATAAATCATTACGGCAAAAGCACCGATACTACCAAGCACACCGCCGAAGGAAGCACCTGCAGCTGCCCAAGCTTGGGATGCGCCATTGTTCACAAGGATTAAAGCAAGCGCGATCGCCGTTGCGACGCGTAAAATCTGCTCAATAATCTGGGACACACCGCTGGCCTGCATCATGTTGCGTCCCTGTGTATACCCCCGCATCATCGCGAGCATCGGAAACAATAACAGCGCTGGTGCCAGCGCGCGAATGGCGAGCGCGGCTTCCGGCTGCTTGATTGCTGTCGCATAGACAGGTGCCAGGAAGAACAGCAGCAGCGTCACAACGACGCCGGATATGAGACCAAACAGCAGCGCCGCAGCATAGACACGCTCGGCCTCACGCACCTGATTAAGGGCGTAACGTTCAGATACCATTTTGCTGAGTGTGCTCGGAATACCCGCAGTCGCGATTGCCAAGATCATCAAATAGACGTTCTGAGATGTGGCAAACGCCGCGTTACCTACAGAACCGAGCATATGCTCAAGCGGTACCCGCTGGAATACGCCCAGCACGCGTGCTACTAAAGTAGCAGCTGCAATGATGAGCGTCCCTTTAATAAAAGACTCCTTTGCCAAAAGCTTCCCTTCTTTCCTCTTCTACCACAGACCACAAATTAAATAATCCAAATTATAAATAACACAATCATAACGATTTGCAGAATGAACTTTGTCACCATGCTGGTAAATAAACCAACGATCGCTCCAATCGCAGCCTTAGTCGAACGTCCGACATCAGCCCCTGTGATCAGCTCCCCGATCAAAGCTCCGAGAAACGGACCTAATAGGAGACCAAATGCCGGAATGACAAACGGGCCGAATATAACCCCAATCGTACTGCCAATAACGGATGCCCTTGAGCCCCCATATCGTTTGACACCCCAGGCACTGACCGCATAATCCGCCACAAACATGACCACAACGATTAGTGTCTGGATGGACCAGAACCAGAACCCGAACGGTTCGAATGTAAAAAATAGGCCATACACAAAGAACGCCGCATATATCGCGAGTGCCCCTGGAAGTATAGGGAAGATGGCACCCGCCATCCCGACCGCAAACAAAGCAATGACAAGTATCCATCCCAAAATGGCCATCATGAATTCCTCCTTAGCTGCTGCCGATATCCTATTGATTACTTCATGCGCTATAATTATGCTAAAATAAACCGCCGAATCACTTCCGCTACGCCGCTTTCATTGTTGGAAGCTACGATCGCATCAGCGGCCTGCTTAACTTCCTCCTGCGCGTTCCCCATTGCCACACCAAGTCCTGCATGACGAATGACTGCAATGTCATTTAAGCTATCCCCGACGGCTATCGTCTGCAAGATGTCCAGACCGAGCATATCACACACAGTCTGTACACCTGATGCTTTGTTGATGCCGAGCGGGTTAATCTCAATATTGTGCGGCGAAGAGTTGGTTAACTCCAATCCGCCTAAAGTACGTAATTCGTCAAGCAATTGACCGCGTACGATATCATCTTCATTAAAATAACCGAACTTCAGCCAATCCTCCTGCTCCACATTTCCGTTCCATTTCTCCCTGTTATACAATCGTTCAGTCGAATAGGCCCAGAACCAAGTGTCATACTTCTCAGATAGCTCAAGCATCTTAGTAACAGCACTACGCTGCAGCAGATGGCGAATGTGAAGCTCTTGAGGGTTTTTCCATACCTCACCACCATTTACCGTTACCATTGGTCCCGTCAAACCAAGCTGTTCCGCATAGGGCACCGCGTTTTGAATCGCTCTGCCTGTCGATAATATGACCGTTACACCCGCTGCTTGCGCTTCCGCTATCGCTTGGGCGGTATCCTCACTCACTCGTTGGTCCTCGTCTAACAGCGTCCCGTCCATATCGAGAGCTAACAGTGTATATTTACTCATTGTTGCCTACACTCCCGTCCGGCGTTTATGGCTTGCTCATCCGCACATTCGTCATGATTCGCGACCCTGCGCGTAAGACGGCTACCATACGCCATTTTACATAACGACATTGTATCATAAACGGTACGAGCACAACAAAAATATCTACCTCTTCCTATAAATAACTTGAGTATATTGGCCTATATGACAGAAAGCTGAATCCGATGCATCATGAGATGCCCGAATCCAGCTTTCCTATTGCCTATTCGTTTCATGCGTGCTTGTAACATGCTTGTTACGCACTTGATACACACCATCTTGCGTGCTTGCTGCTTACTTGCTTACGTGCCTGTTAGATCCTTATCACACGCTTATTACGCGCTTGCTGAATGCTTATATGTCAGCTTACTTGACTGTGAAGTACAGCAAGTTTACGCTGCTTGATTAACCGCGCCAACATACCGTGGCTTGGGGAGAAAATAAAAGCCAATACGAACAATGCGCCTGCTACAGTTACCATCATTCCGGCAATAGAAGCATCGAGCCATGCTGCCGTATAATATCCCAGTACTGCACAAGCTATGCCAATCAGCACACTGTATATGATCATCACTGACAACCGCTCTGTCAACAAATAGGCTGTAGCAGCAGGTACGATCAGCATACCTACGACTAGAATAGCACCAACACTCTCAAAGCTGGCTACCGTTGTCATCGATACCAGACCCATTAAAAGGTAGTGGAACAACGCAACCGGAATGCCGCAAGCAAGTGCCATAGCGGGATCGAACGCGCAGATTTTAAATTGTTTGTAAAAGAGTCCAATCACTACAAAAATAACAGCAACCGTGAAGCCAAGTATCCATACTGCCTTCGGTATGTAATCGATGCCGAAGACGTCAATCGTATTCCAATGTACATACGCAATCTCGCCAAATAATACGCAGTCTAAGTCAAGATCGACTTGACGTGCATTTAAGCTGACAAGCACAACACCGACTGCAAACAGTGCTGTAAACACAACACCTATCGAAGCATCGGATTGAACGCCGCTCTGCTGGAACATTTGAATCAGAAAGACCGTAATAAGCCCGACTACAGAAGCACCTAACAGCATGGCAAGCGAATCACGTGAACCGCTGATCATAAAGGCGATCACGATTCCGGGCAGAACGGAGTGGCTTATCGCGTCTCCTATAAGTGACATTTTTCTAAGTACAAGGAAGCAGCCAAGTATGCCGCATGATATGGCGACCAATGCACCTGTCGCAATGATCCAAAAATCAGTCATAACGAAGCCTCCTTCCGCACACGAGTGCCACGTTCGCTCATCCTTGCACGTTCTTCCTCTCGAATAGTACGATTAGTGCGTATTCTTCGAATCACCTTGGCACACACACCTCTGCGCGGAGCAAAGAGAACAGAGAATACAAACACTGTCGTAGCGGCCAATACACTTAATGGACCTGTAGGCAGGTTGCTCGTGGTCGTACTGATCAACGTCCCGATGACCCCGCTGACAGCACCGAATAGGCCACTCAAGCTCACCATCAGTCCCAGTCGATCCGTCCAGTATCTTGCCGACACAGCAGGCGTAATAAGCAGCGCTGCAACTAGCACGACACCGACCGCTTGAATCCCGACAACTACTGCGATAACGGTGAAGAACATTAACATTTGTTCCAACACGCCAATCGGAAAGCCCAATCCACGGGCAAATCCCGGGTCAAAGCTAAGCAACTTGAATTCCTTAAACAGTAAGCTGCACGCGATAATAATAACTGCCGATACCCCGATCATCGTGTATACGTCGCTCTGAATCATAGAAGCAGCTTGCCCAAACAAAAATTTATCAAGCCCGCTCTGATTGCCATATGACGAATGCTGAATCTGAGTTAATAGCACGATACCAATACCGAAAAATACGGACAGCACGATGCCCATCGCCGCATCGGCCTTAATTCGCGAATACCGCGTGATGACTGCCATAGAGAAAGTCGCAATTAGTCCGGCGACTAATGCGCCTAAGAAAAATAGCGGTAGCGATTTCACGCCAGTGAGCATAAAAGCGATACAAATGCCTGGCAGCGCCGCATGAGCGAGTGTGTCACCCACCAAGCTTTGCTTGCGCAAATAAGCAAAGCTGCCAATGATGCCGCTCATCAAACCGAGCAGCATGCATCCGATCAATATCCATTGTGTATTAGGGTCTGCCAACACAGACCATGACCATAATGACATTGTTATCACCTCGATCCGACGAGGGTAGCCCCGTCTTCTTGATCGAATACGGCTAATTTGCCACCGTACGTCTCGTGGAGCAGCGATTTCGTAAATACAAGCTCTGTAGGTCCATTAGCTATCAGTTCCACATTCAGCAGCATCACCCAGTCAAAGTACTCTTTAACAGTTGCTAGATCATGATGAACGACAAGTACGGTCTTGCCTTGCGCTTTTAGTTCATTTAACAGACTGATAATCGCTTTCTCCGTCATAGCATCGACACCAACAAATGGCTCATCCATGAAATACAGATCCGCATTCTGCGCGAGCGCCCTAGCCAAGAACACCCGCTGCTGCTGTCCACCTGACAATTGCGAAATTTGGCGATGCGCATAATCTGCCATGCCTACTTTCTTCAAGCAGTCCAGCGCTATTTCCCGCTCATTAGCACCCGGTCGTTTGAACCAGCCTAGATGCCCGTAACGCCCCATCATCACAACGTCCAACGCATTCGTAGGAAAATCCCAATCCACCGATTCACGCTGCGGCACATAACCAATAGACTTTCTCATTTCAGCATATGGCTTGCCATATATTTGAACCTCTCCGCTAACCTTAGGGAGCAATCCTAGTATCGCTTTTATCATGGTGGACTTTCCTGCACCGTTGGGTCCAATAATTCCGATTAGCTTGCCTTCTGGTACGTCAAAGGTTAAGTTGCGAAGCACCGGCTTTTTTTGATAGGCGACTGTTAATCCTGTAACAGTCAAAGGTGATGCATGTCTTGTTTGTGTCATTGTTGCTCCTCCTCTCTACTTCTTGCTTCTTGCATTCATGAATCCGGTCATCCGTTTTGAGCTTGTATATCGGATAGATATGATAAGTAGTAGTGCTTAACATACAAAGTAAAATGCTGCCCCGCATGATAGATGCTAAATGTAGTAATGCCATGCTAACGGAATCTTTCTTTTCCATTGAATTATGGACCCTGTTTATTTTAAAGCATTAACAATTACATCAACGTTATGTTTGACCATTCCGATATAAGTACCTTCCGGTGTGCCTGGTGTACCCATCGCATCCGAAAATAATTCGCCGCCTATGGTGACGTTATGGCCTTTCTTCTTCGCTCCTTCGATAACGGCCTCAATGGCCTTCTTTGGGACGCTTGACTCTACAAACACAGCCTTGATCTGGTGATCAACCAGATAATCACGCAGCTCACTCACATCCCTGCTGCCATATTCAGATGCAGTGCTGATTCCTTGAAGCCCCATCACCTTCATTCCATATGCCTTACCAAAGTAATGGAAGGCATCATGTGCCGTAACCAATACACGGCTGCCCTCTGGTATCTTCTGGACCTGCTCACGAACATAGTTGTCCGTTTCCTTCAATTTGGCGAGATACGTTTCTGCATTCTGGCGGTACTCGTCCGCGTGTACAGCATCCATTTCAACTAAAGTGTCACGGATGACCTCTGCCGCACTGATCCAATTGCTCACGTTAAACCAGATATGCGGATCATGAGCTTCCGGAGCCGCCGGGTCGGCCAACAGCTCCGCTTCGTCCAGCTTTTGCGATACTGCAACTGTCTTTTTGTTCTTACTCATCTTTTCTAAAATATCCACCATCTTGCCCTCAAGGTGCAATCCGTTGTAGAACACGATATCCGCCTCGTCCAGCTTTTTAATGTCCCCTTGCGATGCCTTATACAAATGCGGGTCAACCCCAGAGCCCATCAAACCGGTGACGGCTACGTGATCTCCGCCTATTTGCTCGACGACGTCCGCAATCATGCCAATTGTAGTGGTGATTGTCAATTTACCGCTGCTTTCATTTCCAGTAGTGCTGCCTGAAGTTTCTTTCGAATTTCCGCTGCCGCAAGCTGCCAGCCCTATTGCCAAACTTAAGAACAGTACGGTCATGACCAAGCGCTTGAGCGCTGAATTCCATCTCGTTGACTTTGCCTTCACTTTCACTACACTCTCCCTTTTATAAATTGTATGCAGTTATATATTTTATATAAGTGCAATACTTTTTACCCACACTTCTTTTGTTTAATATACACAATATTGTTTCCCAAGTGCAACTTTTTCAGCAAAAAAAAGTTGTTGACTCATTGTGAATAGAATGATAAAGGACTACTTTTCATACTAAAGTATGTACGACCTAGCTAACTGGTACTTTGTCCAAAAGTTTGTTATGCGCCTTGTTTCTTATGTCCTAAAAATGGAGCTGCCGCTCGAGTAGGAATACTCAAGCAGCAACTCCTTGCTAAATCACTATACAGCCCTATCCCTCTGCTATTTACGCTGCATTATTGTCCGTATACTTCCATCTCATAAATACGTGCAGCTGTATCACTCGTTTGAGTTGCCTTTGTCACCACCAACTTCGCAAAACGGGCATTTGTTGCGCTGATCGTATGGCTTGACTCACCTAAGGTGTTGCCTGTCACAGTTACAGCATCTGCCCAATTAACCCCGTCTGCGCTTAACAGAAGCTTAAAATCACGAGTATTAAAACTTGCTGACTCCCCGCCAGCCGCAGCATGTTTTACGACAAACTTCGTGATGGAATAAGAAGATCCCAAGTCAACGCTTAACCAGTGGTTGCCGCTGCCTGTGGCGCACCATTTGCTATTGTTTGCAGCCGTACCATCAACAGCTTTGGCTGGGGATTCCCCACTTACAAAAGTATCCGCAGTGGCAGTACGATTCAAAGCAACATTCGTAATACCCGGCTGCACATTTGACCATAGGAAGCTAACTTGCGCTGCTGCTCCACGCTGTCCATCCTTGCCAAGCGCAATTACTTCGAGTGTAGTCTGTGGCTCGTTGCCAATGCGGAACATAGGCGGAATGTAGTAAACACGGTTAGGTGTTGCATTCACGAACTCTTTTGATCCATCAGGCTTCACGCGGTAAATTTCGTACACCTGAACACCGCCTGAAAGAGAGTCCCATTTCAAGCGAACATCCGTCGATGCACCGCTCATGCCAAGCTCTGTAACCGCTAGATTGGATACCGCTGGCAATGGAGCTTGAGGACTGCTATTACGTACAGACAACTCCCCTATATTTACAGTAAAGTTAGGAATAGCTGTGCTGCTTTCGAATTTCAAACCGATTTCCGTAATCGTACGCCCTGCGTATGCAGACAATGGCAAAGATGCTGTTGTCCAATTAGAAGTACTCAACGTTTGTAATGATACATATTCCGTCTGGGACGGATTGTCTCCAAATACAAGTGCCACCTTCATCTGTGTCCCAGCGGTTGGCGCCTTATACGTAACGGATATGACCGTATTTGCGTCAACAGGCAAGGCTGTCCGGTACAATCGTAAATGCGTTGCGTTTTGTGCGTTCAAGTTGCCACTTACTTTAAGGGAGCTCCCGCCATAGTAAGCTTGGTCCCAGTCAAAGTTAGGCGTTAGAGCCGTGCCTGCGCTCTGTGTGATCCAGCGCCATGTCGGCAGTACATCCTGCAAGCTGCGATTATTCCATTCCTTCGTCCGCATAACGTTGCCATTAATAGCAAACATCTTACCATGACCGGTGTTAAAGTTAGTTGTAAACGGTAAAGAGTTAATCGAGGATTTATCAGCAAAATAATGTGCCATTCCTGGCCAGCCCGAGGCATTCGTTTGGCTTGGGTTTCCATTCGCCCCAACCCAGAATTGACTAGATTTTGTATAGAATTGATTCATGGAAGTCGCACTGCGGTAAGCCCAATCCGGCCGATATATGCCAAGAGATGTACGTGCATTTTGCCCCTGCGGGAATATTGCCGACCAGTTTACGTAACTGCCTGTACCATTGGCCTCAACATCAATGCCTGCATAGGCGTCATAAGGGCTGCGGCCAAGACTGGAGGCCTTGCTAGCCGAACTCTGCAGACCAGTTGCGGACCAGTTAAAGTTGATAAACATCGAGTCCGATATTTTGCTATTCCCACTTTGCAAGAACATTTCATTCTGAGCGTTCAGCGCATTCTGCCAGCTAATGCCGCCACCTTTTGTCATGGAATCATACCAGACCACTTGCATGTTTGGCTTCTTGTGATCTTGCATATATTTGAGGAACTGCTGCATCTTCGTTGCATCCGCAGCATTGCCGCCCACTGTCTCCTGATTAATAAACCAGCCGTCAAAGCCAAAGTAATCCGCTGCTTCAATTAATTTGTCCGCTACTGGAAACGATCCGTCAGGGCGCTGCTGCAGCGTCTGCTGCACCCATTGATAGGTACCGCCATAGGCAGTTGGTGGGAAGAATACCGTACCCACGATCGGGACTCCATTTTTATGAGCGGCATCGATAATGTCAGCACTCGGCGGCACGATAATCCCTTCACCTGAAGATCCACCCCATAGCACCATCGTATCTACATACTGCCAGAAGCTGAAAGCGTCAACACTGTCTTGATCCGATCCTTGAGAAGGCACATTGCTCGTATGCGGATTCATGGCAGCAAGCCCCATCAGCTTAGGCTGCGTACTTGCGTTGCCGTTAACCTTTTCGCCTGCGAAGCGTTCAGCCAGACGAATCGTCCCTTTGTTAAACTCCGCATCTTTGTCCGCTGCCGGACTCCACTTCAGCAGTTGGTCTGGAAACCAATAAGAGGTATGTGGCTGTGCCGCATTGGCTGCGCCAGCCGATAGTACAAATGCCAACATGCTCCAGCCAAGAATGGCCGCCCATCGTGCTCTTTTTTGTTTCTGCTTCATCCTAGCACCTCATTTTGTTCGGTTATATATCGCCCCACACCGCGCGCTGGTCCTGAGACGTACACCTTCATTTTAAGCACAAGGTAAACGCTTTCATAATGGACAAAATTTAGATTTGTTGTATAAATTAAATATAATACCGCTTTTATTCACCTAAATATTACTAATATCTATATTAAGATGATCACAGGATACTAACCAACAGCGCATAATAGACTCCTATCACCATCCCTACATTTAAGCTTAAATAAGTCATAAATTTTCCCTTTATTACCTTTTCCGCTGGAGCGTGTAACAGACAAGCGGCTGTTCTCATCTGAGAACAGCCGCTTCATGTATTCTTATTCAGTTGTTGCTGGTGGCGTCGCTTTGCGAGGCGTGCCTGTAAGCCCTACGGCTTCATCGTAGGCATCAAAGATGGCACGTGCAATTGGTGCCGCACTGTAGGAGCCATAGCCACCCTCCGGTACGACAACCGCAACAGCCAAAGTCGGATTCTCAGCTGGTGCGTAAGCGATAAACACCCCGTTCTCGATCGTTCTTCCCCCAACGTCTTGCTGGGACGTACCTGTCTTGCGATAGAATTTATAAGGGAATCCATCAAAGCCGTGAACGTTAACTCGACTCATCCCATGCTCAACTATATTCCAATACGATTCATCAAACTTTACTTCGTTTAACACTTCCGGCTTGAACTGTTTGACGACTTTATCTTCACCATCCGTAATTTTGCTGACGAATTGAGGCTTCATACGCTTGCCGTGTGAAGCTAATGTAGCTGCATATTGGGCTAGCTGTAATGTCGTATATTTACCTTGCTGTCCAAACGACGCATACACGAGTGCAGACTGCGCATTATTTCTCTCCGCTTCCGTAAGATAGTCCCTCAGACCGGCAAATTCACCAGGGAGCCCACTCCCCGTTTTAACCCCAAGTCCAAACATCTCCATGTACTTATCCCACGTCTCAAGGCCATTTATATCGGTTCGGGAGTACAATCGCTTTCCGATCATGTCAACCATAAAAGCATTGGAGGATACTCGCAAAGCTTCTGCCGCATCCATATAACCGAATGACTTCCGGCTAGAGTTCCATACCTTGGTCTCATAACCTTTACGCCCAAATTCAGCATATCCTCCGTCAAAATAATTGTCATATAAACCAAACAAATTCTCCTGCAAACCGATCAATACGGACAGTGGCTTCATTGTTGAACCTAGATACACGATGGAGTTCGGATGCTTCTTAATCTCATCATCATCATAAGGACCGTAAGCGGCCTTTATCGTACCATTGTTCATATTGAACTTATACTTATCATAATCTTCAGGACTAATAGAGCCGTTCTTCCAGACATTCGTATTATAATCGGGCATGCTGGCCATTGTAACGACGTTGCCAGTCTTTACTTCCATGGCTACCGCATAGCCTGTTCGTGCATTAGGGGCACTTTCCAACGAATCAGAAGAGTTACGCACTTTCTCCAGCGTCTTCATGATCGATTCTTCTGTCTTCATCTGGATGTCCTTATGAATCGTCAGATGCAGATCGTTCCCACGCTCCGGCTTCGTTAGCTCCATCTGACCGATAATGCGACCGGCGACGTTAACAGGAAATCGCTTCAAGCCGTTCTTTCCGCGCAATTCCTCTTGAAACATAAATTCAATTCCGTCTACGCCAACATCCTCATAATCAAGATATCTTAACTCATCTGGCAGCGAATCTTTATTGTTCTGAATATTTTTGTAGTAATCGTATGATTCACGTACACCTTTAAATTTCTTCAGATACCCGATTGTCTGCACCGCAACCGTATCCTCATCATAGTTCCGTACACTGTCCTCAACAATATCGAGTCCTTTGTACTCCGGCTTATGCTCCAAGAAATAAGCAATCTCCTTAGGGGTTAATCCAGTCTTGATCAAACGTGGGACAAACACATAATTCAACTTGCCCTTTAAATCCATACGCTTCAGGATTTCTTCAGCGGTTAGCGGTTTCTCCTTAGAGGCATCCCCGTATTCCTTAAATACGTCAGCAAGTGTATTGGCAAGCTGCTTCGCATCTGCCATGTTCTCTTCCTTCGTATAATTCTTGTCCACGTTAAAATAAAGGGACTGCGTAGAAGTCGAGTAAGCCAATCGTTTCTTGGAAGCGTCATAAATGGTGCCTCGCAGCGGAGGAATGGCTGTTGTCTTATAGCCTAATCTTGTTTCTTTCTCTTTTAAGCCAGGTCCCTCTACAAATTGTAATATAGCTAGGCGCACAATAAGCACCGTAAAGACAGCAAAAGTAACAAAGAAAAAAGTATTTAGTCGAAATGAAAAGTGGCGGCGGTTTAATAGTTCTCGCTTGTGTGGTTCGTCCGAATGCGGATGACTCAAAGCACCATCATCCTTCCTGCGTAGTATGTTCGTTGAGTAATGTTCATTATGTTAGTTTATCACATTAGAACGGCTCGCTCAAAGACTAAACACAGCAGATTAACTGTTGGATATTGCTCCTTTATCTGGAATGTGCGTAGCATCAAAGTTCGGTGGATTAAACCAGTCGCCCGTACTCGCCCATGTCGCATCTAGAGGTATCCAACCTCGGTCTACAAGCTTTACCGTATTCCAGGCATGAGGCCCATATCCACCTTTCCCATCATAGCCCTTACCCGTCACTACACGAACCTCTAATCCTACCGTACGTGCCATTACCGCATACAGCCTCGCATAATCGATACAAACTCCTGATTTGCTATCAAAAGTCTCCTCCGGTGTTTGTTCCTTCCACTCGCCACGCTGGATATAATTATTCGCCTTGCTCCAGTCATATTTCACACGTGTTCCAACCCAGTTATACAATTTGCGCGCTTTCTCTTCGTCAGATCGCGCTCCTTTTGTCACCTCAAGAGCAGCTTTCTCAATATCCTGTGGAATAAGGTAGTCAATAACCTCGTATTTGCGCTGCATCAAGTCACTTAACTGCTCCTCGACTTGCGCTGTAAATACAGGCAGCTGTTTGGTTACCCACGCCCCTGCAAGCGGCTGTATAACTTGATTAGCTGCAGCTTGGTATGCAGCAGATGATTGTACCATCCTACTAACAGCCGTATCCTGCTGCAAGGTTACATAGCCAAAGAGAAGCACCACAATAAAGAAAGCACGCACTGATCCAGTAACGATTCCTACCATAGCGCCCACAACACGGCTCAGAAAACGGATGACAAGCGGTTTATTTGGGGTCTGATGCAGATCTTGACGTCTGAGCACCTGATCAGAATGACGCTGACTTGACGGTATGTCATCCGCTGACGAAGGGGCAAGCAACGTCATTACAAGTCGAGCCAGCACGCCGATGATAGAGCGTATTAAAATATACAATACACTAAATAATAGCGCGAAACGCAGCAGCGCAAAGTCCCTTATGCTCGTTACAGTCGTGTAATACATACGTTCCCACCAGGACAACTCATGGCTGGGAATCTTAATCACCATTTCCTGAAGCCAAGTCGCAACGGTTGGTGATAATGCCTGAGCAGCGAGATATGACAACAATAAGGACATAACCGTCAAGCATGTCTCCAGTATAATAAAGAAGAGGTGACGCACAGACCCCGAAGCGCCTCTGCTCACCCCTTGCCATACGCTAAAAAGAATGACACACGCCAGGACAATCGTCACGAGGTTAAACTCCGCAAACTGCCGAACTGTGTCCATTATTTCTTCTTCGCCTCATCGATAAACGACTTAATTGTGTCGTTAATCTCCCATTCGCCTAACGACACACCGTTAAACGCCAGCTTAACCTTACTGCTGTTCGTAGAACCATTTAATTCTACATTCGGGGACTTGATCGTATATGTACCATCTGCTCCTGCCGAAAAGGTCGCTTTCTTGGCTTCCTGAACCATCGCATTCATCGCTTGATCCTTCAATTGCTGCACGGTCTCATCCTTTACCGTAGTAACCACTTTGTCAATATCGTTCCACGTAATGCCGCTGTATACCGCGACAGCCGCCACGATTACAAGTACAAGTGCCCATTTGACCATCGTCTTCACAAAGCTCACGATGACAAATAATACAATAAGTGCAATCAGGAAGATTAACCAATTCTGCTTCATAAACTCAAAAAGCTGATTCATATCCATTTCTCTATCTACCATCCTTTCCAACCCATATTATACATCATTACCAATTGTTCAGTAAGGTCATACCTTTTCGATAATCAAGGATAAGCTAGCTGCCCAGATATGATAGATATGAAATCTAGTTCGCAGCAGTAGCATACAGCAATTATTTGTCACAAATGTGCTTGATTTATCTGCCACCTACTTGAATGCAATTACACAGTAGGATTTACATCTACGTTAGATGAACATTTGAAAAAGATAGAATCCAGTATCCCATGTAATTAAGGTCATAAGTTCGTCCCTTTCAACGTACAAGTATACCATAGCACTGTGGAGGTGACGGCACATGCGCTCAGTCGTATGGCTTTATTTATTTTTGTTTATTGCATTCTTTGATCTGCATGCCCAATATCCTATCCTTACTCCTTTCGCTGTTTCTTTAGGAGCTGCCCCTTCCTTTATTGGACTCATGATGGGTATGTACTCCTTCACTCATTTGCCTGGTAATTTATTGGCAGGATTCAGTGTCGATCGGTTTGGCAGCCGAATATTTATTGTGTTAAGCCTACTTGGGGCAGGTATTTTGCTTGTGCTGCAAGCTCATGTTGTTAATCCGTGGCAACTGCTGGTTGTCCGCTCCATCAGTGGATTTGTGCTTGCCTTTTTGTCCCCTGCCTGTCTTGCCTTGCTGGCACGTTTTGCTACCAACCAAGTGCAGCAAGGTAAACTGATGGCTGGCAATGGGCTCGTGCACACACTTGCTTCCGTTGTATCGCCAGCAGCTGGTGCCTATCTTGTTGCTCAGCTCGGCTTCACCGCATCTTTCCAGGCGCTTGGCATCGGTCTGTTTATTATTGGCCTGCTTGCGATCTTTATGGTTAGAGTACCGGCTGAAGCGATATCCGCCTCGCCGCCATCTGCGTCATATCCAGCTGCCGCAGCAGGGCAAAAGGCATCCTCACCTATACATTCGAACAGCGGCGAGAAAACAGCCTCCAAGCCGGCTATGGCTGCAAATACTGCGAGCGTCCCCTGGTCCTTCTACATTATGCCGTTTGCCATCTCATGCTCTCAAGGAATCTTGTTCTTCGAACTTCCTTTTGTTGGGAACCAACTTCAATCGATCATGCACTCTGGCATTCTGTTCTCCGCTGTCAGTCTTGGTGCCCTGTGTACACTAAGCATGCTGTTCCTGAATCATTATCCAGCCTATGCCCGGACTTGGATCGGGACATTTGTGCTGTCCTTGCTGTTCTTTGTCATCGCCATTCATTGGCCCGTGCCTTTGTTTGTATCGTTATTTCTAATTGGCATGACCAAAGGTGTCATTCTGCCTGCGATGTCAGCCCACTTACTCCAGTTAAGCGGCGGGGTGAAGTACGGACGAATCTTCTCCTACTTGTCAATTGCGTTCTCTATTGGTTCATTTCTAGGCCCGCTGTTGGCTGGTCAGTTCCGTAATGTCGTATCCCCGTTTTTTATCGCGTTCCTTGTCTTGATGGCGGCAGTTACGATCATGCCTGCCAGGCAGCCTTTTCAACCTTTTACAGCATCAACACCATCCATTCCTGAATCTAAAGCTTCATAAATGCACCAATGCTTAAATTGCAGGCGAATACCTATCTTTGGACTTTCTGGGTGTTTGCACAGCACGACATCCACCCTCCGACATACTATACATTGTGCCTCACGACTTAAAGTCAGAAAGAGGGTGAACCGAATGTCGCATTGTGTAGATCCATGTGGTGGACCTATTGGACCTGGTTTCGGCGGTGGTCTCTGGACAGCAACTGGAACAATTCTTGTACTTTACATCTTATTAGTTATCATCCTCCGCGCTGGTGTGTTTTAATGCCAACTCGCTCTCTCCTCATGCGGCTTGCTCTCGAGCAAGCCGTTCGTTTTTTTTAGGAGCTTCCTCGCAAATCAGTCTCCTTATTCTTAAGGTCACGTGTAAAGTTCGAATCTGCATGTGGTACACTACGTAAATAGAGGACTTATTATATAAATGAAACGACATAATAATGGAGAGACCTTTTCGGTCACACAACACACTTACTTTATACAGCGCTGAGGTGAACTTCATGGATATCGCAATAATCGTAGAGGGAAAAAATGATCGCAGCCGTCTTCGCCGCTTACTAAGTGATGACATCACAATCCTATGTACATATGGAACATTAAATACAAATAAGACCGAGACGCTACGTAAAGAGGTTGGGGACATGAACGTATATTTGTTTATGGACAATGATGCATCCGGCAAGAAAATACGAGGCGTGCTAAGAGATACATTCCAGGATGCGGAACATATATATACACGCAGAGGATATGCTGGCGTAGAAGGTACGCCGGATGAATATCTCATCCAGCAGTTAGAAAAAGCGGGGCTGGAGGAATATGTTATATATCCCGATCCAGCCCCGTTTGCTTCGGAGTAATATATGCTATTGGGTAAGCGAGATAACATCGTCAGCAATCAATTCCGGAGTGACCTCTAGGTCATTTGCGTTATAATATTTGCGCACGTTGCCATCTTGGTCCACGAGCGTCACAAGGTTCGTATGCGTAAAGTTCCCGTCGTTGTCTTTCACGACGGCCGAACCAAACTTGTTCATGAATTCTGCCGTTCCGGCCTCGTCGCCACGTAAGAAGTACCAGCCTTTCAGGTCCGCTTTGTTCATATCTGTAGCCCATTTCATTAGGCGTTCACGAGTGTCACGCTTCGGGTCAAATGTCACGGAGACGATGTTCGCTTTGTCTCCGAACACGCCCTTCTCTTTTAATAAGTCCTGCACCTCATTTAACATGTAGGTTGTAGGTGGGCATACGTCTGTACAATGAGAGAAAAAGAAATAGAACAAGCGAGCCTTGCCATTGGTGCTAGCCAATGACACCGTCTGGCCATCTACGTTCTCCATCGAGAACTCAGGCGCCGCCTTTACGACAGGCAGATCGCTGCCTTTAGGCCAATAGATCCAAGCTGCGGCAACAGCAAATACAAGCACGAGACTGCATAAAAATAATTGCAATGAATAACGCTTCGCAAATTGTGCCATGGTCCATCCTCCAGTAACGTCATAATAAGTGTCTTTATTTGCCCATCGTATCCGCGATAAGAATAAAGAATTGAAGCATTAGGACGTTGATTGACAGGATGAAATTCTTCTTGGCCCACTGCTCATCGTTATTCGTGCGAAATCCAGCAATACATACGTACAACCAAAATGCATTAATAACTGTTCCAGTTACTGCGTAGATAATACCTGCATAACCGTAATAATAGAAGAGCCAAGGTACTGGTAGAAGCAGCAGCACGTAAGGAATCATTTGCCACTTGGTACGCTTAATCCCCTTTACGACAGGCAGCAAGGGATAGCCCGCTGCACGGTACTCTTCCACGCGGCGAATGCCAAGTGCCCAGAAGTGCGGCGGTTGCCATAGAAACATAAGTGCAAATAACAGAACTGCAATTACATCGATCTTGCCTGTGATCGCCACATAGCCGATGACAGGAGGCATTGCTCCTGATATCCCCCCGACAGAGGTGCTCCATGTGGACGTTCTTTTTAACCAGAGCGTATAAATGACGACATAAACAAACATGCCAACAATACCTAATACGCCGGCCAGCACATTAACTAACGAGAATAACACCGTAAGTCCGACAACACCAAGTGCTATCGCATAGATTAACACAACCTGCGGCTGCAGCCTCCCCGTTGGCAATGCCCGATCGCGCGTACGTTCCATCTTCATATCGAAGTCTCGATCGAAGTAGTTGTTAAATACACAGGAAGAAGCCATGACAAGTGTTGTCCCGAGCAACATCCATAACATCATCATCCAAGGGATGTCCCAACGTGCGGCAACCCAGAACCCCGTAAAGGCAGCCAATAAATTTGAACGAATAATACCTGGCTTCGTTAATTGAATGAACTCTTTCCATATCCCGACTCCCACTTGCTCAGGCTTGAGCGTGACAGAGTCAGAAGAGGTCCGATAAGTCATAGGTTTATCCACGCGCCCCGTTCCTCCTTGTTGTAATCCAACAGCAGAAAAAAAGTTCGCCTGCTGTAATTTTCATCATAGCAAAAATGCGCAAGCTATGACAATGATCCTTGCAATCGTTCATCAATTTGACAATTCAACGAACATTATTTCACAATGTATCCTGTCGTGCTGCAAACTCCCAGATATGCAGTTTTGCGGTTCCGCCTGGAATACAGGCTGTCACAACATCCCACTCACTTTGTTCTTGCAATCGAACACGCTTCATGTCAGCATACTGCTGCGGTGTTGTGTCATGCCATTGTTCGACAAATACGTTAGGTTGATCCGTTCCCTCATATAAGGTTACATCCGTTTTATATTGAAGCAGCTTGTTAATATGTGTAAAATAGAGTTCCCGCTTCTCAGGCTCGATGCGATATTCTACAAAAATAATGCTTCCCATCCTTAACATCCCTTCTTCAACCGCTTGAGCGGAGTCATATTTTGTTCCGTCAACGTCCACAATACAACAATCAGGAGGTGAATGTCGATGGATACTGTATCCCATATTGCCATTGGTTTGGGCTTGGCCGGCTTGTCTCAGCTTGATCCTTTAGTAGCAGAGCACAGTATAACTGCCACGGCTGTTTTTATCGGGATTATGCTTGGCTCACAAGCACCTGATGTGGATACAATTTTGAAATTAAAAAGCAATGAAGCCTATGTGCGCAATCATCGCGGCTTCTCTCATTCCATCCCAATGATGCTTGTGTGGACCGTAGTTATTACCGCATTGCTTAGTTGGAGCATGCCTGCTTCGAATTGGCAGCATACCTTTGCATGGACGGGCTTTGCCGTTGTACTGCACGTATTTACCGATTTGTTTAATACATACGGTACACAGGCGGTTCGCCCCTTTTCCGAAGAATGGATCTCGTGGAACATCATATCGTTATTTGATCCTTTCATATTTACTACGCACCTTGTAGCTGTAACCTTGTGGGGCTTTAACATATTGTCGCCGATACTCATTTTTCCTGTACTCTACGTTGTACTAATCGGCTATTTTGTATGGCGCACCCTGGTACATCGGCGAATACTCCGCCGCATGCCGCAGCTTGATCCTGAATATAGCGACGGTGAACGGTATACGATCATTCCTACAGTAGCATGGTCCAATTGGAACGTCGTAAAGAAACAACTAGACGGTGCATTCCGAGTTGGTCATCTCCGCCGCAGCGGCTTAATTTGGAATGAGACGGCCAGATGTGATTCTCACCCCGCCGTTGAAGCATCAAAATCGCAATCCGCCGTAAAAACGTTTCTGTATTTTACCCGGTATGGCTGTGCATCCGTACAGCCTACAGGATATGGTTACGTCGTTAGGTGGGTAGACGTACGCTACCGGCATCGCAAACAATATCCTTTTGTAGCTCTTGTGATGATGAACAGCAACTTTGAACCACTTGATACCTATATAGGCTGGATAAGCGAAAAACAAATGAAGCATCAATATGGGCTTGAGTAATGGTGCAGCACGAAATCCAATAGCTTCATAACAATTGGACCTTTCCGGCGCAAGTCAGAAGTGCTACATTTAGAAGTAAGGAAATGCGCTTACATGCAGTCGATGGAATCGATGCCGTCGTGATATACAGACGAAGCCCTTTCTTATTGGAAAGGGCTTGTTCGCGTAAATACGTGCCACTATAGAGACAAACGTTGTGTACTGGAGCAATTATCGACCACATATAACAAAAAGCCGCCCCGCGCGCCGGGGCAGCCTCTGTGTGCTCGAGCTGAGCATCCATCTACGGTCTAACCGATATTATCGGCTGCCGCCACTCAGCGATTGCTCAGCGATTTGGACCAGACGTTTCGTCATGTATCCACCAATGGATCCCATGTCGCGGGACGTATAATTGCCGTAGTAACCGTCTTGTGCAACTGGAATACCTAATTCATTAGCAATTTCCAGTTTCATTTGTTGCAGTGCTGCAGTTGCTTGAGGAACGACCAAGTTGTTAGTACGACTCGAAGATTGTGCTGACATAATATGAAATCTCCCTTCACTATGGCGTTTCTATTTTGCAAGCTTGCAAGCTTATTGTAACCGCTTCTACAGATGTTATACGCCAACACAGGAATTGTTATTTCATCATGTCGGCTACTTGAAAAAGGAGAGATTAACATGAGCAAAGGATTATCGTTGTGGTTTGCGTGCTCTTCCATCGCATTGTTGATGGCCACTGCTATCGCCATAAGCTATAACGCTTGGCTTGCTATACTATTCGGTTTGTTGTCGATATTTAATATGGGGGCCGGCTTTATTGTCAAAGCCAGACTTCGTAGAAAAGAACAAGCTGCTTCTACGGCCTCTTAACACGAAAAGAGCCCCGGCTCCACATCAACAGTGTGGTACCGAGGCTCGCTCCATATTCAAGTTGTTATCGACGTGGAAGAACAAAGCCCATACGGTTCTTGACTTCATTCAGCGTATGCTCAGCGACTTCTTGCGCTTGTTGTGCACCTTTTTGCAGCACATCGTAAACTTCACCAGAGCGGCGAACCTCATGGTAACGTGTCTGCAGAGGTTCGATAAAGGCTGCTACTTGTTCTGCAAGATCTTTCTTGAAAGGACCATACATCTGGCCTTCATACTTTGCCTCAATATCAGCAATCGAGACATTAGCTGTATGCGAGTAAATACTCATCAGATTGCTAATCTCAGGCTTGTTAACCGGATCATACTTCACAATCGCTTCCGAATCAGTCTTTGCACGGCTTATTTTTTTACGAATAACAGCCGGGTCATCTAACAGGAAGATGTTGCTGCCTGCATTTGCATTTGATTTACTCATCTTCTTGGACGCATCGTCCAATGACATAATCCGCGCACCTACTTCAGGGATAAACGGCTGCGGTACCGTAAAATAATCCCCATAACGGCTGTTGAAACGACCCGCGATATCACGAGTAAGTTCCAAATGCTGTTTCTGGTCATCGCCTACCGGAACAAGATCGGCATTATACAACAAGATATCTGCTGCCATCAAAGATGGATAGACAAACAAGCCTGCTCCAACGGATTCTTTGCCTTCTGATTTATCCTTAAATTGGGTCATTCGTTCCAATTCACCCATGTAAGTGAGGGTCGTCAGCAACCATCCCAGTTCGGCATGCTGCGGCACATGCGATTGCAAGAAGATGGCTGCCTTGCTTGGATCGATGCCTGCTGCGATATACAATGCCGCCACCGACTCCGATTGTTCGCGCAGCGCTGCTGGATCTTGTGGTACCGTGATCGCATGCAGATCAACAACCATAAAGAAGCATTGATGTTCGTGCTGCAGCTTTACAAAGTTCTGCATAGCTCCAATATAATTGCCAATCGTGAGCTGGCCGCTTGGCTGGATACCTGATAATACGCGTTTCATATGGATTCACTCCTTAAAATTATGGATTTCCCCTACAAAAAAACAACAAAAAAGGCCTATCGTCTCCCCGAAGGGACGAAAGACCGTGGTACCACCCTAATTCGTCTAATGCGAACATTCAGTCGCGTATAATCACACACGATAAACATCTGCTTAGACCTCTTCTCCTTAACGCGGAGCAACGACCTGACATACGTCCTCGACTACCTGAATAAAGTCAAGAATTTCCTTCCGGTTCTCTGAGGTCCATTCGGCAATAGCAGCGGCACCGATTTCCACCAACCATCGGCTCTCTGAAGCGCTTGCTGATGCTTACTTCTCCTCATCAACGATTTGTCTGACTATAGGATTATATGGATGTTGAACTTCTCTTTGTTCAGCATCGAAGTTACACACTAGAATAATCAATGCGGCACGATTTGTCAACGTATAGAGCTTATTTCTGCTTGCTGACGTATGACTTTATTCATTCGTTTTGGTATCATGAGGACATGTGTTAATTATGATGTATACATAAAGGAGAGGACAAACATGCACCATATCACGACAGGAAAATGGAATGGACATGAAACGTTTATTTTACATAGCGACACAATGGAGGCGACACTCCTCCCTAGTCTTGGAAACAATGTCATTCGCTTATGGGACAAAGCTTCCGAACGAGAAGTGCTCCGTACACCCGCCGAAAGCGATCTTGATTATTATTTGACCAAGCCCTATCACTTTGGCATTCCAATGCTGATGCCTCCTGGACGGATAAGACGCGGACGGTTCTCCTATGCAGGAGTGGACTATCAATTCGATCAAAATACTGCCAATGAGAACCATATACATGGCTTGCACCGCACGCAGGCTTGGACTGTTGTCGACCAGCACAGCTGTGATACATGCTGCAGCGTTACAGCAACATTCCGCACAGCAGATGATCCGAATTGGATGCGTCAGTACCCGACCCCGCTCGAATTCAGCATGAAGCTTAAGCTTGCTGGCGGCATACTGACGCAGAAACTCAGCGTTACGAATCTAGGCGACAAAGCCGCACCTTTTGGCTTTGGTACGCATACGTGGTTAATGCTAGACAACCAACCAGAACGGTGGTCGCTGACCGTTCCTGTCACAGGCGTATACGAGTTGGACGAAGAGCTTATTATGACAGGACGTACACTGCCTTTGCACGAGCATGATGCGCTAAATCATGGTCTTAACTTGAAAGGAAGCCAGTTTGACACTGTATTCAGCATCGGCAACCATCAGCCAGAAGCATGGCTGACTCGTGATGACGGTTATCGGATCCGGTATACAGGCAACGAGCCTTACTTTAAGCACTGGGTGCTGTATACCCGCGGTGAAGCAGATGAGATTATTTGTGTTGAACCGTATACGTGGCTGCCCGATGCACCGAATCTTCCATTTGATCAAGCAAAAACAGGCTTGATCGATTTGCAGCCACAAACCCCTGTAGAATTGGTGCTTGACCTAGAAGTTATTCAACCTTAAACCAATAAACTGAATACTATACTCCTGATGCCAAACGGATTAATCCGTTTGGCATTTTTTTCATCCATATTTTTTTGAGCTGCCTCGCATAATTCTCCTCAAGTTCACCATAATAACATTCACAAGGAGGTGATTCACTTGGCAAACCAACAAAGCCGCACTAACAACTTGGTAGTACCACAAGCTACAGCAGCCTTGCAACAATTGAAGCTGGAAATTGCAAACGAATTAGGTATTCCAATTCCGCAAGATGGTTACTATGGCAACTATACGTCCCGTGATACAGGATCTATCGGTGGTTACATCACAAAACGTTTGGTTCAAATCGCAGAACAACAATTGGCTGGTCATTCCTCTCGCTAATTTTGTTCCGCTTGTTTCTCTAACTATACTTAATTACGACACAATAAGCTTTCAACGCTGATGCGTTGAAGGCTTTTTCATTTGTAGACATCATATGTCTTTTTTCGCGAATATTTTGTAAGAATATACATTTCCATAGACCCCGTTTACTATACGATGCTATAATTATTTCATTATTATGGTATTTCTCAACTAAAAAGGGGCGGTTATATGAACTGGTTCAACTCGCTAAGCTTTAAGCGGAAAATGCTTATCGGGTGCTACAGCATTGTGGGACTGTTTGCGCTAACAACAATTGTGCTGCTAACTTCCAACGCAAATGTAGTATCCGGTCTGATTACGCTTGTCATCCTCATTGGCATTAGTTACCCCATTATCAATATGCTTGAACGTTCAATAAGCGAACCTATTATGGAAATGTCTCGTTCCGCCTTACAAGTCGCCAAAGGTGATTTTTCTACAACAATCACGGTAACAACTGACGATGCACTGGGAGAACTCGGTCATTCTTTTAACCGAATGATTGAAAAGCTGCGTGAGATTCTGCAGCAGACAACTGATATCTCGAAGCACGTCTCTGATGCAGGACGTGATATGTACCACAAGAATCAGAACATGAAAATGGTCATGGAACAAGTAGCCGCCTCTTCTAATGAGCTGGCGATCGGTGCGACCGAAATCTCCGAAGATATCGGTTCCATGTCCGATTCCATTAAACAAATCGAGCAAAAGGTGGAATCCTATGCACATTCAACCAAAGAAATGAATGTACGGTCAGCACTAACGATCCAATTGGTTGACAAGGGCCGTACAGCGGTTGAAACGCAATCTGAGGGCATGAAACGTAATATCGAAGCGACTGATCATGTCGCCAAGACGATCGATGACCTGGCCCACCAGACAGCCGGTATTTCTAAGATTACGCGTACCATCTCCGAGCTCGCCGAGCAGACGAACCTGCTCTCACTGAACGCTTCCATAGAGGCAGCACGCGCAGGTGAGCATGGACTCGGCTTTGCCGTCGTTGCGCAAGAAGTTCGTAAGCTCGCTGAAGAATCATCAGCTTCCACGAAGGAAGTATTTGCGCTAGTCAAAGGTATTGAATCAGGGATCAAGCAGGCGATAAGCAATATTCAGACCAATGAAGAGGTCGTACGCACGCAAAGCGAGATGATTCGAGAGACAGAGCGCATTTTCAAAGAAATCGTGGATAGCATCCAGTTCATAACACAGCAGATTGCTGCATTTGCTACTGAAAGCGACCTGATGCTGGATAATGCCCAAGCAATATCCGGATCAATCGAGAACATATCCGCTATCACACAAGAGTCTGCTGCCGGGACTGAGCAAGTATCTGCCTCTATGAATGAGCAGATCGCCCTTGTGCAGAACATGGTTGAGTCTACAGAGATGATGCAGCAGAAAGTGCTCCAACTCCAACGCACCATACAAGTGTTTAAGATTTAATTTATGAATTGACCCGGAGTAGCACATAACAAAACAAGACATGATGACAATCCTTTTGTACTGCAGAGGAAAGCATCATGTCTTGTTGTATTCAAGGATTAAGGCTCTGACGTTGTTATTTCCTTAACAGTACGCCTATTGCGCACCGTCCAAATATAGAAGCCAAGTGCGGCAATTCCCGCACATACAACGCCCATCGCATACATAGCTGACTCACCAACATGCTGCTGCAGCGCCCCACCAAGCGATCCACCTGCCAATCCTCCTAATCCGAGGAACACCATACTTAAGATCGCTTGACCAGTGCCGACCATGCTTCGCGGCAATATCATCGTTACATATTCAATCGCCAATACCCATACTGCTACATAAGTAAGCGCATGCGTCGCCTGTAGAAAGACGATTGCCCATGGGTCTGTAATATACATGTACAATACCCAGCGAACCGTGTACAACAATGCACTTACCGCTAACATTCCGAGAATCCGCTCAGCACGTATTAATTTTGCCATGACGAAAAACCCAATAATCTCACTGCCGCCAGCTACCGCCCATGCCCAAGAGATCTGACCTGATGTAGCACCCAAATTCTGCATATGAATGGATAACAAAGCATCGTTCATACGGTGCGGCATCGCCAAAATAAAAATAAACACCAAGAAAACGAGCAGTCTAGGATCAGCTAGCAGCTTACGTATCGCCGTCAGGTTCAGATTCGATTCAGCCGCAGCACCTCCATTGTCTTTCGGCTCAGACAGAGGCTGAGACTCTTGGAGTACCCACAGAATTAGAAATACACCAATCCAGATCGGCGCAAATATCCACGTCAAGGAGTAGACTCCACCCCAAATTTCAAAATACTGGCTAAGAACAAGCAATGTAATCATAAAACCGACAGAACCCCACATACGAAGGGAACTGTAGGATTCACCCAGTCGCGAAGCATTCTTTACCACTAACGCATCAAGCAATGAAACAGTAGGCATCAAAAATATATACAAGGATAGCAAGCTAGCTACCATTGTCCCATGATGATGAGACGTAAATAATACGTACGAGCTTACACCCGTCGCAATCCAACATACGATGAGGATGGGTCGTGCAGCCTTTAGCTTATCGCTAATAATACCGGCTAATGGCTGCGCGAACATGGCGAGAAAAGGACCCAGCATAAGCAGTGTCCCTGTCTCAATTGAATTAAACCCCCGCTCCTGTAACAAGAGCGGAAGATATGGAATCAAAATTGCATTTGTGGAATAAAACAAAGCTTGCAAAAACTTTAATAACCGCCCCACACTGGAATCCCTCTACTTTCATAATGCGCTTTATTCCGTCATTGCCATAAATTCTTTCACGTCTTCCAAAGTGACGTCAATTGCTTTTTGCCAGAAATCTGGCTTGGTCAAATCGACATCCAAATGTTTGCGAGCCAAATCTTCCACGGTCATACTAGCTGTGTCACGTAATAAGGCATCATACTTTGCTGCAAAGGTCTCTCCCTCTTCAAGCGCACGGGCATAAATCCCTGTACTGAACAAATAACCAAACGTATAAGGGAAATTGTAAAAGGGTACTGCCGTCTTGTAAAAATGCAGCTTCGATGCCCAAAAGTGCGGATGGTAAGACGACAAGGAGTCACAAAAAGCTTCCTTCTGCGCTTCAACCATTAGCTCACACAGTTGCTCGGTAGCCAGAAGTCCATCCTTGCGCGCTTCATAAAAACGAGTCTCAAACAAAAATCGAGCATGAATATTCATATAAAAGGTAACCGAACGTGCAATCTTATCTTCGAGAAGCGCCAATTTCTCCTGCTCATCCTTCGCTTGCTTCACAGCAGAATCAGCCACGATCATCTCCGCAAAAGTAGAGGCGGTCTCTGCTACATTCATTGCATAGCGCTGCGCAAACGCTGGGAGCCCGTCCATCACAAATTGATGATAACCATGACCTAGTTCATGAGCCAAGGTGGATACGTTAGACGGCGTCCCTGCATAGGTCATAAAGATCCGTGTCTGACGACTTACCGGCAATGATGTACAGAAGCCCCCCGGACGTTTGCCATCACGGTCTTCTGCCTCGATCCAATTGTTCTCAAAGGCTCGTACAGCAAAATCAGCCATATCCGGGCTAAACTTGCGGAACTGCTCCACGATAACAGCCGCACCTTCATCATAGGAAATCTTGGATTGGCTTTCCCCGATTGGGGCCTCTACATCGCACCAGGTGAGCTTCTCTACTCCTAACAGCTTGGCTTTGCGCTCCAAATATTGGACAAAGACAGGTTTGTTTTTGACAATCGTCGCCCACATCACATCAAGTGTTTCTTGTGACATTCGGTTGATGGCAAGCGGCTCCTTTAACACGTTATCCCAGCCGCGGTGCTCATACATCTTCAGACGGAAGCCCGCTAGATGGTTAAGCGCATCCGCAAAGAAGTCCGCCTTTTCTCCCCAAGCCTCTTCCCACAGCTTGAACGTTTGCTCCCGAACATCACGCTTCGGATCAGAGAGCTTGTTGTGCGCCTGACCTGCTGATAACTTTACACATTTACCATTTTCTTCGGTTTCCATACGAATGTGGGATACGATCGTATCGTATAACGATCCCCACGCCTTGTATCCGTCCGTAGACAAGTCGCCTAAAAGGGCTTCTTGCTCAGGAGGAAGCTTTTCTTTTGCCAGCTTGCGGCTCTCATTCAAATTAAATTCTACTGTTGACATATTAGGTAGCGCGACAAAAGTGCTCCACAATTCGTCTGACATCTGTTCCAGCTTCTGGTCCAGCAGGGTGGAGAGCGTGTTCATTTTAGCTGCTATGGCAAATGATCGTCCTGTCAGTTGTAATGCTTTTTTATCTTTCGTATTTTGTGCAGTTAAGCATCCGATAAATGCACTCGCTTCTCTTACACGTTGTGACAGCGTCTGATACTCATCTATCTTCTCAGCCAGCGTATGTACATGTGATGAAGTTTCAAGCTCTGGCATCTGCTTTAAGATGTGAGTCAAACCCACGATATCCTGCTCTACTTGAGCCAGACACATGTCCAATTCCTTTGATTCCGATCCTCCGGGAAAAATAATGTCCAAGTCCCATGTCGTACGTAGCGGTTGTTTCACAGTTGAGCCCACCCTTCTTCTTCATTTCCTGTCTTGAAAAACAGGAGTAATCTTGTACGCATAACGTCAAATGAATGACACCTTGCAGCAGAACAGCAGAAATGATCCCTTTAAAGACAGAATGGAATTGCATTTCGTTTGTCATTTTCGTACTGAACGTGTATAACTATACTATACTTCATCTTACACTGTGCACCTGAGGAGGTTCAACAATGAGACCATTACCGATATCTGCGGATACCGCAGTAAAGCTGTCCAAAGCGATGGGCGTCCCCTTGGAGCAGTTGATGCATATGCCCCAGCATATTTTGCTGAAGAAACTGGCTGAACTGGCTGACAAGCCAGCAGACAACGAAACAGCCCAAGCGGATTCAACCGGAGAACCGTCATGATACCTTTTAAAAACACATTACCGTATGACGAAATCATGGGCGATCTGTTCGCGCAGCAGTGTCCATTTTGCAAGCAGGAGAACGTGCTGATCCCGATTAAACCAAAAGAGCTTTCGCTCATCCACGATGGCAAGAAGCGACTGCTCGTCTTTCCCTGCTGCAGCAGCCGCATCACCATTGTAGATGCTGATCAGGACTATTTGCTGGCAGATGTCGCAATACGCTCCACTTAATCGCTTGGCACGTGCACTTGGCTGGCAATCACAGCCACCTAGTACAGACAACAAAGCCCTTATTCTATCACAGAATAAGGGCTTATTTTCATGGATGCTTATGTACGTTTAAGCTTGGTTCGCTTCTCTTCAAACATATGATCAGGCGTCTCCAGCTTCTGATTCGTCATCTCTTCTCGCATAACGGCCCATTGCTCACGCGCAGCACGGATCATAGCCGCATCCATAATCCGCTTGTCATGAATTAATCGAGCAAAACATTTGGCCGCTTCATTATATTCACCAAGACGACGATGCAGCTCTCCCATGATATAAATAAGCCGCGCATCATTTAGCTCGCTGCCATCACCCTCAAACACCGCAATGTAGGCTTGGAGCGCAAAACGTAAATAACGCTGTTCCTGCACTTCATCTTGTTGGTATCGATACAACCAAGCGACATGATGCAGCAGTCCCGCTACAACACGCTTGCTCTCACCAATGGTCTGGGCCGTTAAGAGTGCCAACTGATAAGTTTCCAGCGCTATTTCCCATGAACGCTCACCACTGTAATCTTTGCCTTGCCATTGACTCGCTACTTTGCTCTTGAACAATGACAACTGTTTATCATTCCAACGTTTGAGTGCATGCTCGGTCGTCGCACATCCACATGCATCACACACTTGAACAACATAATAATCAGGGTTCAGGCTCTCTTCTGCATAATGCGGACAAAAATCACTGTCAACTTGTGTCGCATGCTTGTAGCGTGGACGAACCCTTGAGGTAACAAACATGTGGTCACACGCAGGACACGTTGCCTTCAATTCGTACAACGGTTCCAATTCCATCTACGTCATCCTCCTTCTATCTATATCTATACGAAGATCTGAACGGAGATGTCAGGAAGGTTGGTTCACAAAATGATGTGCCGGTCCGGATAAGCGCTGAATAACCACCTCGCGGATTTCAGGCTCCATCTCAATATCTTGCATCGCTTGTCTCATACAGTTAAGCCATGCCTCTGCTCTTTCCGGTGTAATGGGAAACGGCATGTGGCGAGCCCGCATCATCGGATGTCCATAGGCATCGGAAAATAAAGCAGGGCCACCAAAAAATTGAGTTAAGAACATAAACTGCTTCTCCATGACCGGCGTGATATCTTCGGGAAACAATGGAGCGAGCAGCGGTTCGGCCTGCACACGCGGATAAAATGCCTCAACCATGCGGCGCACAGTCTGCTCGCCGCCAATCGCCTCATAAATTGTCTGATGGTATCGTTCCATATGAATCTCCTGTCTGATGTGATATCTCCATTACTGATTATAACGGTTTCTAATCAATAAAAATACTGCATCCGTCACGTTATAACTCGGAGCAGAACACAAAAAGACGCCGAATCGTGTTCAGCGCCATGACGTAATATAATTATGTTTCCCAATGATCTTCTGGTGGACCCATTAACGACTCTCGAATGACATAGACGAAAGCGCAAACTAGGATGCCAGCAATAATACTCATCCGAATCACCCCTACTCATGGATACGCGCTAAGCTTTCTATAGCACAATTGTATCATAAGGATAGACGTAATAACATGAAAAGATGCAAACGGTTTCTTTACATTTATATTACAAACATTAAGAAACTGTGCATGTCCGTTCCCGTTCCCGAGCTAGACAAGCATGTTTAATCACTCTGGCTCATACGATGATTATGGACCCTTGTCCTTAACCATCCTCGTCCAACGTGACAAAAGGGAGGAACGATCATGTCGGGATGGCGTCGCATTAATCTACTGCTGACGGCAGCTTTATTTACCTTGTTTTTATTGTTAATGCTTCGATTTCCCGGTTCGGTTCTTTCAGCCGCCGTTCGTGGCTTGGCCATATGGTGGGATGTATTGTTTCCCTCCCTCTTACCGTTCTTTATTATATCCGAAGCACTGCTTGGGTTCGGTATCGTCCATTTTATCGGAGCACTGCTGGACCCCATCATGCGCCCGTTATTCCGTGTGCCAGGTGTAGGCGGTTTTGTTGTTGCCATGGGTTACGCAGCCGGTTATCCGGTAGGTGCTAAGTTAACAACCCGCTTACGGTCCCAAGGCATGATCACAAGAGAAGAAGGAGAACGACTTGTTGCATTTACTACTACCTCTGATCCGATCTTCTTGATCGGGGCAGTATCGGTAGGCTTTTTCGGTAACCCCGGGCTTGCGCTTACTTTGGCAGCCGCGCACTATGGTTCAGGATTGATTTTAGGCGTTATTATGCGCTTCTACCGTCATCAAGCGCCATCTACGCCAGAAGGTGCCACCAATACGGTTAACAGCCCCTTAAATAAAGGTATTAGGGGCAGGCTGATACGAGCGTTTCAAGCTATGCATACAGCAAGGGTGCAAGATGGACGCCCCCTTGGGCTGTTGCTGCGAGATGCAGTTGAGTCATCTCTAAAACTGATGATTGTTGTAGGCGGCCTCGTGGTCTTCTTCTCGGTTGTACTGGAACTTTTAACGTCAGCAGGCGTGATGAAAGTATGGGATTCCCTGCTAGGAGTCGTGCTTCATGCCGTGCAGCTTCCCGATTCGTTAGCTCCGGCTTTTTCTGGTGGGCTGTTTGAAGTTACCCTAGGCGCCAAAGGAGCAGGTTCAGCATATTCAGCAGGTCTGCATATGCAAGCCGTTGCCGCTGCATGGATATTATCATGGGCAGGATTATCCGTTCATGCGCAGATTGCAAGTATTTTAAATCAGACAGATTTACGGTATATGCCCTTTCTCGCTGCTCGTCTCATTCATAGTATGATGGCGGCTGCCGGGGCATACTTGCTGTACCCATGGTTATATGATGCCAGTGTCGCCACTACATCATGGCTTCCTCCCGCATTCCAACATACCAGTGGAGGTTGGAATAACACTGTCAGTTCGATATCGTATGGGATAATAACGGCTGCTGTCATCTGCATCCTTTTGGCCTTGTTAGGCATTATCCTTCGCGCCATTCGCTTGATTCGATCATAGATGGCGATTGTTTTCCGATGGCGGAACGATTAAGATGGTATTGATATGTCATGCAAGGAACAATGCCATAAAGGAGCTCATACCTTGAAATACGCAGTGTTACATCGTGGAGATGAACTATCTAAGCAATTATCAGACAAGTTCCACCAACTCGCTTCCGAACATCGTTTAGTTCCGGATGACATCCAGCCTGAGATCGTCATCTCCATCGGAGGAGACGGCACGATGCTTCAAGCGTTCCACCGTTATATGAACCAACTTGATTCCATCGCTTTTGTCGGGGTCCATACCGGGCATCTTGGCTTCTATGCCGATTGGAAGGCTAATGAGATTGAATTGCTCGTAAAGCTCATGTCTGAGCATGCAGTAAAGGACGTAATCGGTCCACGCATCGTGAAGTACCCGTTGATCGAACTTAGCATTAATGTCGATGAAGGCATTTCACAGACTTATATCGCACTTAATGAATTTACAATAAAGGGTGTAGATGGTACAGTTGTCGCACAGATCGATATTAACGATCAACTGTTTGAAATGTTTCGAGGAGATGGTATTTGCATTTCTACGCCTTCGGGAAGTACTGCCTATAACAAGAGCTTGGGTGGCGCAATGGTCCACCCGTCCATCGAGTCCATCCAGCTTGCTGAGATTGCTTCGATTAATAACCGAGTATTCCGTACGTTAGGATCCTCGATAGTGCTGCCCAAACATCATCATTTTGATATTTATTCCCGCAAACAGCAACGTTTGCTGCTGACGATTGATCATGTCAATGTGCCATTAGAGAACTTAAGATCCGTACGCTGCCAAGTTGCTGATCAGAAAGTCACCTTTGTACGGTACCGGCCATTCCCATTCTGGAATCGGGTACGTGGCGCCTTTCTGGGATATGACGAGCAGCTATAATTATGTATACGTGTTCATACGGCAACAGCCCTGCATCGCGCCATTAGGCGTGAACAGGGCTGTTGCTGTATTGAATACGAGATTATGTCCGTACTTCCTCAACTGGTCGCGTTGCATCAGCAGGTCGTGTAAGTTGATCATTCCCTTGCTTGCTCGAGTTCGCATTGGGCTGTTGGCCTGCATCAGACTGTGCACCCGGATTAAACTTATTTGGCTTCGTCCGGTTGCGCTGACGGAACGGCTTCTGACGATCCGGCTGCTCTGGACGTTCGGCTTTATCAGGCCGTTCGCCGCGCGCCTGACGATCCGTACGTTCAGGACGCTGAGGTCGGTCTGGGCGCTGCTGACCGGGACGTCCTTGACGATCTGGACGCCCTTGGCGAGCTTGGCCTTGACCGTGGCGTTCTGCTCGTTCCGGACGAGCTTGACGCTCTGTACGACCTTCTTCACGCTCATCTGCAGGAGCGGATGCCCCAGAGCCTTGAGCCGACTGTCGCGACTGCAAAGCAATACCTTGCCGCTGCTGAGCAGGTGCACCAGTATCCTCAGCTGTCGCCGCCCCTTCCAGTTCCGCCTCTGACTCCCATTCTTGAGGTGGAATGCTTGTACCTTCTTTATGTGCTGTCTTCTCAATGATGAAATAAGCACACCCAAAGTTACAGTATTCGTTAATGTAATCCATCATGCTGGATACAGACGATTCCTTTGTTGACTTTGGATGTCCCTCTTTAAAAAATCCCTTTAGGCGAAGCTGATTGTATCCCCAATCACCCAGAATATAATCATAACGTTCCAGCACTTCACTGTAACGATCCCGGAACATCTCCGGGTTCCATGCTGTCCGATGTTCATGGACAAGCTCGTAAGTCTTCCCACTGATATGAATCACTGCCGCTATTCCTCCTTCCCCGTTCATTCAACCTCTAGGTGAACAACGGCGAAGCGCGTCCCTTCAATCTTGCTGCACAATTGACTGCTCGTTACGCTCTTGCAGCCAACTTATCATTTGCAGACTTGACCTGCTCATGCGCATGATAAGAGCTGCGGACAAGCGGTCCCGATTCAACGTGGCTGAATCCGCGCTTGAGCCCTTCTTCTTTTAATTGGGCGAATTGTTCTGGTGTGTAATATTTCTCAACAACTAGATGCTTAGGTGTCGGCTGCAAATATTGCCCAAGCGTTAAAATATCGACATCATGTGCACGTAAATCATCCATCGTCTTTAAGATCTCGTCCCACTCTTCGCCTACACCAAGCATAATGCTGGACTTTGTTGGGATCTTCGGCTGCATTTCCTTCGCACGACGAAGCAATTCCAACGTGCGGCTATACTTTGCTCTAGCCCGAACACGATCCGACATCCGTTCTACTGTCTCCACATTATGGTTCAAAATATCAGGCTTTGCATCCATGACAACTTGCAAAGCGTCTCGATTTCCCATAAAGTCAGGAATTAGAACTTCCACGGAGCAGAAAGGCAACCGCTTGCGAACTGCCTTTACTGTAGCAGCAAAGATAGAAGCTCCGCCATCCCCTAAATCATCGCGGGCAACCGAAGTAATAACCGCATGCTTCAAGCCCATCTTCTCAGCAGCATCGGCAACGCGTTCAGGCTCTTGGAGGTCCAATTCAGTTGGCATGCCTGTATTCACGGCGCAAAAACGACAAGCGCGAGTACAAATGTCCCCAAGAATCATGAACGTCGCCGTGCGATTCGCCCAGCATTCGTATATGTTCGGACAGCGCGCTTCTTCGCAGACCGTGTGTAATGTCTTAGAGCGCATCATATCTTTAATTTCTGTGTAGTTCTCGCCAGTGGTCAGTTTGATGCGTATCCAGTCGGGTTTTTTCTCCCCTTGTTTCTTCATGAAGTCTACCTTCTTTCTCTGTTCGCTTAACCTTGACCTAATTCAGTATTATATCATGAATGGTTAAAAATCCATACCTCTCTTGAACAAACTGTTCTTGTTCGGATAAGAATGAAATAACCGCACATCCTAACGATAAGAGCACATATTTTCTGGAAGGGTGGTACAGATCTTGAAACGCTTTATTGTCCTTTTAACCGTGTATTTTCTTGTATGGGGCTCTTCTTCAGCATTAGCAGCAGCCAGTAGCCATGCAAACTTAGATGAACAAAAATCGCAGGATAGCCACAGTAATCCGCACGGAGCAAGGCTTCAGGAACAAGGCCCACATTCAAGCGAAGTATCGGCTAACCCATATCAGGCACGGCGGCACATCTATGACAAGTTAAGCACAGTAACTGGCATCCCTTGGTATCGTCTGGCTGCCATCGATCAATATGAGCGTACGATGACAATTGCCAATCCAAAAAAAAGAAAAACAGCAAGTAATCCTGTCATTGGCGTCGTCGTTGAACCACCAAAGTGGGTCGGCATGTTGAACCCTGATCTGGAAGATGATAACCCTAAATCCATCCAATTGTTTAAAGGAATCGGCAAAGATGGTTCAGGGGATGACCGTGCAAATCTGAACGACGATACTGACTTATTGTACAGTGTCGCATCTTTTATTGGTTCGTTCGGACCGCATAATGACGACTTTGCTATCGGTCTTTGGAATTACTACGAGAACAGCAGGGCTGTCCAACGTATAATTCAATTTTCACGACTGTACGAACATTTTGACCGCATTCAAATTAATGAACGCGCTTTTCCATTACCTGTAACCGCCACATATGCTTACCGGAGTACATGGGGGATGGGTCGCCACTATGGGGGATTCCGTATTCACGAAGGGACGGACATCTTCGCTGGTCATGGTGTTCCCGTACGAAGTACTTGCTATGGTATCATTGAAGTAAAAGGTTGGAATCGTTTAGGCGGATGGCGCATTGGTATTCGCGATATCAACAATCTATATCACTATTACGCCCATTTGTCAGGATATGAAAAGCAAATAAAGCAAGGCGATATTGTAAGTCCCGGGCAAATCATCGGGTGGGTGGGAAGTTCCGGTTATGGCAAGCCTGGCACCTCGGGCAAGTTTCCTCCCCATCTGCATTTTGGGGTCTATCGCGACCGTGGATTGATGGAGTATGCATTTGATCCTTACCCTTCCCTGAAAAAATGGGAACAAGATGACAAACGCAAGGAGCGCGCGGCTCGTAAGCATTCTGTTAAAGGAAAATCCTCCTGATAGAGCCTACACTTTTGCCGCAGCGAATCATCAAAAAGGCTAACTCCCCAGTCCATGTCATGGACGGTGAGTTAGCCTTTTACTATTATAGGTTAATGATTAACATCACCCTCACCGCTCCCTGACGAGATCGTCCCATCTGTGACTCGATCCTGTTTGTTCACGGGCTGTGAGTTGTTCGGCTGCACGCTGACACCTTGTCTCCCACTTTGTTCTTGCGTCCCGTTGGAAGCATCTGAATCCGGATTCAAAGGCGGCAGTGCGAGCGATGGAGCCTGATCTTTATTCTGACCAACAGGCTGGCCTTTGCCATCATAATAATACATAGGAACATCACCGACGACGAGTAAGTATGAGATCGGAATTTCCGTTTCTACCACCTCAGGCTCTGAGTCAAACGGTATTACGATTGCGACTTCCTCCACCACCTTAATAAATACCTCAACAAGCACCATATTAATGCCCACATTCATTGGCCTTGTATTCAGTTCCACCTTAACGGCACCCTGCGGTTCCATCTTGATCGGTATGCGGGGGCCAAAGGAGGCAATGAGCGTACTTCCAAGCGCTTGACCCAACGGAATATGATCACGGAACTCCTCTACCTCATGCAGAGCGTTCTGTACAATGCTAACTGTCTCCGAGGTAATGCGCATATGCTCGTTATAATTCAGGATAAAACTCGTCACTTTCCCTCGATTATCGGTCTTCCACTCCACAAGCTTATCCAACTGACGTCCTTGCGTTACCTGATCAGAGATTGCTTTATTAATGGCTTGGGTCGCCATCTGTTTAACTCGTATTTTTGCGAGATGCATAAGTGGAGGGCGAAGATGGCGGTCTACGTATACAAATAATTGAACAGTCAGTACGATAAAAATGAGAAACGCAATAAACCATATCCGTCTGCGACGCTTCGGCTTTGGCGGGTGAGATTTCCAACCAGCACCTCCATGACGTGCCGAGCGCTCTCCTTGCGGTGGATCTGCCTTTTCATGCGCGGCGGCACGGCTAAACGATTGCGAGTGCCAACGCACCCGCTTGGCACGCGGCTGCGTCCAAGCAGTACCATTTAACCAACTGCCACCCGCCCGTCCCCACTTGCGTGGCCGCTTCGTCCCTGGCAAACCTTGCAGCAAGCGCCGTAAGCCGGAACTTTGTCCCCATCGCATGAGCATTCCTCCCATCCCCGTCCGTTCAGTCATGCATGGCCTGTACGTTTAATATGTATGCTTGCACAGGTTGTACCATTCATTTCATGGGAGGGTCGGAAGTTGAAATTCAACTGTATCGGTACAGTTAGTATAGGAAGCGATTGCTACTTCCAACTAACCCATGTAGAGTAAAATCTATATCGTAGCTGCCCTAATACGAATTGAAATACTTAACCTCAAGGAGTGAGCGAATTGAAATCTAATACACATATGGGGAAAGCTTACACTGCAGCTGTACTTAACGCTCTAATTATCGGACTGTCATTTATGTTCGTAAAGCTGGCGCTAGAGTTTGCAAGTCCACTTGATACGCTGGCCCACCGCTTTACGATCTCTTTTGCAGCAGCCATTCTGCTCATCGTTTGCCGCGTTATAACGGTGAATATCCGTCTGCGTGATATTTTAGCCATTTTACCGCTCGGTTTGTTATACCCTGCTTTATTCTTCGGCTTCCAAAGCTTCGGATTGTTACACGCCTCCTCGTCGGAAGGGGGCATATTAATGGCTGCCGTGCCGATCTTTACGTTATTTCTGGCTTCCGTGTTTCTCAAGGAACGAACGAATGCGTGGCAAAAATTATCTGTGTCCGTCTCGGTAGCGGGTGTAATTTTTATATTTGTAATGCAGGGGGCATCCATTGATCTCACTCATCTGTCTGGATTGCTGCTGCTCTTATTGTCTACCCTATCCATGGCAGGGTACAGTGTCATGGCGAGGCCGCTTGCAAAGAAATACAAGCCGATGGATATTACTTTTATTATGCTAGCTATTGGCTTTGTCAGCTTTAATGCAGCTGCGCTCGGCAACCACGCCATCAGCGGAACATGGTCACAATTTATCGAACCACTAGCAAACCCGACCTTTTTATTGTCCATTGCTTACCTTGGCATCTTGTCTTCCCTTGTCACAGCACTGACAACCAATTATGCTCTTTCCAAGATGGAAGCTTCCAAGATGAGTGTATTTGGAAACCTGGGTACGCTCGTGACGATCATTGCCGGAGTCATTTTCTTGGGGGAACCGTTATTTTACTATCATATCATCGGCGCTATTATGATCTTGGCAGGTGTATTAGGTACTAACTTGCTTGGCAGCAAGACACAACTCCCTACTTCCAAAAAGACAGCATCCATGTAAGGGCAGTAATCCTGTACGAAATGTGATTATGCAGTCATTGAGATACGAATGATGATTAATATGAACGCTTCCCTTAATAAATCGGCGATCGCTCTCCCGTTATGTACTGGAAAGCGATCGCGCTTCATAAACAACTTCCATTAGTCCATTTAACAATCAGTGAGCTTGTTCAGCACAGCTTGTAAGTCCAAAGCCGCTCCCTCGTAAATCTAGCCAGCTTTTCGGGCTTATCAAAGGAATCGCCTACCAAGTGATGAAATTGCGACCTATGGGATCTGATCGCCGCCTGCTTCTGCGACATATATTGGCTGACATCATTTGTGATATCCGGCTGGCCAATGATCTCCTTACAGCCTTTGGACAACGCTATACATTGTACAATAGGCCGAGTGTCCGCTGCTATACGCGCCACGGTACGAACAACAGCCGCACCTGTAGCATCATGATCGGGATGTACGCTGTACCCCGGATAGAACGTAATAATCAGCTCCGGCCCCAGTTCCTCAATAGTCGCCAGCAGTCGTTCATCCAGACGCTCCTGATCTTCGAATTCAACCGTTTTGTCATGTAGTCCCCACATACGCAGATCTTGTATGCCAATGTTCCGGCAAGCTTCTACCAGTTCCTGCTTTCGAATCGATGGAAGTGACACTCTGTTGGCAAAATGCGGTGTGCCCATATTACGTCCCATCTCCCCTAAAGTAAGACATATATAGGTTACACGGGCCCCTTGCGCGATATAGGCAGCCAAAGTTCCTGCTACGATCCCCTCATCATCTGGATGCGGGAGCACGACTAAAATGTGTTGGTATGACTCCATGTTAACACTCCTTTACTTCATTTTTGATAGTGTTCGAACTCAGTGGCAGTTCGTTTACTGTGTCATATGCAGTGTTTTTTACTGTCATTCAGTTGCTGTTCCGAATGGCTTTGTGCTTAATTGCAATCCGACCACGAGCTTACCTTCTTGATCGTGCCCGGCCATAATCAATTGCTCGTTATCGCTATCATCCCAGTGAGTCAAACCTTCCGAATACACCCAGCCTTGCTCTGTCTTCAATCCCACTCGATAAGGTCCATTTCCCGTAATCAGGCCATGAGAATAACGAATAATCGCATTACTTATAAAAGTAGACGCCGTAAGCTTAGTGCTATCTTGATGAGAGGCATAAGCCCCCGTTGTCATTTCCAGATGGAGATAAATATCTTGTCCCTTATATGCATCAAGACGACGTTGTACAACTTCAGTATGGATTGATTTCATGTTGCCTACCTCCGACAAACAAATTCAGCCCCCTTGCTCATAAGCAAAAGGGGCTGTTCATAGCTATACATGTTCTTTATTTATCTTAAAGGAATTAGTTATAAATGAAAAGTACCCCAAGTATACTTACTCGACTTTAAATCGAGCAGCGGTGCTAGCCAGTTCTTGTGTCAGGTTGTCGATTGTTTCAATCATTCCTGCCAATTGCTGCACCATAGCCGATTGATCTTGCACAGTCGCCGTTACTTCCTCTACCGATGCAGACACTTCTTCTCCCGATGCGGACAAGCTTTGCGCAGAATCAAGCACCTCGTCTTTATCTTTCTCCATACTGGCTACTTCCAACGCCATAGACTTAATTTGATCCGTAATATCTACTACGTATTCCAATATGTCTTTAAACGATTGCTGTGTTTTGCCTACGTATTCGTCCTGAACTACGGCAATCTGCTGGATATCGCTTACGCTTTGATTGTTCTCTTCTACCTGAACTAGCGTCTGTTCAATAATCGCGTTAATCTCATTTGATTGCTTTGAGCTCTGCTCAGCCAACTTACGAATCTCACCTGCAACAACACTGAAGCCGCGGCCATGCTCACCAGCTCGCGCCGCTTCAATAGAAGCGTTTAATGCCAACAGATTGGTTTGGCTTGCAATATTTGAGATCGCTCCCGTAATTGCTCGGATGTGATTGGAGCTTTCCGCCAACATTTGAGTAGTCATCGAAATTTTCTTCACTTCTTGCTCATTGCGATTGTTAATTTGGAGCAATTGATTAATGATCTCGTTGTTCACATTAAATATTTCAATAATCGCTTCCGCACGTTCTTTAACTGACTGGGAGCGATTATTAATATAAACAATTTTATCGCCTAATCCGACAAACTTGGCCACAATGTGCTCCGTATCATTCGATTGGGATTCCATCGCCTTAGCAATTTCCATCGTGGTTACCGATGTTTCCTGCATGGAGCGTGCGGCCGTTTTCGATGATTGATCCAATTCGTTTGTACTGTTATTTAACACTTCGATCGATTTGTTCATGTTATAGATCAGCTTCTTATTTTGATAAGCCATCACGTTGAAGCTGTTTGCCAGTTCCTTAAACTCACTGTTATACTTTCCGTCTGCACTTACGGTCAAGTCTCCTGACGCCATTTGCTTAAATAAATTCATCAATCTGACGATAGGTGATGTTATCGCTCTCGACAATACAATGCCGGCTACGACAGCAATAACGATCGCAATTAACGTAATGACCATAATGTTGCCCATAAGCACGTCCAACGGTTTCTTGATATCTTGATAACTATCCTCCACTACCACGGTCCAATCGGCAATCGGGATTTTGGAATAACGAATATATTTGTCCGGATGATCAATATCACCGCGTAATATTTTGCCCTCCGTATGCTCCAGCATAAGCTCGTTTAAGTAATCCGCCTCTGACGGCTTGCCTACTTTAGAAGGGTCTTTTGAATGGTAAACAAGAGTTCCCGTACGGCTGGCGATGTAGATTAAACCTTCGTCATTTATTTGGATATCCTGCAGCATCTCAACTACAGCAGCCGTATCTATCGTACTGATATACACCCCAAGGACGTCGCCAGCGTCATTTTTCACTGGTTCAGCTGTCACCACAATTAATGAATCAGTGCTTTTGGATACTAGCACATCGCTTACAAAGAACTCTCCCTTAATCGCCTGTCTGAAATAATCTCTGTCTGCACGATCGTCTCTGACCGATTCTACATTGCTGCTTGCCACAATAACACCGTTCGTATCAATAAGCGTCAGTGATTGTTTCTCTTCTGCGCCTAACAAACTTTTGGCTAAAATATCATTTGCTTTTGTGTAAAGTTCATTTTGTGGAGAGAAAAATTGCTTATCTGTCATGCTGTTATTGTTTCGAAGCTCTAATAACTCTTTAAAGGTATCGTGTACAGCCACCAAATAGGTTGTCTGCTGCTCCATTTGAACCATAGATAGTAGGTTTTCCCCTATCCGGTCAGCATTGGCCTGCATTTCATCCTTGCTTTTGTCCATGAGCAAGCCTGATCCAAACGAATACATAAATATACTTGCACTGACTAACGTACATACGACTAATGCACTAATAAGTACAGGCAATTTTATTCGCAGAGACAATTGCGAATAAAACTTAAATGGGTTTTTTACTTTTATTTGCATCGTGGTGTAACCCCCCAGTAATCTAGTCGAATGCTGTTCAAACATTCTTCAGTTCATATATCGGAACAATTTAGGACTTTCGTTATAAGTAATAACGAACTACTTCTTTCCAAATGCAAAAAAGACCGTAATCCGCATAGAATTACTGCGAACATATCCTGTCAATCGTTGTGTATATGATCTGAATGATGTCTAGTTATCTGATACATCACTTCGATCATCACCTTTAAACAAACTAAAGCCGTCCATCCCCATCAAACATACTATGGGGGATGGACGGCTTCGGATCTGGAGCAAATCCTATATTTATTACTAGTTTTCGCACTCTACTGTAAATGAATGAAACCTAGTCTCGCAGCCGTTATTCGGTGTCGGACTACAGCAATAAAGTCCAATCTGTACAGACTTGCCAGGCTCCTCAGCATGGAGATGAGCGATACGCAGCTGCTCCCATTTGCCATCACTTTGACTAGTAGCAGCATATATCGTGTAATCGTCATTTCTCCGTTCGATTCGAAATGCTAACCGTTCAGTGTTAAGATCATTGGGGTAATTACGGGTAGACCAATCCGAGTACCCATTATTGGTCACAACTGCGCCCAAATGAGAGGGCCCTTCTGGTATATATTCAAGGGAGGTCTTTAACCAGCAGTTTTCGGACAGCATCACAAAAAGTCCCGCTTGATCGTATGTTGACTCTGGATTGATGCTTAACGATACCTCTGCTGTAAAGTCTGTATCATATTCATCGTAAAATACATGTCCATTCATAACCTCAAAACCGTAGTGGGTCTTGAGCCAAAAATCACTCTCTCCTGCTGACCGCACCAGCAAATCTTGACCTTCCACTTTCCACATAGGCGGCTCATTCCATATTTTCAACTGATCAACAGCTTCGGGAACATAAGATACTTTTCTCATACCGATAACAACCTCCCAGCTAAATCTTGATGTCTTTAGGTCTATAACCTCTATTCATAACTTTATCATTTCTAAGATACTCAATGCAGCACCTATTAGGATGACCAATACAGGTCGATGGGGCTATAGTTGCCGACACGTGTGACGATAACTACCTGCGCTTCCTCCTGATGGACTACTGTAACTCCTTCTCCTTCTATCCTGACCGGCATCGGGCTATATAGCTTAAACTGCTGTATGCCAGTTGTTCGGAATACAATCGTCCAATGGCTATTTTCCTTATGTAGTTCATAAGAGGCATTCGCTTCGAGCAATATTGGAGGCGCCTCCTGCACGCAGGTTCGTAGAATGCTACCCTCTTGTAAGCCTGCCTTTATTGTATCTAGCTGCATTCCATATATATCCGAGTCAAGTGCAAAAGTTTGCCCTGTAAAAGGTTTGTCAGGTTCTAGAATGTTACCTAGCGTATTTGTTAAAAAAGTCCCCGCATCCCCATCATATAACTGTGGTTCCATTGCTTCAGGGAAACCAATATGAACGCTTTTCTCGGACCAAGTATCGCTTAATGCAGACAAATTGCCACTCTGCTGATAGGTTGGCCATAAAAATAGAAAACCTGCCATCATTAACATGCCGCATAGAATGCAGATCGCCGTCGTGACTCCATACCTCGATTCCAATTTCCCCAATTCTCCCCTCTTTATCTAATTAAATAGATGCATGAGAGAAGCATTTAGTTTTAAAAACATGATAATTATTGCATAAATTTTAAACTTTATAAATGTCAGTTCCAATTAAAGGAGGACATTAGTGGCCAGAAAATGATGACCAAAATGCGCGCTCAATCCAATGTAATAATCTTCCACACTTTCTTTCTGACCTTCTCTAAGGTATAAGTCCGATTTCTAGTATTCTCTTCCCACTGCCCATTGTTTTTTTCTTTAACTGTAAATGTCACTACTACCTGTGCTCTATTGGGTTTGTGATAAGGAATAAACATTAATTTTTCAAACCTTTGATAAGGTGGATCCATGACATAATAATAAATCTCGCCATCTTTTGGCATGACAAACGTATCATCAAACTTTTGTTTATCTTTGTCCAGAACAGCCGTTAAGTTCTCTTCAAGGATTTCGGCTATTTCACGTTCCGCCGGATCGTTAAAACTTGAACTTTGAAAAAGAACACCTGTTTGAAAAGTTGGAGCATTACTGGCTTGGTCAGGTTTATTGGATAATGATGGACTCGTACACGAAGAGAGAAGTATTCCAAGACAAATCATGAAATAGGCAGTCCTTTGAAATGCCATCTTAAATCCTCCTAATATTCAATACGAACGGATAATACGGCATAAGGGTGAGCTATTGCTGCGGATAAGTTTGTAATCGGAGGGGAGGAGCGAGAGAATGGAAATTGATCGAGATAGATTCGAAACTTTCCAGTCCCTGTCTGGTTTAGGATGCTCGTTTGAAACGTCAGATGGAACGCTTTAATCGTGTCGACGCTAAATATTCGCAACATTGTCTGGCTTGGTTTCGTTATTTAGACAGCTAGGAATACGAGAACACAATGTCTAATAAGAAATATATGTTTGTTTTTTTGTTCTTTCGTCCTTACATTTGGTAATATATGAAATTCACTACTTTTGGAGGTTATATAATGAGTAAGAATCATCAATTTATATCGATATTATTTTTAGGTATATGTCTTCTTTTAAGCTCATGGTTGATATCACAATCTTTAAAAACAAAACACGTTGATTATGTCGAGACACCGAGTAAGCAATCTTCAGCACAAAACGTACAGAACAGGTTTGAATTCATCAAGATAGCAAATGATTACTTTATCATTTTCGATAAGCAAACTAGTGATTATTGGGAAAAGGTTGGTTCCTCCGAATGGCAAAAACAGAAATCCATTTCACAAGCGAGATAATAATCAGTAAATCAACAGCAAGTTTTAACAGGACCATTTCTATATTTATCTATAGATTGAAGGATTTGAATATACAGAAAACCCTTACACTATAAGGGTTTTCTGTAATAAATTTATCTCCTACAATAACATATAATCTGCCTCAAAAAAGACAGCATAAAACACCGCGGAACGGTTAATTTACTTGTAAAAATACCGCTGACGCATCGCCTCATACAGCAGCACCGAGGTTGCCATCGCCACATTAAGCGATTCAGCCTGCCCGCGCATCGGGATAATGACGGCGTCATCGACCAGTGCCTGTACCTGCGCAGACACCCCTTTACCTTCATTACCTACGACCAGCCAGGTCGGGCCGGTAAAGCTGTGCTCATAGCAATTCGCTTCGGCCTGCAAGCTTGTGCTAACTACACGCACATGGTGCCGCTTCGCCTCTGGAATAAGTTCCTCAAGATCTCCCTCAACTACAGGAAGATGGAACAAAGAACCCATTGTGGAGCGAACCGTCTTACTGTTATACAGATCAACCGTCCCTCTACCGACAACAACACCAGTTGCACCTACTGCGTCTGCTGTACGTATTATCGTGCCCAGATTTCCCGGGTCCTGCACACCATCAACAGCTACAACCAGTGCCTGCTTGTCTTCGAATAAGTAACGCCAGTCCGTTGCAGGTTTCTTCATGACCGCAAATAAGGGCTGCGGGGTCTCCGTATCCGTACATTTGCGAATAATCGCATCTGTCACACCGATCCATTCGACCTCCCCCTCATTCGCAGCAGCCAATCGTAACTCGTTAGGAATTCCCTTATCCATATCATAAACAACACATTCCACTGTACTTTGGGAACGCAATGCTTCCTGAACGAGATGTACGCCTTCAGCAATAAAGCGTCCCTCGCGGCTGCGATGCTTCCGCTCTTGCAGCTGCGTCCATTGCTTAACACGCGGATTATGCAAAGATGTAATTGAATTTATACTCATGTTGTTTCTCATGCTCCCGAATATGCCAACTCCAACTTTTTCAGATTGTCGTTCTGACCGACAATGACCAATACATCCTCTTCACGTAATCGGTAATCCGCCAATGGTGAGATGTTAATATGTCCATTATTTTTAATCGCCATTACGTTGCAGCCAAACCGCGCGCGAATATCCAACTCAATCAAGTTCTGTCCTAGCATACTGCCGGTTGCACGAACCTCGACAATACTGTGATCATCAGACAACTCGATGTAATCCAATATGTTAGGCGATATCAAATTGTGAGCGACACGTGTCCCCATATCGCGTTCTGGGAATACGACTTTATCCGCACCGATTTTGCTCAATACTTTTCCGTGCAGCTCATTTTGCGCCTTAGCAACAATCATGGGTACACCTAGATCTTTAAGAATAAGCGTAGTTAGAATGCTCGCTTGAATATCTTGACCAATTGCTACAACCACGACATCAAAGTTCCGAACGCCAAGCGCTTTTAATGCCTCTTCTTCGGTAGAATCCGCAGATACAGCATGTGTTACCATGTTGACAATTTCCTGAATTCGCTGCTCACTTGAGTCAATCGCCAGCACTTCAAAGCCAAGATTACTTAAGCTGCGAGCAATACTGGAGCCGAATCGCCCCATACCTATAATTGCATACTGCTTCTTATTTGCCATGGGTTCACCTTCCCGTTTCCCGTCACGTTTTGTGAAATATTATATCATAGCTCAACCTGCTTGTCCTAACCAACTCCATAATCCACATGCATGGTTCTTTCTCACCATGGTTACGCTAATGGATGAAAGCGATGACAGAAGGAGGGCATACGAATGAGCGTACTAATTAACTTGCGTCAGGCCATCATTCAGAAAATCTCGAACAAAACCGATGCAGATGTAGAGGATATGATCGTTGGTTCGGTTGACGGCGATGAGCGCGCATTGCCTGGTCTTGGTGTCCTGTTTGAACTGATATGGAAAGAAAGCAGTCCTGAGCAGCAGCAGCAATACATTACGATTATCCAGCAACACTTATCCAAAAACAGTTAGCTTCCATGATAGAATTTCTAACAAAAGACGCGGTTATGCTTAGCATAACCGCGTCCCTCGTGTAATTGTCCTAACATTTTTTCCGCGCATATACCAAGTGAACCAACAAGCCAAGCTGTTCTGCATGGACTTCATATCCGTGCTTCTCCCACCATGCCAGCAGTCGGGAACGATCTGCATAATACTCATCCAAAATCCCTGTAATTTCCTCAAACTTTCCTTCTTTCTTCAGACGAATCATATATTCATTACGGTGCTGTTCTGTTTCAAACATCAGATCACCAATTGCAATCCGGCCACCTGGCACGAGGACTCGATCCATCTCATCCAGCGCTATACACTTTTGTTCTTCTGTCAAATGATGCAGTGCATACGTCGACATAATAAAATCGAACTTCTCATCTGCCAAAGGCAAAGACATCATATTACCCAAATACAGCCTGAACTCTGGCCACTTGGCCCGGCATTGCTTTAACATCTCCTCCGATTGATCAACACCGGTCATAAGCGCCCCTTGCTCCCAACAGCGAGCAGATAGATTGCCTGTTCCAATTCCCAGATCGAGTCCGCGTTCTCCTGGTTTTACTTGTATTATTCCACTTGTCCGCTGCAGTACCCTCTCATAGTCGGCATGAACATCGGAATTCCCGTGAATGCGATTTACGGCTGCGTCATACCCTTTTGCCTGCTTATCAAAGTTCCATCTGTCCTGCCAATTTAATCGCAGCTCTCTTACCCGCTTCGCTTGCTCTGTCACTTGTTCCAATTCCATAATCGCCTGTTCTCCTTCCATATCGTCTGAGGCGTGTATCATATGATCCATCAGTTTCATCAATGTTCTCATTTGCACATATTCTTCTGCCAGCGCATTGCGTTTACGTAACAAGAAAGGACGCAGCTTAGACAATTCTCCCGCCATGGCATCGTTCAAGCAGTGTTGAATATCATCTATGGGCAGATCTAATTCCCGCAGCCTGCCAATCATCCTCAGTCGTTCCATATCGTCATTGGTAAGCACACGATACCCGTTGTTCTCTTTTTTAAAGGGAGCGAGCAGCCCTCGTTCTTCATAGTAACGAATTGATCGTGGGGTCATGCCCAATAATCGGGAAGCTTCCTGTATTTTCATGGTGACGTCACCTCTTTAAGTCCAAATAGTTCTCACGTGATACTCTCATTCTAAACGTTAACGCAGCGTTAAAGTAAAGGACTAAAAAGAAAGAAACAAAATAACATCCAGTAATTACAATTTTAATCGGTTTGAAAACAGTTGACAAAGACAAATGTCCAGACTACTATTAGGGGTGTCAAATGACCTCGTTAGGTGAGGCTCCTATACAAACACAGGCCACTGCCCAGAAATATCGAAAGATGCCCATGGGTAGAACAGGAATTGCCGGATTAAGGCTTTTCATAAGGTGGCTAAGACAAATGTCTTTACGTTGTATAGTGCCAAAACTCGACCAGGGGGCTCTAGATGGTATTTTATTTGCGCGTGCGCATTCACCATGGCCCCCTATCTCTAGGGGGCCTATTTTTATGAGTCGGAGGAGGGAAAAGTCTGATGGACGGCAGCAGTAGTTGGCGACCTTTTATGTTTTTCAACCTATTTACAAATTTTTTATGCAAAAAGCATTGCGGAGAGGATCAACTCTTGCAGCTGCGGAGAGGATATTGTCAACTTTTCCCACCTCTTATACATAAGCAGGTGTATTTAAAGCTGTCACCTGTTCCACCAGCTTTCAAGAATTGAACGAACAGCTCTCCTATCCGGGGGCTGTTTTTTTATGGAGCTCCTTCGCATTGCTTCCACTCGAAGGAGGAGTATCACTATGTTTACAAACAGATTCAAAAACAAACACACGAATCAAGACGACACGATCAAGCAAATCTCATCCCGCCTAATTGAAATCTCTTCCTGGCATTACGATGACGTGCTTGAGGAATACGACACGACTTTACTAGGGCTTTCAAATGCAGAAGCCACACTTCGACAAGCACAACACGGGAGCAATCGTATTATTCAAGACAAGGCACCAGCCTGGTACATGCAGCTGCTTGCCTGCTTTAAGAATCCGTTTATTTTGATTTTGCTCGGACTGGACTTATTCTCGATCATCACCAAAGATACGGAAGCTGCCATCATCATTAGCGTGATGGTAACGATTAGTGTCCTTATTTCCTTTACACAAGAATACCGCTCTCAGCGCACGGCAGAGAAATTAAAGGAAATGGTCAAGTCTACCGCCTCTGTCATCAGGCAATCCGCTCCTTACGAGATCGATATGGAGGCGCTGGTTCCGGGGGATATCATTCATCTGTCTGCTGGGGACTTGGTTCCTGCAGATATTAGATTACTAACGTCTAAGGACCTGTTCGCCAGTGAATCATCACTTACTGGCGAGGCGCTGCCTGTGGAGAAACAAGATACACTGCCGCGTCATGCCCAATTCTCGACGCACAAGCGTCAGCTGCGCCACAGCGCCATTGAGTTGCCCAACATGTGTTATATGGGCACCAACATCATAAGTGGTTCTGCCACAGGTATCGTTGTGTCTACAGGCTGCCGCACTTATTTCGGCGCGATGGCGAAGACCTTAGTCGGCTCTCGTCCTATGACAAGCTTTGATAAAGGCGTCAACAGTGTAAGCTTCTTGCTGATCCGCTTTATGCTCATTATGGTTCCGATCATCTTCTTCCTAAACGGCTTCACAAAGGGAGATTGGCTCGATGCTTTTTTCTTTGGCCTATCCGTAGCTGTTGGCTTAACACCTGAAATGCTTCCCGTCATTGTAACTTCTAATCTCGCAAAAGGTGCAAATACGATGGCCCGCAATAAAGTTGTTGTTAAGCGTCTAAACGCCATTCAGAATTTTGGCGCGATGAACATCTTATGTACAGATAAGACGGGCACGCTGACTCAGGATAAAATTGTACTAAAACGGCATCTGGACATTCATGGCCATGAAGACGAAAACGTGCTGCGGTATGCTTATTTAAACAGCTTTCATCAGACTGGTCTGAAAAATTTATTAGACGTTGCAGTGCTTGAGCATGCCGAACTCCAAGATATACTTGGCGCGGAGCTCTTATACCAGAAAGTGGACGAGATCCCATTTGATTTTAACCGTCGCCGCATGTCTGTCATCTTAGAAAAGGACAATCAGCATCTGCTCATTTGCAAGGGGGCAATGGAAGAACTGCTCCGTATATGTTCCCATGTCTCTGATCAGGGGCAGCTCGTTCCGATGACAGATGAAATAAGTGTAGACATAGAGCAGATCGTGCAGTCGTTAAACAGCGATGGCCTGCGTGTTGTGGCGGTTGCGACTAAAGAGCTTCGCACACAGAGCGATCAATATACAGTTCACGATGAATCCGACCTCACACTCATAGGTTACATCTGCTTCCTTGATCCTGCCAAAGAAAGTGCAGCACCAGCCATCCAAGCGCTGCATGATAATGGTGTAACAGTGAAAGTGCTAACAGGTGACAATGAAGCCGTAGCCCGCAAAGTGTGCCGAGATGTAGGCCTACATGTGGAGCGTATCGTGCTTGGCAGTGAGATCGACGACATGCCAGATCATCATCTGGCTGATCTAGCAGAACAAACTTCCGTATTTGCGAAGCTAAATCCACTGCAAAAGGCGCGGATTGTAAGCGCCTTACAGAGCAAGGGACACACCGTTGGATTTATGGGGGACGGGATTAACGATGCTGCATCGCTGCGGGAAGCAGATGTCGGGATATCTGTCGATACAGCGGTAGATATCGCCAAAGAATCAGCAGACATTATTTTGTTGGAGAAGAGTCTCATGGTTTTGGAAGAAGGTGTTATTGAGGGGAGAAAAACATTCGGCAATATAATAAAGTACATTAAAATGACAGCCAGTTCTAATTTTGGCAACGTATTTAGTGTGCTTGGTGCAAGCGTCTTTCTGCCATTTATGCCTATGCTGCCCATACATTTGCTCATACAAAACCTATTCTACGATATTTCCCAACTTTCAATCCCATGGGACAACATGGATAAAGAGTTCTTGTCCAAGCCCCGCAAATGGGATGCCAAATCAATCGGTCGTTTTATGCTTTGCATCGGCCCAATCAGCTCGATCTTTGATTACTCGACGTTCTTTGTAATGTATTACGTATTTGCTGCCAATACGATTGGGGAACAGTCACTGTTTCAATCGGGATGGTTTATAGAGGGTCTGCTCTCACAAACGTTAATCGTTCATATGATACGAACTCAAAAAATACCGTTTTTCCAAAGCCGTGCCAGTTGGCCTGTCCTGCTGCTGACCGTACTCATCATGGTTGCGGGTATCTGCATTCCCTTTACGCTGCTAGGTGAGGAGATTGGTTTGCAACCGCTGCCGTTATCTTATTTCCCATGGCTGATCGGTATTTTAATGGGGTATTGTCTTTTAACCCAATTAGTTAAAACTTGGTACATTCGCAAGTTTAACGAGTGGTTGTGATCTCATATCTATTTATTCTGTTTAGAAGAATAATGTTATCATCATAGCTCATATGTTTGTTCATATAATAACAAAGACCTTCAGTCTCGCTTACGCAGCGGAACTGAAGGTTCTGTTCATCTGTTTAAAAGTTCTCCATGAGTTACCCCAATAGGATGCGTCTTCTCACTCCTACTTACTAAGACTAAGGGGCCATCTCCAAGAACTTGGCTTCCGGCATTTTTTCCATAGCTGTACGCATCGCGTATTCGTTCTCAAATAGAGCAACAAAATTGCCGTTCTTATCCTTCACCAACTGTGAATTAATACGGAACTTCGTTGGATCGATATTATCAGCGACAACCCAACGTGCGAATTGGAAAGACAAACGCTGAAGCTGTACATCAACTCCGTATTCCGCTTTCATTCGGTATTCAAATACTTCGAATTGGAGCTGACCGACAACACCAAGAATCGTCTCATCAAATACTCCAGCATTATGGAACACTTGAATCGTACCTTCTTCAGTTAATTGGTCTACGCCTTTCTGGTACTGCTTATGCTTAAGCGCATTTTTTACCGTTACACGCGCAAAGATTTCTGGAGAGAAAGTTGGAAGCTCATCAAACTTGACTGACATGCCTTGGCTCAAGCTGTCTCCGATTCGGAATATGCCTGGATCAAACAAACCAATGATATCTCCAGGGAATGCCTCATCCACGATATCTCGGTCCTGGGCAAGGAATTGCTGCGGTTGAGCCAGCTTAATGTCTTTGCCTACACGAACATGCTTTACGCTCATGCCGCGTTCGAACTTGCCTGAGCAAATACGCAGGAAAGCAATCCGATCCCTGTGAGCAGGGTTCATATTGGCTTGAATCTTAAAGACATAACCAGAGAACTTCTCATTGGTCGGCTCAATCTCGCCTTCTGTCGTATGACGGGAAGATGGCTTAGGTGCCAGCTGCAAAAAGTTCTCCAGGAACGTCTGCAAGCCGAAATTATTGATCGCACTACCGAAAAATACTGGTGTCAGCTCACCATTCATTACTTTTTCATAGTCAAATTCATCCCCGGCAACATCCAGCAGTTCCAATTCCTCGCACAACTGATCGTGCAAGTAGTCCCCCGCCATCTCGCGTATTACCGGATCTCTATAATCTTCAACCTTCTGGACTTTGATCGTAGAGTGATCATCGCCTTGGAACAGCTCAACCTGTTTCTTCATCCGATCATACACGCCGCATAAACCGCGGCCCATACCGATTGGCCAGTTCATCGGAACAGAACGGATACCAAGCACATTTTCCAGCTCTTCCATCAGTTCAAAAGGACTGCGGCCTTCACGATCCAATTTGTTAATAAACGTAAAGATCGGAATGCCCCGCTTCGCGCATACTTGGAACAGCTTGATTGTCTGTGCCTCGACGCCTTTGGCAACGTCGATCAACATCACAGCACTATCCGCTGCTGTTAATGTGCGATACGTATCTTCACTGAAGTCTTGGTGACCTGGTGTATCCAAAATGTTAATTCGATGCCCATTATAATCGAATTGCATGACGGATGAGGTTACCGAGATTCCGCGCTGCTTCTCAATCTCCATCCAGTCACTCGTCGCATGCTTGCTCGCCTTCCGTGCCTTTACCGTCCCTGCGAGACGGATAGCTCCCCCAAATAGAAGCAGCTTCTCTGTAAGCGTAGTCTTACCTGCATCCGGGTGAGAAATAATTGCAAACGTACGACGCTTATCGACCTCTTTAATCAATTGGTCTGTTAACGATTTACTCATCACATTAGCCCTCTCATCTCAAAATCACATAACATCTATTCTAACATAAAAGAGGGTATCTTAGAAACGGGATTCTGGTTGGTAAAATGCCCGCATAACCAATGTGACATCATGAATTTCGGCATCTCCGCTTTGATCTACGACAACCCAATTCGTCGCTAGTGTTGATTCCAGCATAGCTGCATCCTCCGCGCTTACTTGAAGGCCATCCATACGCCCTTCACTTTCGGTATAATCAGAGCCTGCTTCGAAGCCTAAGCGTTCCCGCACCCAATTTTTCAGGCCGTACACCGTATTAAATGTCATCTTGTAGCCGTGTGTCACTGCTGATTCAAGATCTTCGCCATGCTCACGAGCATAAGTTACCCATTCCGTGTAGTTGCCCGCTTCACATAATAAAGCAACATCGTTATGCTGAATCACTTGAAGCAGCTGTTCATCAGACAGACCGAACCGACGTGCTTTTTCTAGCAGTACAGCGCTATTTTGGGAAATTCGTACCGGAGTTGTCATGTATCATCATCCTTTTCCATCATATTCTTGTTATATCTATCGATAACACGCTTTATACCTGCTGCAGCTCAGATTGCGCCTCTTACTCTGTAACACAGTCTCAGCTCTAGTACGGAAAAGACTGTGCCTCTAAAAGAGAGCACAGTCCAGTCATTCATCCGCCTATATCTTAGCTTAGGAGCCAATCAGGAACGCGCGTGCTGGAGCCGCCTCGATACCCGTCAGCTTAAGCGGAGCAATCACCATAAAATAGGTTCCCTGCTCCACTTCTTTTAGGCGTAAGCCTTCTACAATAATGATATCATTCTGGAAAAGCGGTCGGTGTGTCGTATAGTTCGGCTGCGCACGCTCAATGCCGAGCCCATCCGTACCTACACCTTTTACACCAAGCTCAATTAAGTACTCAGCTCCCGTCTCATTCAGAAATACAAATTCGAAGTCAAACTCTTCCGAAGAAGAGTTACGTGTCTTAAACAAAACCCAGTCTCCGCGCTGCAAGCCAAATGGCTCCAAATCTTCGCGACCGATGCTATCCTGTAAATGTGTTAAGTCCAGAACACGTGCATGTCCAACAAGTTGATCGAGTCCAATCGATTCAATCGTATCGCCATTCTCCAACATATGTAACGGCGCATCTACGTGCGTGCCGCAATGTACATCAATATCGATCCGCGATTCATATGCCTTAGCGTTCGAGAAATTCTGTACGTTGCGAATAACTGGCTTCTTCTCATCTTTATTCTTGTAGACCTGCATACCGTCTTGAATCGTCATCGAGATATCGTAAATCTTAAACAACGCTTTCGCCTCCTAGTCGGTCGTCGATCGTTATTTCCACACAACGGTATCTTCTTCTTGGCCGTTCACAGGCCACCAGCGATAACCGTCTTGCTCCAACAGTTCATTAGCAGCCTGTGGCCCCCATGATCCGGCTGGATATTGGTGAAGATCATCGTTCGATTCGCGCCAAGCTTCAGCGATCTTATCCACGAAGGACCACGCTGCAGCCACTTCATCCCAACGGGTAAAGTACGTTGAATCGCCGCGTGCTGCGTCAAAGATCAAACGCTCGTATGCTTCCGGCGTGTTAATGCCGATCATGCAGCTCTGGCAGAAGTCCATAGCAAGCGGTTGAATGCCGCCTTCAGCTCCAGGCTTCTTGCCATTGATACGGACATAGATCCCTTCCATCGGATTAACCCGAATAACAAGGAGATTCGGCTCAAGCTTATGCTTACGACCCAAATAAACGTTAGATGGCATACTCTTGAACTCCACGACCACTTCGGTGGTCTTCACAGGGAGGCGTTTGCCTGTACGAATGTAGAACGGTACTCCCGCCCAGCGGAAGTTGTCCACAAATACCCGTGCCGCAAAATAAGTCTCCGTTACGGATGCAGGGTTCACCTTCTCTTCTTCGCGATAACCAGGCAGTTCTTTGCCTTTCATAGCACCAGCGGAGTACTGACCGCGAATCACATGATCATGTACTTCCTCTGCAGTATGATATTGACGCAAGGAACGAAGCACCTTAACCTTCTCATCACGAATATCCTCCGGATGGAGACGGCTTGGTGGCTCCATGGCGATCATCGTCAGCATTTGCAGCATATGATTCTGAGCCATATCGCGTAAAGCGCCAGCATGGTCATAATAACCGCCGCGTTCTTCCACGCCTACGGTCTCAGATAAGGAAATCTGAATATTGGCAATGTGCTTGTTGTTCCAGAGCGGCTCGAAGAAGGCATTCGCAAAGCGAATCACTTCAATATTTTGAACCATCTCTTTGCCGAGATAGTGATCAATACGATAAATCTGTTCTTCCTTAAAGACAGAGCTAAGCTGCTCATTCAAGCGTTCTGCCGACTCCAGGTCATACCCGAATGGCTTCTCAATGACAAGCCGAGTCCAGCCTGTTGTATCCAGCATTCCACCATCACGCAAGTTATGTGAAACGCTGCCGAACAATTCTGGCGCAAGCGCCATATAAAATAAGCGATTGCCTGGAACGTCGAACTTACGTTCAATCTCTTCCGTCTGCACAGTCAGCTCGCGGAAACCGTCCACATTGTTGATATCGAGAGGTTTGTATTCGAAATGCTCAGCAAATCGTTCCCACTCTCCATTATCCTTCACATCGTATCGACAAAATTCATCAATCGATGCACGAACATCTACACGGAACTCATCGTTCGTGCGCGGGCGACGCGCAAGTCCTACAACGGCAAAGCGCTCGCCAAGCTTGCCTTCACGATATAAGCTGTATATGGCAGGAAACAGCTTACGGCGCGCAAGGTCTCCGGTAGCACCAAAAATGAAAAAGACGGCGCCATCGGACAATATCGATTCTTGATTATGCATCTCAGTCATCTCTCTCCATCATCCTTACACTCGTTTATAGAACTTCAACATTTTTATTTCGAATGTGATGCCATTTTAGCACATAAATCTGCAGGATTCCATCTTTCTAGACAAATCATTCCTAGTATTCTCCAGAGATTAATGGAGTACCAAATGAGATTCGTGTTATTCCCGTACTGCCGTTCTCCTGTACGGCAACCTGAAGGTTCGCGTGCCCATCCTTCATCGCAACCCCTTCACCCATATAACTAGTCTCGTAAGAAGCACTGATTGTCCTGTCATCTTCGTATATATCCAACGGATTAGCGCTGCCCCATTCTTTGATTGCCTGCTCTGCCTTTGCCCATGCTGCATCACGTCTTAAGCTCGTTTCCGTCTGTACAGTCGCATTCCAATCGTTCTCATAGTCCCCACCCGTTAACAGACTGCGAAGACGATCAGCTTCTTCCACGCTCTGCTTCATCCCGCCATTCGCAGCCCCTTTTATCGTCACGACATAATAGGCACGTCCATCCTTTTCGCGAAATAAAAGGATATCGCCTTCCCAAGAGGAAGCGCCATAATGAGAACGATACACGGTACGCCCGTGCTCTGTAACTTCGGCAAATGGCTCCTTGTGTTTAATGACAAGCGACCACTCGTTCCGTTCCTTCCCCCAGTTTTCTTCCGCCGTATGAAAGCTTCCCTGCACCGTAATGGTGGTGTTAAATTTGCGTTCGCCGCTAAGCTCAGCCAATACCCACAACATGCTTACCCGTTCCGAAATGGATGGTACCTGCTTCTGATCCGCTTTTGCTACCGTTGCAGCAGCACTGCTGAGCATAGGACCGCCCCAGGATGCCGCAGCTCCACACATCGCAAACAAAGTCAAGCTAAGCACTGCAATCCATCTTCCTTGTCGTTTCATCATGTCGTCGACCTCCATTACAAAATAGTGTCTTTTACTAGCAAAATAGGCTGAAGACCGTTAGGTGAACGTCCATACGCGACTGTCACGTCTTGAATACATTAAATAACAAAACGTTTGTTGAAAGGAGACTGGTGAGAATGATCCCTATACCATTGGATGAAAGAACGATATCACAATTTTGTGGACGTTCAGTTGGTGTTGTGACCAAAGATGGTCGAGAGTATATCGGACGTCTGAGTCATTGTGAGAACGGCAAGCTCATTTTAAACGCTGATTCCTCTCCAGCACATTTATCCGGGGAGACGAAGGAGACTGCACCGAGTAAAAAGAAGGGGAAAAAATCAAAAGCTAAAACCTCCCCCGATACTAGTCCAACTGCAGTCGCAGCAAATTATATTGCAGATCCCTACGCCGCAGCTCGGTATTCATATCCTTATCGGCCATTTAATTACGGCCCCCGGGTAGACTTGGACTTAGCACTGGTCTCTTTATTGTTTCTGCTTGTTTTGTAAGACTCCTGCTTTCTGTAAATGCTGATTCCATCAAGCTTTATCGAGCATTTCCTACGATAATCGACCTATATATTTCGGTAAATTTTGCATAGGCTCACACGTACTTATCCTATGATTTGACTATGTTAAGTTATGTCGGATAGAGTTATTTATGTACTTGTGAACTTACGTATAGCTTGTCCTACAAGGCGAGAAAGCGATTCCGACTGCCTACTCGTTCTAGCAGACAAAAAGAAAAGGCAGCCCCCATACTGTATACACAGTACGTGGAGCTGCCTTGTCATTTATTCGCTTAAGCCGTTCTTATACGCATATATAGCTGCTTGCGTTCGATCTTCTACACCAAGCTTCGCCAATATATTTGTCACATGAAATTTTACAGTTTTTATTCCGATGAACAAATCATCCGCAATATCTTGATTGGATTTGCCTTGTGCCAGCAATCGCAGTACGTCCATCTCGCGCTCTGTCAGATGTTCGTGAGCAGCTTGGGTCGGCTTTGGCTGACGAAAACGGTTCATCATCTTGGACGCCACTTGCGACTCTAGTACAGACTGACCTCTTGCCGCCGCACGGATCGCCTCTGCGATCTCCGTCGCACGTGACGTCTTCAGCAAGTAACTGAAAGCCCCCGCTTCAATAACGGGATACATCTTCTCGTCATCCAGGTAGCTGGTCAGTACGATTACTTTGCATTCCGGATAAAGCTGCAGCAACTTACGTGTAGATTCGATACCGTCCATGCCATCCATGACAAGATCCATAAGAACAACATCCGGCTTATATTCCTGGGCAAGCCTGATCCCTTCTTCACCATTGCTTGCTTCCCCAACAACTTCAATGCCATCTTCCGTACTTAATACAGCAGCAAGACCGATTCGGACCATCTCATGGTCATCCACGAGCAGCACCCGAATCGATGTCTCGATATCCATTTCTATCGCCATCGCTAACCTCTTCCTCCTTCCAAGCCGGTTCGTCTTTTAACACTGGTACCCGAATCTCAATACGTGTTCCTTTATCAGGGGCCGTAATAAATTGAATAGAGCCTCCAATCTCGTTAACACGCTCCTGCATTGTACGCAGACCGTAACTTGCCTGCTTATGATCCTCCCAATGAAAACCAACTCCATTATCACGAATCATCAGTCTTACAGCATCCTCACGATTCTGCAGCCTAATCTCCATACGCTCAGCCTTGGAATGCCGTAACGTATTCGATAGTGCTTCTTGAATAATGCGGAACAGATGATTCTCCACACCCTTAAGCAGTTGAATATCCTCATCCACTTCACAATGAATATCAATCGGGACTTTGGACTGCAGTTCATGCACCAGTTCCCGCAACCCTTGAACTAACCCCTTGCCTTCCAGGTGTACCGGCCGCAAGTGCAGCAGCAGCGCCCTCATTTCCGATTGCGCTACCGATGCCATCTCTTCGATCAGTTCGACCTGACGCTCTGCCCGATCAAAATCACGGCCTAACGTACGTTTGACTGCAGTTGCGGTCATTGAGATCGCAAACAATTGCTGACTGACCGCATCATGCAACTCCCGCGCCAATCGCTGCCGCTCTTCAATTATAGCCGTAATTCGCGCTTGTTCCGCAAGCTGCGCATTATTGGTCGATAGACGCTGCAGGGAGGTCACTTGCTCCTCCCAACGCTTACTGACCCGACCTAATTGTTCCGCAAGCTGTCCAAGTTCGTCATTGCCGAGCTCCGGCATCGGTCTGGACAGGTTGCCCTTCTCTAAGAGCACCATCGATTCGCGCAGCAGCTCAATTCTGCGCTTGATCTTATAGCCTTGATAAAAACCAAATAACGTCGCAATAACAGCAACGACCAGTAGAGCTGATAACGTTGCCTTTACTCCAGCTGCCCATGTTTCAAAGGGCTGAACATAACCCGCTGATTGCAGCATGTATACGATGATAAAAAACAAAGCAAAGGAAAGGAGCAGCGTTTCCCCCATAAATCGTATTACCATATTTGCATTCTTCTTGCTATTCATGCGGAAAGCTTCTCCTTTCACCTGACTTAGTGCAATTTAATGTCAATATCTCCTACGATATACGAAAGATACAGTTTCACTCTTTGATCCATTTTCTCATAATTTGGAGATCGCCACGTCCATTTATTAAAAAATCCCGTGTCTCTGTCATGGCCCACATCGATTTGTCCAAATAAAACAGTTGCTTCGATCTCAACACCGATATGGTCTGGAATTATAATATCAATATCACCAATAACTCCTTGGAAGAGAAGCGTTGTCTCTGGTTCCTCCAGAATCGCAAGTGACAAGTCAATATCACTTTCCCCGACAAGATGCCATAAGCTTTGACTATACAGATGATAAGGCTCACGATCCCACTTTAAGCTAGTCGATAAATTCTGACGCTTTATGACTTGCTCATTCGGCTGCACCTTACGCGATCTGACATAAAATAAGCCTAATGAGATAAGAACGATGCCAATAAACAACGGCAGATGCTCCAACAGAAGTATGGCTCCACCAACACCGAGCAGCACATATCCGATCTTGGTTTCCATCGACTGCACTTTACGCATGCCGACAACGATCAGCACAAGGGCGACAAACGTCCCGAAGCTTAGCCATTTTCCGATTAATATAAACAGCCCCAGCACAATAAGAATATAAGCAAGTATTCGGTTATTCGACAACATGTCGCACCTCCTGTTCTGTCATTGTACAAAGGCACTAACGGCGATGCAGGATGCATCGCCGTATTTAGCCCAATGATTAGCATATCATACTCTATCATTAAACCCCAAGAGGTTATTCCGTTTTGCCGAGCTTTTGCTTTAATGCTGCAAGTTGTTCTTCTACTTTTAATTGCTTTTCAGGATCAACCGGCGGTTGATAAACAGATGCGGTTGAGCTATATGGCACTCGCAGGACATCAGCTTCTGCTTCTAGCTGCATAATTTTCTCCTCCATACGGTGGAAACCAAGCGATGCACTTCCGCTTTCAATTGTATGCAGCGTATTGATGGATGACATTTGCTTACGGGCTTGTGCCATTTGAGCACGTGCAGCCAATTCATTACGTTTGTTACGAAGCTTGTAGAACTCATCCTTCATGACGTGCATTTGATGCATCAACTCTTCTGCCTGTGCTTTCGCCTGAGCATGGAGATCGCCGAATTCTACTATCTTTTGATCATAGTACAATTTTTCTTCCAGCAATTTTCTTGCCAATTCCTCTTGGCCTGAAGTCAATGCACGTCCTGCTTGTGCTTCACGTTCACCCGAAACGCGTACTGCTTCCTCGTAACGTTGTTTCATACGGCGCTCGTTAGCCATTTGCTTAGCGACTGTTACTTCAGCCTCACGAATTTCTTGCTCCATATCACGCAGGTATTGATTCAACATTACTACCGGATCCTCAACCTTATCCAACAAATCATGTACAGATGCCTTTGTCATGTCCTTAATACGTTTAAATACTCCCATTTTACTTATCCCCTTTCTCGTACTTTGCGAGTTTCTCGCGCAATTGTTGTAATTCGTTCATCATAGCTTTCTTCTCAATATCACCCATCATGGAGTCGATATTCGAACTGTTGTTATCGTACGAACTGTTATATTGCTGCTGTGAGCGATAATCGTTGCGGCTGCGATAGTCATTGCGATGGTATTGGGCATCGCGGTCATGTGAGTATCCTCCACCTGCATAGCCGCCATTATAGCCTTGTTGGTCATAGTAATTGTTTGGACCATATCCGTTCGAACCGTTAAATCCCATCGGGCCATGCGGCCGAGGCTCTTTCGGAACTACAAGTGCTATGACAAAGTAGACAACGAGCAGGGTGAATCCGGAAAATATGACCCCGATCACAAACAACACACGGATGAGTGTTGCATCGATATTCAGCCATTCCGCAAGTCCGCCACACAGTCCGCACATTTTAGAATCACGTGTGGAACGATACAGCTTCTTGTTCATCCTTCTATCACTCCTTAGGTGTGTTCAGCTTCTGCTTCAAGCGCTCCATCTCCTGCTGCACTTGGGCATCCTTTTCATAAGAGCCTCTATAGCTGGCTTCATTCATACGGCGAACGTCGCGCAAGCTTTGGGATTCCCACTCCATATCAGTCACACGATCGTCCAATCGACGGAACATGCCATCAACCTGGTTTGGATTCCCCAATCCCCGTTCGTTCATACGCTGCTGCAAACGAATCGTCTGCATACGGGCGATGAACATTTGACGTTTGTCATACACCGTTTGGAATTCGCTTTTTAAAGTGTGCAGTTGTTCTTCCAGATCGAGAATCGCCTGCTTGCTTTTATCATATAAATCTGTGTAATTTAACACTTTCTCTTCATGCATCAATTTCTCTTGAAGGGCTAGCTTAGCTGCATATTCCTCATTAGCTTTAAGAGCCAGCAGAGCTTGCTGCTCTCTACGATCGCGAAGTTCCGCTGCTTGATTAAGCTGCTGCTTCATCTGGTTCGCATGCATGACATACTGTTGATACAACCGCTCCGCTTCCGTAATTTCTTGACGAGTACGCATCAGAAACTGGTCAATGAGGCGAATCGGGTCTTCCGACTTCTCTAAATGTTCGTTTAGTGAGGCGAGTGTAATATCTCGTACTCGCCGGAATATATTGCTCATGCTGTTTAACCCTCCTTATTTCGAATTTCAGTAGCCTATGTTTAATTTGGATACCCTTTACGTTTGCCTACCAGCATAGACACTCCAAAACATATCATGCCGATTGCAATAAGTAAGCCGATAATCCAGGACAACTTGCCAATTAAGGAAATGGCACCGATGATAATGAATATCCAACCAAAGAACGAATTTCCTGCTTTAATGCCGTAATATCCAAGTGCAATCATTGCAACTGGTATCAGGTATCCGAACAATCCTCCAAAGCTTAAACCAAGCTTACTCAACAAGAGGAATGCCCCAAGTCCGATCAACAGTAATGCTAGAGTATTTCCTTTCTTTTGCATTGTGTTCGTCACCACCTTTCATATGTCGTTTGCTTATGTCTTTATTCTAGGTTGTTTCTTGTCATCTCAAAACAGGCTGTGGACGGTATTTAAACCTAGACTGAAGTCGGGGGCCTCCATAGACTCCAGTTCTGCATGCCCCTCGCCCATTGAAACTAACACCTGATTCAAACGTATATAATTCCATAACTGCCCATTAGAGTGATTTCATTACCAAATGGAAAGCAGATGAGGCAGCTTTCATGTGAGGAGTGATGCGATGGAAGCTTTATATTGGGGTTTACTCGTGTTTGGTGTTATTTATGCGCTTGTTACGCTAATATTTAGCGATTTATTGGAACATGCCTTTCACTTTGTAGTCGGTGATACCCATGTTCAATTTTTACAGCCCACTGTACTAGTCAGCGGCTTAACTTCAATTGGCGCCATCGGCATTTTGCTTACCCGATACTCCTTGCTTCACACTGGTTTTATAGTCACCATCGCGGTTGCAGGAGCTATTTTGATAGCTGTGCTCGTTTACTTCCTCTATATAAAACCGATGGAGAACAGTGAGAATTCTATTGGTTATTCCATCCATGAATTAGTAGGCTCAATTGGGGATGTCAGTATTGCGATACCCGCCCAGGGCTATGGTGAAGTGCTGATTAAAGTTGGGGTAAGCAATACGAATCAGATCGCGGCCTCTTTTGATGGAATTGCTATAGCTCAAGATAGTCGGGTAGTTGTTATCGAGGTGAGAGAACATACGGTATTTGTATCCATCCTTGAATAATCTCTTAGTTAAATCATATTCTTTACCACACAAATCAATCCATATGTTCGTTTGTTGTGAAAAGCTTCATTCCGAAGTTTTTCTCATACATATATGAATAAAAAGGAGAGAATGGGATGGAAGATTATTTATTGATACCCCTTATCCTAGTGGGTGTGATCGTTGTACTAGGCTTGGCATTTTGGGCACGATACAAAACCGTAAGCCCAGACGAAGCAATGATTGTGACTGGTTCATATCTAGGCAGCCGTAATGTGTCCTCAGATGAAACCGGCCGCAAGATGAAAATCGTCCGCGGTGGCGGTGCCTTTATACTTCCTATTTTCCAGCAATCACAGTTTTTATCTTTGCTTTCACACAAGCTCGATGTCACAACACCTGAAGTGTACACCGAGCAAGGGGTTCCAGTCCTGACAGACGCCGTTGCTATCATTAAAATCGGAGGATCTGTGGAAGATGTGGCAACAGCTGCGGAGCAGTTTCTTGGGAAGCCTACGGTGGCATTGCAGAGTGAAGCCCAAGAAGTATTAGAAGGTCATCTTCGGGCCATTCTTGGATCGATGACCGTCGAAGAAGTATACCGCAACCGTGATCGCTTCGCGCAGGAGGTTCAATCCGTTGCCGCTAAAGATCTCAAGAAGATGGGATTGTTAATTGTCTCTTTTACCATCAAAGACGTTCGCGACAAGCATGGTTACCTAGAAGCACTCGGGAAGCCTCGGATTGCAGCTGTAAAACGAGACGCGGATATTGCTGAGGCAGAAGCAATTCGTGATTCTCGAATTCAGAAGGCGAAGGCGGAGGAAGAAGGTATGAAGGCTGAGCTCCTTCGTGATACGAATATTGCTGAAGCCGGTAAAGAGAAAGAACTGAAGATCGCTTCCTTTAAGAAAGAACAGGATCAAGCAAGAGCCGAAGCGGATCAGGCATATCATATCCAGGAAGCACGTTCCAAGCAAAGTGTAGTTGAAGAGCAAATGCGTGTTGAACTGGTTAGAAAAGAACGTGAAATCGATCTCGAGGGCAAAGAAATACTGCGCCGCGAGAAGCAATATGATTCTGAAGTGAAGAAGAAGGCCGATGCAGAGCGTTATTCCGTCGTTCAAGCTGCGGAAGCGGAAAAATCCCGCAAAGTTCTTGAAGCGGATGCGCTGCAATACCGCATCGAAGCCGAAGCGAAGGCATTAGCCGAGCAGAAGCGGCTTGAAGGTCTTGCAATTGCAGACGCAGAACGCGCTCGTGGTACAGCTGAAGCCGATGTTATCCGCTTGCGAGGTCTAGCTGAAGCAGAAGCCAAGCAGAAGCTAGCTGAAGCATTCGAAAAGTTTGGCGAAGCAGCAGTGCTCGACATTGTCGTAAAGATGCTTCCTGAATTAGCAGGTAAAGTAGCTGAACCAATTAAGTCGATTGACAAATTGACGGTAGTAGATACAGGGCATGGTGAAGGAGCAGCCCGCGTCAGCAACTATGTCACCCAACTTATGGCGACAGCGCCACAAATGCTCAAAGATGTCTCAGGACTCGACATTGAGAAAATGATCAAAAGATTGACCGATGGCGCAGGAAGCGAACCTAGCCGTGCAGTGATTGCTCCAACTGCAGATATACCAGTTACTAACAGTGATACGCAATAAAATATTATAATTATAAAGAGCCAAGCAGACGCGAGCATAAGCTTCACTGCTTGGCTTTTGTATTAGAATATAGACAATCGTATCGATTCTGTTGTTGGATAAGCTGTCCTACATTCTCGGTAGTTGCATACAATAGCAATCCATTTACTAAACAAGCATGCCATACAAACAAGGCCCATACGATTTTAGATGCTGCGCATATGCAGTCAACAAGTCTTAATTAGTTATTAACGAATATTGTTGTATGCTTTCCCTATCTATAAGTTATTCTGTCTATAAATTATTCTTTTAAAGCAATAAAAAAACCCAAGATCATCTTGGGTCTGAATTTTGAAATGGTGCCGGTGAGAGGACTCGAACCTCCACGGTTTCCCTCACGATTTTGAGTCGCGCGCGTCTGCCATTCCGCCACACCGGCATATTAAATTTAAGTGGCGTGCCCTGAGAGATTCGAACTCCCGACCTTTTGATTCGTAGTCAAATACTCTATCCAGCTGAGCTAAGGGCACATATGAAGCCATTTCAATCAAATCTTTTAAAAATTTTGGAGGCGCCACCCAGATTTGAACTGGGGAATAAAGCTTTTGCAGAGCTTTGCCTTACCACTTGGCTATGGCGCCATAATGGAGCGGACAACGGGATTCGAACCCGCGACCCTCGCCTTGGCAAGGCGATACTCTACCACTGAGCTATGTCCGCAAATGGCTGGGGATATAGGATTTGAACCTATGCATGACGGAGTCAAAGTCCGTTGCCTTACCGCTTGGCTAATCCCCAAAGGTATATGGGGCGATCGAGGGGACTTGAACCCCCGAGTGCCGGAGCCACAATCCGGTGCGTTAACCCCTTCGCCACGACCGCCACATTCCTAAAAATATTCATTTTCGCCAAGATCTTCTTGGCAGGGGCAGCAGGAATTGAACCCACACCAACGGTTTTGGAGACCGTTGTTCTACCTTTAAACTATGCCCCTATAATGGTGGAGGATGATGGATTCGAACCACCGAACCCGGACGGGAACAGATTTACAGTCTGCTGCGTTTGGCCACTTCGCTAATCCTCCAAGATGGTGCCGGCGAAAGGAGTCGAACCCTCGACCTACTGATTACAAGTCAGCCGCTCTACCAACTGAGCTACACCGGCGCAAAACTTATATGGTGGCTCGGGACGGAATCGAACCGCCGACACAAGGATTTTCAGTCCTTTGCTCTACCGACTGAGCTACCGAGCCTAATTTCGTACTTAATCGCCCTAACCAATATTAATTAAATGGCGGAGCTGACGGGATTCGAACCCGCGGTCTCCTGCGTGACAGGCAGGCATGTTAGGCCTCTACACCACAGCTCCACGATTTATTTGGTTGCGGGGGCAGGATTTGAACCTACGACCTTCGGGTTATGAGCCCGACGAGCTACCGAACTGCTCCACCCCGCGATATTATGGTGGACGCTGACGGGATCGAACCGCCGACCCTCTGCTTGTAAGGCAGATGCTCTCCCAGCTGAGCTAAGCGTCCATGTTGTTGTTTCATCAGCGACTTTTATATCATATCAAATCTTCAAAGCTTATTCAACCCTCAATTATTACCAGTTGAGAAGTTGTAATGGTGACCCGTAGGGGATTCGAACCCCTGTTACCTCCGTGAAAGGGAGGTGTCTTAACCCCTTGACCAACGGGCCATGCTACTGGCGGAGAGAGGGGGATTCGAACCCCCGAGACGCTTGTGGCGCCTACACGATTTCCAATCGTGCTCCTTCGACCAAACTCGGACATCTCTCCATATGGCTCCCCGAACAGGACTCGAACCTGTGACAACTCGATTAACAGTCGAGTGCTCTACCAACTGAGCTATCAGGGAA